>JACCRC010000169.1 GCA_013813765.1 Deltaproteobacteria bacterium | reverse complement strand
CGCCGCGGCGGCCGATGGGCCGGGGGCGCCGGTGCGCGTGGTCGTCACGCTGCGCGACGACTTCGCGACGGTGATCGAGAGCGAGGAGGCATTCCGCGGCCGGTTCGAGGTGTTCGTGCTCGCGACTCCGCTGCCCGAGGCGCTGCGCAGGATCGTCACGGAGCCTGCGCGGCGCGCGGCAGTCACGGTGGATCCCCGTGTTGTCGACGACATGGTTGCAGAGGTCGCGGGGCGGCCGGCGTCGCTGCCGCTGCTGTCGTTCACGGCATCGCAGCTGTGGAAGACGCGCGACCGCCCAGCGCGGAGGATCACGCACGACGCGTACAAGGCACTCGGCGGCGTCGCGGGCGCGCTCTCGACGTATGCCGATCAGCTGTACGGCAGCCTCGCGCGCAAGGACCAGGAGGTCGTGCGCGATCTGTTCGCGCGCCTGGTCGCGAGCGATGGCACGCGCATTCCCGCGCCGCGCACCGAGCTCGCGAAGATTCCCGGTGCTTCCGGCGTGCTCGCACACCTGATCGACGCCCGGCTCCTCGTCGTGCGCGAGGACGACGGCGTCGACATCGTCGAGGTGGTGCACGAGTGCCTCGCCGAGCGCTGGGATCGCCTCGCACGCTGGCGTAACGAGGACGCCGCGGATCGCGCCCTGCTCGGCGACGTGCGAGCGGCAACGAGGCGCTGGCTCGATTCAGGGCGGCGCAGCGACCTGCTGTGGCGCGGTGAAGCGCTCGCGGAGCTGAGGAAGCTGGCCGCACGATCGGGAGCGCTCACCGACGACGAACGCGCCTTTGCGGTGACGGCGGGTCGCGCGGCGCGGCGAGCGCGGTTGGTGCGGCGCGGCTTGATCATCGGCACCATGGCGTCGCTCGGCGCAGTGGCGGTGGTGATGGCGTATTTGTCACTCGCGGCGAATCGGAGCCGGAGCCAAGCCGAGCACAGCGCCGGCGAAGCGCGCGATGCAGCGAAGCTCGCCGAGGAGCGACTGACCACGGGCCTGATCGCACAGGGTCGGCGCGAGCTGAATGACAACCGAGGCCTCCCTGCCCTGGCGTACTTCGCGGAGGCCCTGCGCCGCGGCGCCGACACGCCGGGCCTGCGCTTCATGATCGCGTTGGCCGCGCGCGGGATACCACACGAGAAGCTCGTGCTGCGCGAGTACAAGGCGATGGCGATCACCGCGCTGCCGTCGGGCTTCGCCGTCGGCGCCACCGACGGGAAGATCCACTTCTACGATCTGGCGGCGAAGCCCATCGGCGAGCTCGCGCTCGAAGCGGAGCTCATCGGCATCCTCCGCGCGCGCGGTGATCGGATCGCCGTGATCGGCCGCACCGGCGTGACGCTGGTCGATGCCGTGAAGCACACCGCGATCGCTCGGATCCCGGTAAAGGATCCGGTCACCACCGCGGATCCCGGGCCAGCCGCCGACGAGATCACCGTGGTCACCGCCGCCGGCCTCACCGTGTACGGAACCGACGGTGCGATCCGGCGCTCGCTCGAGGGCGACTTCTCGCAATCGGATGCAGAGCCGGTGTGGGGCACCGGTGCGCTGTTCCTCGCGGTCGGATCATCGATCGTCGCGATCGATCGGAAGACGATGAAGCAGCGAACGATCGCATCAGACGTGTATGCGGGACCCGGCGGATCCGCAGATGGCTCGACGATCGTGTTCGTTGACAAGCAACGAAAGGCACACGTCCTCGACGGCAACGGCACGCCGGTGATCTCGTTCATGCCATCGGTGCGGGCCGACACGATCTACGTATCATCGACTGGCGATCGACTGGGTGCGATCAGCGATCGCGCACTCGCCGTGTACGACCGCAACGGCAAGGAGCTGCGCACGGTCCCGCTCTCGCCGATCGACGAGGAGCTCCTCGTGCGGCTTCGCGGCGATGACGTGTGGACGGGCTCGACGCACGGCGTGATCCGCCACTATCACGACGTCGCGCTCGTCGCGTCGCTGCCGGCACACACCACGGAGATCGAGGACATCCGGATCTCGGGCGAACACCTGATCAGCGTCGGGTTCGATGCCACCGTCGTCGTGCACGACGCAGCCGCCTCACACTTCAAGGTCAGCGACGGTCCATGCAAGGCGGGAAGCTTCTCGGTGTCCGGACCGGCGATCGGGTACGTCTGCGAGGACGGCCGCGCGGTGATCTACATAGGCCAGCGCCTGCTCGGCACCATCACCGATCACACGCTCCTACACGCCACGCTCGATCCGACCTCGCAGCGCTCCGCCGTGGTCAGCGGCAAGGATGTGACCGTGTTCGATCCGAAGGGCGCGGTTATCGCGACGGCTCCGAAGGAGCGCCGCGGCCCGATCGCTTTCGAGGATCCGGACCACCTGCTGGTCGTGACCGGCGAGGATGCGGCGCAGGCGCTGATGCGGTTCACGATCGCGACCGGCGCGTGGCAGCAGCTGAGGGCGGTCGACGAGCCCACCGGCGCGATCGCGATCGTGGCGGGCGGAGTGATGCTCGGCGGGAAGTCGACGATCGTGCTCTTGCAGATCGCGGGCGGGGCCGTGCGCGAGGTCAAGCGCGTCGAGGCCAGCGAGGGCGTGCAGTACCTCCATGCGTCCGCGGACCGGCGCTTCGTCTCGGCGCACCTCGAGAACGGGGCCACGCTGATCCTGGATGGCGCGAGCGGCGAGATCGTTCGCCGTTTCGAACCCGTCGAGTCCTACGGTGTGGCGGCCGTCCTCGACGGGACCGGAGATCTCGTCCTCCGCACCAGTCGTGGCACCCTGACGGTGTGGGAGCGCACCACCGGCGACAACTTGGTGTGGAACCTCGAGTTCCTTCGCGGCGCCTTCGGGGCAGCATTCACCGCAGATGGGCGTATCGAGACGGTCGGAGACAAGCTCGGCTTGATCGATATCCCGCGCGACAGCCGCCCGATCGCCGACATCCTCGCGGACATCGAATGCCGGGTCCCGCTGCGGGTGACCGGGAGCCGCCTCGACGCGGCTCCCGCCAGCTGCGCCCACAAGCGGCCCCCGTGAGTTGCCGTGCACTCCCGTCGTCGCGTACCCTAGCCGTGTGATCGACGACGAAACCGGTGCAACGACCGAACAGATCGATCGCGAAGCTCCGTTCGGGGACAGGGTGCTGCTCGTCATCGACGGCGCGGCCCTCCAGGTCGTGCCGATGCCGGGCGCGGGAACGCTGACGATCGGACGCGCGAGCAAGTGCGATGTCGTGATCGACTCGGGCTCGGTCTCGCGGCACCACGCGAATCTGCTGCTGGGCACCGAGGTTCAGATCGCAGATGTCGGCAGCTCGAACGGAACCACCGTCGACAGCGTCAGGCTCCCGCCCAACACCACTGCGAAGCTGACGATCGGCGTGCCATTCCTGGTGGGTGCGGTCACGCTGATGGTGCAGAACCGTGCGGGATCGCGTCGCGAGACGGCTGCCAAGGCGAGCCAGCTCGCAGCGCTCGAGCAATCTGCGGCGCGCATCGCGATCGGTAAGCTGGCAGTGCTGATCGTCGGCGAGACCGGCGTCGGCAAGGAGCGGTTCGCGGAGCGCATCCACGAGATGTCCCCGCGGCGGCCCGCGTCCTTCGTTCGCATCAACTGCAGCGCGATCAGCGAGCCGCTGCTCGAGGCAGAGCTGTTCGGTTCGGATCAGACCGGCAAACCTGGAATGCTCGAGGCCGCGGATGGCGGCACTGCGTTCCTCTCGGATGTCGATCAGCTCCCGCAGTCGTTGCAGCAGAAGCTGCTGCGCGTGCTCGAGGATGGCGCGGTTCGCCGGGTCGGGAGCGCGCGCGCGCGTGCGATCGATGTTCGCGTCATCTCGTCGACGTCGAAGGACCTGCAGGGCGAGGTCGATCAGAACCGCTTCCGCCGCGATCTGTTCTTCCGAATCGCAGGTGCGACGTTCGTGCTCCCGGCGCTGCGCGAGCGCAAGGACGAGGTCATTCCGCTCGCGGAGCAGTTCGTGGCGTCGGCGGCCGGTCCGATTGGCCGCTCGTTCACGCTCTCCGAGGATGCGCGGCAGTGGCTGTCGTCGCACGACTGGCCCGGCAACATCCGCGAGCTGCGCAACGCCTGCGAGCGCGCGGTACTGCTCGCGACGGGCCCGATGATCGATCTGCACCATCTGACCGTCGGATTCCCCACCGAGGCCGATCCGAACAAGCGGCCGCCCGGGCAGCGCTTCCGCTCGTCGCCGACGATCCCACCCCCGATGGGCATCAGTGCTCCGTCCGCGGCCGACATGCCCACGCAGGTTCGAGCGACCGTCGCCGAGCTCGAGAAGCAGCGCATCCTCGAGGCGCTCGAGAGGTGCGCCGGTAACCAGACGCGCGCGGCCGAGATGCTCGGTATCTCCCGCCGCACGCTGATCAACCGCCTGGACGAGTACGGCATTGCCCGCCCGCGCAAGCGGGACGAGTAGTGCGGTCGGTCGTCGTTCCTGGCTTCGCCGCGCAGTTCATCGCCGGCGGAGGGCGCGACCTCGACACGACGCGCATCACCGAGCTCGCGCTCGGACCCGGCGAGCAGGTGTTAGTCACCGACGAACGGGGTGAAGAGCTCGGGCTCGGGCTCGGCGATCCCGAGAACGCGCGGCTTCGCATGTTCGCGACGGCCGCCGACAACTTCCCGAAGATCGATGGCGCCCTGCTCGGCTGGCGAGTCGAGCGCGCACTCGCGTTGCGCACGCAACTCGGCCTGCCTGGTTCCGATCATGCCTATCGGATCGTCCACGGCGCTGGTGATGGTCTACCCGGCTTCGCCTGTGACGTGCTCGGCCGCCACGCGGTCGTCTACGCGTACGCCGATGCGTTTCGCGCAATCGGCAAGCAGCTCGCGGAGGCCGTTGTCGGCTTCGCTCGCCTCGACGGCGCGGTGATCAAGCTCCGCGCACGCGGCGGCGCCTCCGACGTCAGCCAGGACACGATCGGCACCGTGCCCGAGAAGACCGTCGCCACGGAGCACGGAGTGCCCTACGAGATCCATCCGCTCGGTGGTCTCAACGTTGGTCTGTTCACCGACATGCGCGAGCACCGGGTCGGCCTTCGTCGGTTCTCGCGCGGCAAGCGTGTCCTCAATCTGTTCTCGTACACCGGCGCTCTCTCGTTGACGGCCGCGCTCGCCGGCGCCGCCTCGGTCACCAGCGTCGACACCTCCGCGGGCGTCAACGCATGGGCCGCCGCAAACTTCGCCCGCTCGAACCTGACCTCCGATCCGCGCTGGAAGTTCGAGACTGGCGATGCCTCGCGCTACCTCGCGCGTGCCGCCCGCGACAAGGAGCAATACGATCTGATCCTGATCGATCCGCCCGGCTCCTCGAGCGCGGGCGGCGTCTCGTGGGCGCTCGGCCGTGACTACCCGGACCTGATCGCAAAGGCCGCCGCCGTGATCCCGCCTGACGGCCTGCTCTGGCTCGCTTCCAACGCGGCCGATGTCGGGTCACTCGCCAAGCTCGCCCACAAGGGCCTGCGCAGCGCGAACCGTACCGGCGTGATCCTCGAGCAAGGGGGCTTGCCTCCCGAGTACCCGACCCTCGTGGCGCAGCCCGCCGATCGGTACCTGCAGGTCTGCCTGCTGCGCATCTCCTGAATCGCAAGTCTGCTAGCCTCCTGGCATGTGGCGGGTCGTGTTCGGGTGCGTGCTCGTGGCAAGCGTTGCCACGAACGTGCTCTTGCTGCGGCAGCGTGCGCGCGCTGATGCGAAGGGGACCTCGTCGCCGCTCGTACCGCCTGCATCGAAACAGCGAGCACCCCTCGCGACGACGAGAGTGTCGGTTCCACCGAGTGTCGTCGCCCTCGACGATGAGAAGCTCGAGCAACGGATCGCGTCTGCGGAGGAGCGGCTCTACAAGTTGCTGCCACTTCACGAGCGTTTCGATCTGGAGCCGCCCGCACCGGACCACGAAGCACGGCTGAAGCCGCTGTGGGATCGCGTACTGCGTGGCGCGCCTTACACGCTCGAGTGCCGCGGCCGCGTCTGCAAGGTCGAAACGAAAGCCTCCAACGACTGGCAGACGTCGATGGGGATGGACCCCGACAACATGGGGTACTTCGATGGTCAGTCCATCGGCAGCAACGGCATCTACGTCCAGGTGAATGACGAGGCCAAGGTCGCGGGGATCCAGTGGTTCATGCGCCTGTACATCGCGATGCATGCCTCGAGCGCGGTCGATGCGTGCAAGAAGGAGCACCCGACCGCTGGCAGCGTGATCTTCAAGCTCGCACTCGACGCTCAGCACCAGCTCGACATCGCGACGACGGGCACACTCGCGAACCAGGCAGGCGGCGTCTGCATCCGCAAGGTGCTCGAGTCACTCGTCGCGGCAAAGCCACTTCCCGCCGAAGTGACCGAGCTACCAAACGACGCCTTCGGAATCCGTGTTCCATGAGCCCGCGCGCGGTCCTCGGTGTCCTCCTCGTGTCGAGTCTCGCGCTCAACGTCTACCTGGTGGTCGCGAGCGACCCCGCAGCGAGTGAGCCCAGCGTTGCGAGCACCGCGGCTCCAGCGAGTCCGCCGTCCCGACCACGATCGCTTCCGGCACCACAGCGCTCGACTGGCACCGCCGAGCGTCCGCAGCGCGAGCAGCACCTCGCCGAGCTCGAAGCTCGAATCGAGCGGCTCAGGCCGCTCTCCGAGGTCTACGCGGATCAGCCACGCTCCGACGCCTCCGAGCGGATCATCGCCCCGTACCTGAAGCGTGTGTTCGAGGCGCCCGGCGTGGAACGTAGAACCTACACGACCGAGTGCCACGGCCGCGTGTGCCGCCTCGATGTCGACCGTCGCGACAACCACTGGATCCACGCGCTCCAGAGCACGTATCCGGGGCGCGAGCTGTTCGACAGGATGAGCTTCGGGCCCGAGGAGACCTACATCGCGATCGCTGAGCCGGAGATCGGCGTCGGTTATCGAGTCGCCGACGGAGCGACCCGCGCGTTCAGCGAGGATCCGGAGACGCGGCGCTGCTTCAGAGCGCATCCCGCCACGGGTACGCTCGTGATCCGATTCGAGCTCGATGGTCGACGTCTGGCCTACCGGATGAGCGGTGACGTCGTCGGGCAGCCCGTTTGGACGTGCCTTCGCTACGTGCTCGAACGAGTGATCCCGGCCTATCCGGTCCCGGAAGGCGTGACCTCACTTCCCGCCGAGCCGCTAGAGCTGACGTTCCCGATCACGTTGCCCGAAGCGGACTGAGTCCGCCGCACGAGCGCGTGCACGGGCACATCGGGCGTCGGCGACGGCGCCGAGTAGGTCTTCGCCTGGCCACGCCATTCGTCGAACCGACTTGCCGTGCGCACGCAACCGACAGTGCAGGTGGGCGCGCAGTCCTTCTTCGTGTGGAACTGCTCGCGCAGGTCTTCCCAGGTGTAGTCGGCCAGCGGCTTCCGGAACAAGCCGCGTTGCTGCGAGCACCAGTTCACGTCGCCGTGCTCGTCGATGTAGAGGTAGCGCGCGCCGGCACGGCACTTGAAATCCGCGCCCCCCGTCGTCATCAGCCGTGCGCGATAATCACCAGACTCGGAGAATCGCCTCCCGACGGTCGATGCGACCCTGTCGAGGATCTGGCGCCCACGTTCGTCGAGCGCGATGCCGCCGCTGGCATCGTGCAAGACGGATGCGCGCGGACGAAAGCCCGCGTCGCGCGCGAACGCCATGACGTCGAGCACTTCCTCGTCGTTGCCCGCGCCGAGCACCGCATTGATCTGCACGGTGAACCTCGCATACTTCTGCAGATGCTCGATCTTCCTCTTCAGCGGCGTCAGCACCTTCACGGTCGTGCTGTTCGGCGTCACGCCGTCCACGCTGATCTGCAGATGCGTCAGCCCCGCATCGTTGAGCTGCTTCACGATCTCCGGCGACAGCAGGTAGCCGTTGGTGATGATCCAGCGCTCGAAGAACTTGAAGCGCGAGCCGAACTCGATCAGCTCGATCACATCTGGATGCAGCAGCGTCTCGCCGCCCGTGAATTCGAGGAACCAGGTCCCGAGGTCAGCGAGCTTCTCGATGTGCTGCTTGATCAGCTCTTTTGAAACTGGAGGCGAGTAGTCGTCGTACTCGTTGCAGTAACCGCACGACAGATTACAGCGCCTCGTGATCACCACCTGCGCAAGGTGAGGCCCGTAGGCCAGCACCTTGGGCCACCACATTCCCCGCCGCCGCGTGCGCATCAACCACTTGTGGCAGAACGCCGAGCAGTCGCGGAGTACCCGATCGGGTGCGCCACGCGAGTCACCGTGGCCTCACCGATCTGCGTGACTCCGAGCTTCACGTCGCGGACCGGGGCTAGGCGGCGCAGCGTCAGCGCGAGCTCGGTGCGGTTGTCGACATCAAGCTGGGCAAACACCTGTTTGAGCCGCGACTTCACCGTGTTGATCGAGATTCCCAAGTATTGCGCGATCTCCGAGTTCGTTTGCCCCGAAGCTGCGAGCTGAGCGATCCGGTACCGCCGAGCGGGAAGATCGCCATCGCCAGTCACCTGCGGCACTCGTCCGACTCCGCGTTCCGTGCACCACACCGAGAGCCGCGTTGCGAGGAGCGTGAGCCTGCGCTCGAGATCCAAGGGAATTGGCTCCAGATTCCCGCACACCATCGTGCCGAACCAGCCGTCCGCACCGAGCAACGGAATCGCGAACAGTTGCAGCGGTGCGCCCGTGTAGCCGAACTGGCGCGCGATCGGAAGATAGTCCGTGGCGAGTACCTCCGAGCCAATCATCCCGAGGCGCTGGCGAAGAACGATGAACACCGGGTTCACCTTCCACACGGTCTCACCGATCCCATTCGTCATCCGGAACTCGTCCGTTACGTCGGTAGCGTTGTCCACGATCATGACCGGCGGCCCAGCCTCGCCGTGCAGGAACAGGATCGTGGTGCGGACACCGAGGAGACGAGCTTCCTCGCACACCATCGCCGCCGCATCGACGTACCGCTCGGCCCTCTCCAGCACAGCGTCCAATGAAGACGACGAATCCGCAATGAACGGGAGTACCCGCCCGGGTACCCCCACGGCGAAACCGAATAGTGCTACGCCCGCACGAGATGCTCGGAATCGTCGGTGGTACTGGCCTGTATGACCTCGAAGGCTTGACCGATCAGCAGTGGCGACGCATCGAATCGCCGTTCGGCGCGCCCTCGGACGAGCTGCTCTTCGGCCAGCTCGGCGATCAGAAGATCGTGTTCCTGCCGCGTCACGGCCGCGGTCACCGCATCCCGCCCCACGAGATCAACTTCCTCGCGAACATCGACGCTCTCAAGCGCGCTGGCGCGACGTCGCTACTGTCGGTGAGCGCGGTCGGCTCGCTGCGCGCGGAGCTCGCGCCAGGCACGTTCGTGATCGTCGATCAGTTCATCGATCGCACGTTACGCCGTCCCAAGACGTTCTTCGCCACAGGACTCGTCGCACACGTCTCGATGGCGCACCCGACGTGCCGCCGCATGATGGACGAGGTCACCGATGCTGCCGTGGAGATCGGCCTCGCGCACCAGAAGGGCGGCGCGTATCTCGTAATGGAGGGCCCGCAGTTCTCCAGCCTCGCCGAGTCGCGGATGCATATCGGTCTCGGGTGCGACGTGATCGGCATGACGAACATGCCAGAAGCCAAGCTCGCACGCGAAGCGGAGCTCTGCTACGCGACGGTCGCGATGGTCACCGACTTCGACTGCTGGCATCCAGACCACGACCACGTGCAGGTCAGCGACGTGATCAAGGTGATGCACGCCAACTCCGCGAACGCGAAACAGCTCGTGCAGCGCGTGATCCCGCGCGTGGCTCGGCTCGCGGCTCCGTGCCCGCACGGCTGTGATCGCGCGCTCGAGCGAGCAATCCTGACCGCGCCGGACGCTCGCGATCCGGACATGGTGAGCCGGCTCGGTGCGATCGCCGGCCGAGTGCTGCGATGAAGGTCGAGGGGGAGTGGCGCCGCGCGATCGAGCTCGCGGCTGATCGCAGCTCCGTGACCGTGCTCGATCAGGCGAGGCTACCCTACGCGATCGAGTGGCTGAACCTTGACACCCTCGCCGCCGTCGCGCGTGCGGTCAAGGACATGCACGTGCGCGGCGCACCGCTGATCGGCGCAACGGTGGCATACGGTGTGGCAATCGCGATGCACGAGGGCATCGCGCTCGATACTGCATGCGCGCAACTGTCCGCAACGCGGCCCACCGCGATCAACCTCCAGTGGGCACTCGATCGCATGCGCCGCGTCCTCACGCCGCTCTCGGCAGGTGCTCGCCGTGATGCTGCGTTCGCCGAGGCCGCGCGGATCGCCGACGAGGATGTCGCCTTATGCGAGGCGATCGGAGCTCACGGCGAGGCACTGATCCACACCGCCGCGGAGCGCGCGCGACCGGTTCGGGTACTCACGCACTGCAACGCGGGCTGGCTCGCGACCGTGGACTGGGGCACTGCGCTCGCGCCGATCTACAAGGCCCACGAGCGCGGCATTCCGGTGCACGTGTGGGTCGACGAGACACGCCCTCGCAACCAGGGCCTCCTGACCGCGTGGGAGCTCGCGCAGCACGGCGTTCCGCATACGGTGATCGCCGACAACGCGGGCGGGCACCTCATGCAGCAAGGTCTGGTCGATCTCTGCATCGTCGGTACCGATCGCACCACGCGCGGCGGCGATGTCTGCAACAAGATCGGTACGTACCTCAAGGCGCTCGCAGCTTTCGACAACAAGGTGCCGTTCTACGCGGCCGTACCATCGCCGAGTATCGACTGGTCGATCGAGGATGGCAGCACGATCCCGATCGAGGAGCGCGGCGCCGACGAGGTGCGGTTTGTCGCCGGGCGCGAGGTTGTACCGGCGACGAGCCCGGTTGCGAATCCGGCCTTCGACGTCACGCCGCGCCGCCTGGTGACCGGACTCATCACCGAGCGCGGCGTGGCAGCGGCAACCGCCGACGGCCTCCGTGTATTGTTCCCTGAACAGAGGACATGACGCAGCGTCTGCGCGAAGAGCTCGTCGCCACCGCACGCCGGATGAGCGACCTCGGGCTGACACCGGGAATGTCGGGCAACGTCAGCGTGCGCACGCCGCGCGGGCTGCTCGTCACTCCGTCGGGAATGCCGTACGGAGAGCTTGTCGCGGACGACGCCGTGGAGATCTCCCAGGATGGCACGATCCGCCCGGGGCAGCGCAGTCCGACCACCGAGTGGCAGCTTCATCGCGACATCCTCGGATCGCGAACCGACGTGCAGGCGATCGTGCACACGCACTCGCTGTTCTGCACGACGATCTCCACGCTGCGCCGCCCGATTCCCGCCTTGCACTACATGATCGTGCTCGCCGGCGGCGATGAGATTCCGTGCGCGGACTACGCGACGTTCGGTAGCGCCGAGCTGGCCTCGAACGCGATCGTCGCGCTCGGCGGTGGGCAGGCGTGCTTGCTCGCGAACCACGGCATGGTTGCGCTCGGCGCGTCACTGCCGCAAGCACTGCGGCTCGCGGCCGAGGTCGAAACACTCGCCTCGCAGTACTGGCACGCCGCGCAGATCGGGACGCCACACATCCTCGATCGCAGCGAGCTCGACAAGGTCAGAGCAAAGTTCGTGGCTTACGGGCAGCACAAGCCGCGCACGCGGCGCTCGTGGTGAGCGCTATGCGTGCGACTTCGACTCCCGCCAGAGATCTAGTGAGAACGCGCCGAGCCCGATCCAGATCAGTGCGAACGCTGTGAGCTTGTCCTGCGCGAGTGGCTCGCCGAATGCGACGACGGCTAGGATGAATTGCCCCGTCGGTGCGAGGTACTGCAGAAATCCGACCGTCGACAGCGGCAATAGACGGGCGGCGCTGGTGAAGAAGATCAGGGGTACTGCGGTGACGATGCCGGTGCCCGCCAGCAACGCGATCGTCCCGGCGTCCCCGCTCGCGAGCATTCCTCCGCCGTGCAGCGCGAGGTACGCGATCGCCATCGGCACCATGATGACCGTCTCGACGGTAGATCCGACCAGCGCCTCGATCTTCGTGAGCTTGCGCACCAGCCCGTAGGCGCCGAAGGTCGTCGAGAGGACGAGCGCGATCCACGGCACCTGACCGGCGCGCCACGTGAGTAGCGCGACACCGCAGGCTGCGAGCGCGAGCGCGATCCACTGGAGACGGCGCAGCCGCTCGCGAAGTACGAGCGTTCCGAGCGCTACCGAGATCAGCGGGTTGATGAAGTAGCCGAGGCTCGCGTCGAGGAGGTGGCCGCTGATCGTGGCCCATACGAAGACGGCCCAGTTGATCGCCAGCAACGTGGCGGACAGCGCCATCACGCCGAGCGCGCGTGGATCGCGCAACGCCGCGCCCAGCGCTTGAAGCTGACCGGCAGCCGCAATGAGGATCAGGAATGCGCCGAGGCCCCATAGTGCGCGGTGAGCGATCAGCTCCACCGGGTCGACGTGCGTCAGCAGCTTCCAGTAGGCGGCGACGAAACCCCACAGGCCGTAGGCAATGACACCGTGGAGGAGGCCCTTGCGGGTCGGGCTCACGGTGGCACAGTAACACTCGCATGTGCGGTCGCTACACGCTCACCCGTCACGAGGACGCGGTCGAAGATCTGCAGGCCGCGCTCGGCCTCTCGGTGCAGGGCGAGTGGTGGAAGCCGCGCTTCAATGTGGCGCCAACGCAACCGGCTCCGGTGGTGGTGTTGCGCGATGGAGCGCGGATGGTCGAGCTGATGCGCTGGGGCCTGGTGCCGCACTGGGCTGGCAAGCCGGGCGCGAAGCCACCGCTGATGATCAATGCGCGGGTCGAGGGTCTGAAGGACAAGCCGGTGTTTCGCGACGCGCTCGCGCGCAAGCGCTGCCTCGTGCCGGCGGACGGCTTCTTCGAGTGGAAACGCGACCCCGCCGTACCGAAGGCGAAGCCGCAGCCGATGTACATCCATCCACAGCCGCGTCACACCATCGCCTTCGCGGGCCTGTGGGCCCGCTCGCGGACCGATGACGGCGAGCAGCTGTCGTTCACGATCATCACGGGCCCACCGAACGAGCTCGTCAAGCCGATTCACGATCGCATGCCGATCGTGCTCGCCCCATCCGCCTACACCGCGTGGCTCGATCCATCACTCGACGCCGACGGTGCACGCGACTTGCTCGGCGTGCCCCCGGCCGGAGGCTGGATCCGCGAGCCCGTCGCAATCCGTGTCAACAGTGCGCAGGTCGATGACCCGACCCTCATCGATCCAATTGCGACCGAGCCGCCCGCGCAGGGCTCGCTCTTCGATTGACGCAAGAAGTGCGAGGCAGCGCCCGCCGAGGCGAGGACCGCGATGCATCCGAAGCTGCAGCTGCGCGCGCGCTGATCACTTCCGGATCCGACCGAAGAACTCGCGCGCGACATCCGTCTTGGGATTGTCGACAACCTGCGACGGCGGACCATCCTCCGCGATCGTGCCCTTGTCGATCACCCACACGCGCGTCGCGATGTCGTGCGCGAACTGCATCTCGTGCGTCACGACGAGCATCGTCATGCCGCCCTTCGCGAGGTCCTTCATGACCTCCATCACGTCGTCGCGCATCTCCGGATCGAGCGCGCTCGTGGGCTCGTCGAACAGCATCACCTCGGGTTGCTGCGCGAGCGCGCGCGCGATCGCGACGCGCTGCTGCTGACCGCCGGAGAGCTCGTGCGGGAACGCCCCCGAACGGTCGCGCAACCCGACCTTCTCCAGCAGCTCCAGCGCCCGCGTCTCCGCCGCATCCTTCGCTTCCCGCTTCACCATCCGCGGAGCGAGCGTGATGTTGTCGATCGCGCTGAGGTGCGGGAACAGATTGAACTGCTGGAACACCATGCCGACCCGCGCGCGCATCGCACGGAGCGTCCGCGCGTCCTTGCCCGCCATCCCCGGCCGGAGGTTGAAGCCCGCGATCTCGACGCTGCCACCGTCGAACGTCTCGAGGTAGTTCAGGCAGCGCAGCAGCGTCGACTTGCCGCCGCCCGACGGTCCGACGATCGCGATCGTCTCGCCCTTCGCGACGTCTGCGCTGACGTCCTGAAGGATCTGCCGGTCGCCGTGGCGCTTAGAGAGTGTGCGGACGCTGATCACGCGCCAACCTCCTCTCGAGCCTGCGAGCGAGCTCCGACAGCGGGAAGCTCAGGATCAGATAGAACGCCGCGCACGCGATGCCCGGGACGATCCAGCTGCGCATGTCCACCGCTGCGATCGTCATCCGCTTCGTCAGCTCGATCACGGTGATCACGCTGACGAGCGAGCTGTCCTTGAGCAGCGACACGAAGTCATTCGTCATCGGCGGCAGCGCGAGCCGCAGCGCCTGCGGGATCATCACGTGCCGCAGCGTCTGCCACGGTCCCATTCCGAGCGCGCGTGCCGCCTCGCTCTGCCCCCGCGGGATCGCGAGCAGCGCACCGCGATAGACCTCTGCCTCGTACGCGGCATAGTTGAGCCCGAGGCCGAGGATCGCCGCCTGGAGCGGCCCGAGGTTGATGAACCCGGCGAGCCCGTAATAGAGGACGAACAGCTGCAGCAGCACCGGCGTGCCGCGGAACACCTCGATGTAGACGCGACACGCGGCCCGCAGCGGCAGTGCGCCATACACGCGCCCGATCGCGAGCAGCATGCCGAGCGGCACCGCGAGCAGGAACGCGAGCAAGGAGATCTGCAGCGTCACGAGCGCCGCGTCGAAGAACTGCGACAGCATCTCGCCGTCGAAGCCGCGCTTGGGCCGCGTGATCCCACCGCCGGTCTGCTGCTCGGTCTGGCGGTCGTCCCACAGGTTCGACTTCTTCAGGATCTTCTCGAGCTCGCCGTCCTTGCGCATGTCGGCGAGCGCGCCGTCGATCGCCGCCTTGAGATCGTCATCGCCCTTGCGAATACCGATCACGTAGATGCCGCGCGCGACGTCGTACGGCAGACAGCGCAGCGCCTTGTTGATGCACCCGTACCGGTCCGCGATGATGTTGTCGAGCAGCACCGCATCACTGCGGCCGAGCTCGAGATCGCGATACGGCTCCTCGTTGCCCTCGTAGACCTTCACGTCGATCGTCGGGATCGCGATCAGGATGTCGTGCGCGACCGTCTGGTTCAGCGTGCCGACGCGCTTGCCCGTCAGATCGAACAGCGAACGAAACGGCTCTCCCGCGCGCACCGTCAGCGTCTCCGCATAGACGTAGTACGGCTCGGAAAGCAGGATCCGCTCGCGCCGCTCCGCCGTGGACTCGAGGCCGTTCATCACGACATCGAAGTCGCCGCGCTCCAGCGACGGCACGAGGTTCGACCAGGTGTACTGCACCATCTTCGCCTTCACCCCGAGGCGCCGGGCGATGGCGTTCATGATGTCGACCTCGAACCCGATCAACTGACTCGGATTCTGAGGATCCTCGTACACGTAGGGCTCGCCGCCCTGGATGTCCGCACCCCACGTGATCTCGCCGCGTTGCTTGATCCCTGCAAGCGTCTGGCCCTTCGGGTCTGCGCTATTGCCGCACGCGCCCACTACGCATGCGAGGGCAATGGCAACGACGAACCCCCGGGTCACGGCCGCGTACGCTACCATTAGCCCATGGATCTGGGACGCATGCTCGACAAGTGCGTTCGCGACCAGTGGTCGATTGACGACCTCGACTGGTCCAGCCCTCCGCCCGTGATGACGCGCGACAAGGAGGAGATGATCGTCCAGGCCTTCATCGACATGGAAGGGATCGAGCGGCTCGCCGGGGCACTGTTCGAGGTCCAGCGCGAGAAGACCGACGATCCGACGCTGCACAAGATCTTCTCCACCTTCGTCGTCGACGAGAAGCGCCACGCGGCCGTCGCGGCCCGACTCGCCGAGTACTACAACGTCAACAAGTACAAGCCGTACAAGGAGAGCGAGGCGCTGACGTCGTTCCGCCCGCACTTCCTCGCGCTCGTCCGAAACACGTCCCCGGAGATCGCGAACGCGTACATCACCTCGGGTGAGCTGATCCTCGATGTCGCGCTGCTCCGCTCGCTCGATGACTACGTCGCCGATCAGATGAGCCATCAGGCGATGCACCTGATCAACCGCGACGAGTCACGTCACATCGCGGTCGACTTCCACATGACGGAGCACTACTGCTCCGACGAGTACCTCGCAGAGGTCTCGCGCCGCCCGCGCCCACCCGTCCGCGAGATGCTCCGCATGGCGAAGGTGCTCGGCACGATGATGTGGCACGCGAAGCCGTTCCTCCAGCAGGTGTTCCTGAAGCCGATGGACCGCACGGATCCGAGCGGCCGCCGGGTGCAGGAAGCGTTCAAACGGATCCAGCTCGTGCTCCGCAAGCCCACGGTCGCGCGCGCGCCGTTCTCGAAGTTGATGATCCGCTTGCAGGAGCTCTACAACCACCCGGTGATCGGCAAGGTGCTCGGTCCCGTGCTGCTCCGCGCGCTCGGTGCCGAGGATCGCGCGGCCCGGATCCTGTTCACCCAGGAGGAGCTCGCACGCACGCAGCAGATGTCGTTCGACGAGCTCGCTGAAGACGCGCTCGCCGTCAAGTACAGCTGACGCTCAGTGCGGGTGATGGTTGTGGTCGTGCGCCGGCTCGAGCGCCGGCTTCTCCACACCCTCGGCCGCGGTCATCGGGTAGCCCTTGCGGTGCCAGTCGTTGATTCCCTCGTCGAGGATCGCGGCCTTCGTGTGCCCCATCTTCTTCAGCGCATCGACGACATCACCAGAGAGGTGGTGCGGGCACGCGCAGTACGCGATCACCCACGTGTCCTTCGGGATCTCCGCGAGCCGCTTGAGGTCGTGGTACGGGATCGAGACCGCGCCCGTGATGCGCGCGCGCATCCAGTCCGACGGCGGTCGCGCATCGATGAGGATGAACGCTCGCTTCTCGTCATACGCCTTCTTCACGACATCGACCGGAACGTAGCGGTTCTCGCGCGGCTTCCAGTCCGGCTGCTTGCCGCCCGGGAAGATCACGAGCGGCTCCTTGCCCGTCGGCGGCGGCAGCTGCGCGACCTTCGGCGCCGCGGTCACCGCGAACGTGCGGACGTACGCGATCACGTCGGAGATCTGCTTCTCGTTCAGCGTGTTGCCGAACGCCATCATCTTCGTGCCCGGGCGACCGTGCATGATCGCGTGGCGCATGAACGGATCGCTCGCCTGCTCGAGGAACACCGGGTTCGCGAGGTGGATCCCCTCGCCGCGGAACGAGCGGTCGCCGTGGCAGACCTTGCAGCTCGCGTCGTAGATGGCGGCGCCGAGCTTCGCATCACCGACGACCGAGCTCTGCATCGGCGCCTTCGCGGGGACATTGCCACGCTCGCGGATGAACTTCACGATGCGCTGGATCGCGGCCGGCTCGAGCGGCCCACCGAGGCCCTTCGAGTAGGCCGCCATCGACGTTCCCGGCCGGCCGCGCGCGATCGACTGGTGCAAGAAGTCGTCGGTCGCCGTCTCGAGGAACGTCGTCGTGATCAGCGACGGTGCGTGATCCGCCGCGCCACCCTGGAGATTCTCGGCATGGCACTTCGCGCACAGCGCCGCATAGAGCTCGCTGCCGGTCGACGCCGCGGTGATCAGCGGCGCAGCGCTTCCGGACTGGTTCGATCCGCGCGCCGGCGGAGTGCCCGCCGGAGGCGCCGCGTTCGAGTTGCAGGCGACCAACAAAAATAGCCACAGCGCTTTCACGCCGTGACTATGCCATCACCTCGTGAAGAGGCGACTACCTGTGGTCGCGAACGACCGGCCCCGACGGCGGCGGGGGCGGCGGCGAGTCATTGCGGCGGTTGTCGTTGTTCCCGCGGAAGCGGCCACCACCCTCGGGTCCGCCACCTCCACCACCTGCACGCCAGCGACCCTCGACGTAGACGTGACCGCGGCCGCGGCGCTCCCAGCGGCCCTCGTCCCAGACGAAGCCCGAGCGCTGGCGCTCCCAGTAACCATCACGCCAGTGCCACTGTCCGCCGCGGCGGTCCCAGCGACCTTGGATGAACACGAAGCCGGGGCGCATCTCGACGACGGTTGCGCGCGGCGGAGGCGGCTCCTCCTCGACCTCGACATAGACCGCCGGCGGCGGCGCGTGGACCCGACCATGGGCGCGAACCATGCAACCACTGCCCGCGACCGCGGCAAGCAACACAAAGCTACCGAGTGCATTCTTGAAATTCATCTTCGCAATCCTCCTCAGGCTGAGACATCCGAGCAAACGAGAGACCATCTCATTTGCCTTGCTACCTCACGTGGTTACGAGGCCCGCCGCGCACGACCGTGAGCGCACGTCCTGTGGATTTCACACCACACCGGGCAGTATGCCCCGTCGAAGTGGTGTGTGGCTAGGCGACATCCGTTCGAGTTACCATCGCAAACATGGGTTGCCGTCTGCTCCTCGCGGTTCTGCTGGGGAGCGGGTGCAGCGCCGAGCTGATGGACGCGATGGGAGCCAGCTCGGATGCAGGGATCGGCAGCAATGCCCCTACGACGGATGCTGGTGCCGACGCATTCATGCTCGGCGCGTGGGGCCCTCCGATGAAGGTCCCGGGTGCGAGCTCCACCGCCGAAGAGGACGACGGAACGCTCTCCTCCGACGGGCTCGAGCTGGTGTTCGCGGTCGCCAACGCTGCGGATGCAAACCGCAAAGACCTCTATGTGGCGACGCGCACGTCCACGACCACGCCGTTCGGCACGCCATCGAAGCTGGCTCTCTCGCTGACCGGCTCGAGCGAAGAAACACCGCGGTTCTCCCCCAACGACAAGACGCTCTACTTCGCCTCGGACCGTGCGGGCGGCGTGGGCGGCCTCGATATCTACCGTGTCACCCGCCAGAACGCGCAGAGCCCGTGGAGCGCACCGCAGAACCTCGCGGGACCCAACACGATCGCGAGCGAGAAGTGGTTCATGCCGTGCGGCATGTCGAACGACTACCTCGTGATTGTCGGTGGTGATATCGGCGCGGGCACCGTCGGCGGCGCCGCACCCACGATCGTCGCCGAGCTCAGCGCCGCAGGTGCCAACGAGACGGGCACGTTCATGACGTCCGATTGCCTCACGACGTACTTCGCGTCGGTGCGCAGCGGCACGAACCAGATCTACACGTCGCATCGCACGTCGACCACCACCGCGTGGCAAGCCCCGACGCTGGTCAATGACTTCACGATGCTCGGCGGCGCGCAGGAAGATCCGTGGCTCGCCACCGACGGCCGTACGTTCCTGTTCGTGTCGAACATCAGCGGCACGAAGGACCTCTACATCAGCGTGCGATAAACCGACACGCGGCGTGGCCCAGCACGACGGGCCCGTCGACGGTGCCGGTCGGCGTCGCGGTCCACCCGCTCGCGATTCGCGCCTCGAGCAGCTCGTCGGCGGTCGGCCTGTGGTCCCACCCGGAGACCGCGTTCACACCGCCGAGTCATGTCGTGTCGAACACGAGGAACCCCGCGGGCGTGGCAACGATCACGTCGTGCGTGTACTCGTCCTGCACCACGACCTCCACCACGTCCCACTTCCTCGGGAGTCCGTAGAAGAGCACCTCCTGCAGCGTCTGGAACGCGGGCAACTCGCCGTCCACCTGAGCTACGATAGCGCGGTGCGTGTCGCCGGTCTGTTACTTCTGGGTCTCGTGGGTGCGTGCGTCCGAGACCCCGACAGCGCGAGCTGCCCCGACCTCGCACCCGGCGAGCTCGTCATCTCCGAGATCGGCGGCAAGCAGACGGGCATGGACACGCTGAAGCCGTGGATCGAGCTCTACAACGCGAGCGGCAAGAGCGTGGATCTGCTCGGCATCAAGGTCCGCTTCCGCCGGCTCAATGGCAGCGACGAGACTCCCACGCTGGTGCGCCGCTCGCTGACGGTAGCCCCCGGCGCATACGTCGTGCTCGGCCTCGCCGATGACATGAATCGCCCCGCGTACCACGACTACGGGATCTCGGCCGACTTCCACGCGAGCTGGCCCTCGCAGGCCGCCGTCGACGTCGAGGTCTGCGGCGAGCAGCTCGATCGGGTGATCTACAACTCGCTTCCGAACGCCGGCACGTACTCGCTCGGCGCCACACCGCCGACCGCCGAAGCGAACGATCTCCCCGCGAACTGGTGCACCGACACCACCACGAACACCGGCAGCTTCCCAGGCACGCCGCAGAAAGCGAACACCGCATGTCCGTGACGAACAGACTCCTCGTCGGCCTCCTCGCACTCGTCACCGCGTGCGCGCCCGTCGGTGGCGAACGCTACTCGCGCAAGCAGGCGCAGAAGTCGCTCAAGAAGCTCGAGGCCCCGGGCATCGTGGTCGGCGAGTTCGACCTGACGAAGATCGTCGACGGCGACACGATCAAGGTCGAGGGCCTCGACTCGTCGCTCCGCCTGATCGGCGATGACACCGAGGAGACGTTCAAGAACGAGGCGGATCGCCGCGAAGCCGAGGCCGGCTTCGAGGCGTACATCAAGGCGAAGAAGGGCAACTCGACCCGGCCGGTGAAGGGCGCGACGCCGATGGGCGAGCAGGCGAAAGTGTTCGCGAAGAATTGGTTCGCTGGCGTCGACAAGGTCCGCATCGAGCGCGATCACCCGGCGGAGATCCGCGATCGCTACAACCGCTACCTCGCGTACGTGTTCGCGAACAAGAAGGGCACGTGGGTGAACTACAACATCGAGGTCGTGCGCGCCGGCATGTCGCCGTACTTTCCGAAGTACGGCAACTCGCGCCGGTTCCACGCGGAGTTCGTAGCCGCGCAGGACGAGGCGAAGCAGGCCAAACGCGGCATCTGGCAGCCCGGCGCGCCGGCGTATCCCGACTACGCCGAGCGTGAGGCCTGGTGGGTCGCGCGGGGGAACTTCGTCGACGCGTTCCGCAAGGAGGGCGAGGGCAAGTCGAACTACATCGACATCACGCACTGGGACGCGCTCCAGCAGCTCGAGGCGAACCTGGGCAAGGAAGTGAAGCTGCTCGGCACCGTCGGTGACGTGCGAATCGGCGAGAAGGGCCCGACGCGCGTGACGCTGTCGCGCCGCCTGTTCGCGGATTTTCCGCTGATCTTCTTCGACCGCGACGTGCTCGGTACCTCTGGCATCTCCGAGTGGAAGAGCGAGTACGTGATCGTGACGGGCGTGCCGACGTTCTACGAGAACAAGCACAACAAGAAGAAACAGCTGCAGATCCAGATCGATCGTGCCAGCCAGATCACGCTGTGCCCGGTGCCAGGTCTTTCCATTCCCACGGCGAGCGCAAGCAAGTGATACTCGAAGGAACCCACATGCGCGTCGTCCTGTTTGCCGGCCTGTTCGCGGTCTCCTCGTGCGGACCCTCCGCGAGCGGCGACGGTTGCAAGGACAAGCTCCTTCCCGGCGACATCGTGATCACCGAGGTGTTCGCGGATGCGAAGGCGCCTCCCGGCGGCAGCGGAACCGACGAAGGCAAGGAGTGGTTCGAGATCTACAACGCCACGGATCGCCCGGTCGAGCTGAAGGGCATGACGGTCACGCACAGCCGGCCCGATGGTGTCGACAAGGCGAAGTCGCACGTGATGGACGACATGACGATCGGGCCCGGTCAGTTCCTGACCCTCGGTAACACCACGCCCGACCTCGTGCGGCCGTTCGTCGACTACGGCTACAGCGCCGACCTCGGCGACTTCTTCAACAGCGACGGCGGCAAGCTCGTTCTGCAGTGCAAGAGCACGCTGATCGACGGCGCGACCTACGAGTCCGTCAAGGAAGGTCACGCGCGCCAGCTGTCGAACGCGCAGCCGCCCGACTACTCGATCAACGACGATCCGAGCCAGTGGTGCCAGGCCGACGACAGCGAGTTCGAGACCGGCAACTTCGGCACGCCCGGCTCCGACAGCGACTGCGCGCCGGTGATCGTCGGCCAGTGCAGCGAGGGCGGCGCGATGCGCGACGCCGTGTCGCCGATGCCCGGAGATCTCGTCATCACCGAGGTGATGCCGAACCCGGGTGCCGTCAGCGATACCGCCGGCGAGTGGTTCGAGGTGCTCGCGAAGACCGACGTCGATCTCAACGGCGTCGGTTTGGACCGCGCGGGCGATAGCTCGAACCCGAACCTCGTGAACAGCGCGACCTGCATTCGCCTGCGCACCGGCCAATACGCGGTGTTCGCTAAGAACGCCGACATGACGATGAACGGCGGCCTGCCGAACCCGATCTCCGGCACGTTCAGCTTCGCGCTGATCGACGGCACCGCCGCCGCGCCCGGCGACGTCCGCCTGATGGCCGGCACGAACGTGATCGACGCGGTCACCTGGACGAGCTCGCGCAGCGCCCGGTCGCACGCGCTCGATCCCGACTTCCTCAACGCGGCCGACAACGACGCCGAGTCGAACTTTTGCGATGGCTCCACCGTGTTCGGCAGCGGCGACCAGGGCACGCCCGGTGTGGCAAACCCGCAGTGTGCTGGCTCGACCGTCGGCATGTGCGATCCGGGCACCGGCGTCCTCCGCCCGATCGTGCGGCCCATCGCGGGCCAGGTCGTGATCACCGAGTTCCTCGCGAATCCCGCCAACGTCACCGGCTTCACCGACGCGCAGCGCGAGTGGTTCGAGATCAAGAACACCGGCATCGCGGCGTTCGATCTCAACGAGCTCGGGCTCGCCCGCACCGGTGGCACCGCGAACGTGATCCAGTCCGCGATGTGCAAGCCGGTCGCGGCGGGCGGCTATGCGCTGTTCGCGCGCTCGAACGACCCCGCGGTCAACGCGATGCTGCCGGCCGTCGACGCCGTGTTCACGTTCAGCCTGATCGACACCACCGGCAACATCGAGGTCCGCGACAACGCGAACGCAGTGCTCGACGTCATCACGTATCCGTCGGTGACCTCCGGCGTCTCGAAGTCGCTCGATCCCGATCAGCAGACGACGGCAGGTAACGACACGCCCGCGAACTTCTGTGCGGGCGTCGGTGGCTACGGCGACATGTCGAACATGGGCACGCCGAAGGCGGATAACGCGCAGTGCCCGTGAGCCGGTGGCTCGTGCTTGCTGTGCTCGTCGCAGGCTGCGGTGAAACTGGCTCCATGTGCGGACCGTCCTCGGCCGTGGTGTCCCGGATCATCGACGGCGACACGATCGAGCTCGAGAACGGCCTCAAGGTCCGCTACCTGATGGTCAACGCGCCCGAGACCACGGGCGGCAAGAACGAGTGCTACGGCTCGAACGCGGTGATGTTCAACACCGACCTCGTGCTGAACCAGACCGTCGAGCTCGAGTACGACGTCGAGTGTCAGGACCGCTTCGGGCGCACGCTCGCGTTCGTGTCGGTCGGTGGCGTCGAGGTCAACTCGCTGATGATCGAGCGCGGCTACGGCTGCCTGCTCCACATCCCACCCGACGGTGCGGATCGACTCGCCGAGTTCAAGGCGCTCGAGAGCGCGGCGAAGACGGCGAAGAAAGGTCTGTGGGGCCAGTGCGACCCGATCCCCTGCAACTGATGTTAGCTTCGTAGACGGTGCGCGCGGCATTCCTCGCTGGTCTGATCGTGGTGCTCGCCGTGCGGCCGGCACACGCAATCCCGTACGAGACGTTCATCGACATCAACGACCAGGCCGACCTCGAGGACCTGCTCGCGTCGCAGGACATCTCGCAGGACACCTACGACCAGCTGCTGGATCTGCTCGAGCGCGGCGTCGAACTGTCGACCGCGAACCGGCAGGAGCTGTACTCGCTGCCGAACCTCACCTACGAGGACGTCGACAAGATCATCGAGTACCGGAAGCTCAACAAGGGGATCATTCGCGACCCCGCGGAGCTCGCCTCGGCGGGCGCGCTATCGCAGGAGAAGCTCCTCGCGATCTCGGTGTTCATCGTCGTCAAGCCGCCGGGCCAGAACCCGATGAACCTGCACGGCTTCGTGAAGATCCAGACGCGGTGGGAGGTCCACGACGATCTGTTTCCGCCGTTCATGCTGCGCGCGCGGTTCACCGCCTACAAGAATCTAATGGCGGGTATCGCGGCAACCACGACCCGCCTGCGCATCGGCGATCCCACGTACGACAGGAACCGCGGCGCGTTGATCGCCGATCCGCGCAGCACGCAGCTCCACGTGCCCAAGGTCTTCCTCAAGTGGGAGACCGAGGACTTCGCCGCGATCGGCGGCAGCTTCCGCGCCGGCTTTGGCCAGAAGCTGATCTTCGACAACTCGAACGACTACACGCCGAACGGCCTGTACCACGACGACCAGCTCAACTACGCCGTCGACCTCTCGCGCGACTGCAAGCGCTCCACGGGCGAGCTGGCGGGAACGCCGTGCCCCGAGAACGTCCCGCAGATCTACGACACGCCGGACTACACGTGGCGCGATGCGCTGTTCGGCGTGGGGCTCGGCGCGAAGAAGCTCGAGATCGCCGGCGCCGGGTGGCTCCAGGTGTTCGGGTGGGCCAGTGCGTCGACGCGCTCGATCTACCAGTACGAGCTCGTCGACAGCGCGATCTGCGAGGATCCGCGCAACACCACGAACGAGTGCAGTGCACCTCCGGTCTACGTGCGCCCCGACGGCAACCCGCTGCAGCCCGCCGCCGCGCACGCGTACGCGACGCTGCCTGATGTGTTCCTCGAGCGCCTCGTCGGCGTGAACGTCTCGTACTTCGCGGATCGCCGGAACTCCGTCGGCGTCACGGCGTACGGTGCGAGCGAGAAAAATCTCGTGAGCGGCATCGCGCTCGACTTCCAGGAGTGGTCGCGCTACCCGACGGGCCGGCAGTTCGGTGCCGCGGGCGCGAGCTTCTCGTTCGGCCGCGACTGGCTCGATCTGTTCGGTGAGGCGGGTCTCAACGTGACCACCGTCGTCGATCCGAACGGTCAGGACGCGACGGATCGCGTGCTCGCCGGCGGTGGTCCCGCCGTGCTGTTGCGAATGACCGCCTCGCGCAAGCGCGAGGAGCTCGAGATCGTCGCGCGCTACTACTCGAGCGAGTACGCGAACCCCTACGGCCGACCGATCGCACAGGCCGACGAGTTCGAGGGCCAGCGCGCCCGCGACGAAGCCGGTCTGCGCACGAAGTACATCCGCTCGAGCAAGCGCTACACGCTGCGCGGTCAGCTCGACGTGTGGGTGCCACCGTCGACCATCAAGGACGGCGACTGGCAGCCCAAGCTCGACACCTACGTGCGCGTCGACGTGAAGTCGAGCGATCAGATCAAGCTCGGACTCTCGGAGCGCTACCAGGACAAGGACCTGTCGCTCGGTGGCCACAATCAGTGCTACGAGGTCGTGACCGAGACCGACCCGATCGATGGCCCGGTGCCGTGCGCCGGCCGCCAGCTCACCTCGATCGGGCGGGTGACCTACCAGCCCGAGAAGAAGCTCGCGCTGACGCTGCAGCTGCAGCACCAGCTGCTCGACGACAACTCGACGTCGGCATCGAAGTCGAAGTTCCGGCAGGACTTCGCGGTGTGGGCGATCGCGCTGTGGCATCCGGAGAAGACCGTCCGCGTGCGCGCCCGCGCGCGTTACCTCGACGAGGCGATCGCGAACGACGGCTATCTGGAGACCTCCCTCACGGGTATGGCGGATGTCGCGTTCAAGCTGCGCGAGCGAGACACCCTGCACCTGCGCGCGGATACGAAGTTCTGGCTCGACGACCGTGCGAGCACGGGCCTCCGGACGCCCGACCCCGAGCTCCAACTCTGGCTGTCGTACGAAGCGCGCCTGTAGTAGCGTCGGCGGCGATGGCGATCCCCAAGTCGACGTTCGTGATGGGAGCGGTGACGCTCGGGTTGTTCGGATTCGCGGCCTACAAGACGATGGGCGAGAAGCACGAGCCCAAGGACCGCTCGGAGTACGCCGACGAAGAGGACAGCTACGAGGGCGACGAGGAGTCCGAGGAAGCCTACGAGGCGTATCGCAAGGAGCGCGAGGAACGCGACGAGCGCGAGCGTGCCGAGGAAGAGGCCGCTCGCAAGCTGAAGCTGAAGGCCGTGCGCGACCTGTACGGCACCGAGGCCGCCACGCCCGGGACACTGTTTGCCGGGCTCCCCGTCGGCGCCGCTGCGAACACGCCGGTGGACGACTTCATTCAGCGCCGCGAGAAGTTCCAGGACGACACCGACAGCACGATCACGACCGGTTCGGGGATCGGCGCCGACACCTTTGATCGCTTCGAGATCCGGCCCGGCGCGACCGGCGACAGCGATGATCGCGAGGCGCTGTGCGAGGAGCTCGCCAGCGGCCTGCGCAGCGCGTGGGGCGGCGGCGAGCTCGTCACGGGTTCCGCGGACGTGACAGTCTGGCTGAACCCGGTGCAGAAGCTTCGCGCGACGTTCGCGAACGAGTATCGCTGCGAGCTCGCGTTCGAGCGCTACGTCACGCCGGAGCAGTGGATCACGAAGGATGCGTCGTCGGTCGTGCCGCTCTCGCTGATCGGCCAGTCGGCGAGCAAGGTGGAGGCCGTCGCGAAGATGCCCGTCGAGGACAATGGCGAGGTCAGCTGGGCCGGTCCGGGGCTCGGTGTCGGCACCAAGCCGACCACGTTCAACGCGACGCTCGCGGGCGGCAAGGTCACGAAGCTCACCGTCTACACGACCGCCAGCGTGGAGACGCGAGAAGCGCTGGAGGCGCAGCTGCAGAAGCTGTTCGGAAAGCCCGCGACGTCCGACGAGAGCACCGGCAGCACGAAGACCACGTGGAGTCGGCCGAAGCTCGCCCTCGACTACTCCGACACCGAGGAAGTCGTCCTCACCCTGGGGAAGTGACCATGGGCGCGATCACCACGATCCTCGTCGGCTGTGACCTCTCCGAAGGAAGCGACGGCGCCGTCGAGCGCGCGCTGCAGATCGCGGAGCAGCACCGCGCTCACATGGTCCTCGTCCACGCCCAGGCCGACGACGCGCCGATGGAGCACGTCGACGTCGAGATGCTCAAGCAGATCGGCGAGGTCAGTGCAGCGGTGCGCGTCGAGGAAGCGCGCCAGCTCGCCGACAAGCTCACGCTCATCCAGTCGCGCGGCCTCACCGCCGACGTGATCAGCCGCATCGGTCCTCCTGGCGAGGTGCTCACGGCTGCTGCCAACGAGCGCAAGGCGGAGCTGATCGTCGTCGGCACGCACGGCCGCACCGGCATCTCGCGGTTCTTGATCGGCAGCCAGGCCACCGAGGTGATCCGTCACGCGACGTGCGACGTGCTCGTGTGCCGTGGTCCGGTGCGCGGACCGTTCGCGAAGCCGCTCGTCGCCACCGACTTCTCGCCGGCCGCGGTGATGGCGCTGGAGCACACCGCAGCGCTGTGTCCGCCAGGCGTACCGATCGAGCTCGTTCACGCGTGGCAGCTGCCCGCCGGCTCGTGGGGCGCCACGCTCCTCGGCCAGGCGCGCTTCCCGTGGTCGACGGTTCGCGATGCCGTGCTGTCGAGCGCGAAGGCGCAGGCCGACAAGACCGTGAAGGCCGCTGCGTCGCTCGGAAACCCGGTGCACGTCGAGCTCGTGCAGGGTCCGGCGACGCAGGTGATCACGGCGGCCGCCGAGCGTGGCGGTCACGACCTGATCGTCGTGGGCGCGCATGGCCACCGCGGCGTGAGGCGTCTGCTGCTGGGCAGCGTCGCCGAGAACACGATCCGTCACGCGCCGTGCACCGTCCTCGTGGTACACGGTCACGCCTAGGCGACGATCAGCTGCCGCCGTCGAGCGTGAGCGCGGCGATCTTGTTGTCTTCCTTCGCGGCGTCATCCGCGCCCGGCAGCGGTGTCTTCTGCTCGGTGATGTTCGGCCACGTGTCCGCGGTCGCGGCGGCGTCCTTCAGGTGCCCGGGCCACGACGCGGCGTCGACATCCGATGCCTTCTTCGCGCCCGACACGAGCGCGTTGATGTCCTTGTAGACGGCCCACTTGCTGGGCAGCTCGCTCTCCTCGAAGATCGCGGTCGTCGGGCACTCGGGCTCGCACGCGCCGCAATCGATGCACTCGTCCGGATTGATCGCGAGGGAGTTCTTGCCCTCGTAGAAGCAGTCGACGGGGCACACGGCCACACAGTCGGTGTACTTGCACTTCACGCACGGGTCAGCAACGACGTATGCCATGAGCAGATCTACTCATAACCGGGGGTGGCCCGGAAGGCATGGACGCAAAGATCTCCCCGGTGCAAGCTGCGCCCCCATGAAGTCCGTTTGCCTCCTATTGCTCATCTCTTTGGGCTGCCAGCGGCGTGAGTCGTCGTCGGAGGCGGCACCGACACCCGTGGCCCCGACCGCCGGCGAGTACGCGCAGGATATCGCCGCGCTCTGCGACTGCGTGTCGCGGTCCGGCGCGGACAAGGGCGAGGAGGACGCGCGCGCGCTGACGATCGCGAACTGGCTCTCGGCGAATCTGAAGACGCCCGAGTCGCGGAAGTTCCTGGTCGAGATCCAGCCACTGGTCGGCGACGCGAAGGCGAACCGACTGGACGCCGAAGCCAAGCGTGTAGGTCTATCTGGGTGCGCGCTCGCAGCCGAGTGGCGCGCGCCCGCGGTGAACTGAGCGTGACCCGGTAGTTACCCCATCGCGGGCTGGTTGAACGCCATAATGGTTGTTCACGCCGGTCGATGCGAGCAGAGCCAATTCGTAACGTCCTCACCCTCTTCGCTCTCGTGGCGAGCAGCGGCTGCGATGTGATCTACGGGCTCGAACGTGATCCGCCGCCGGAGTTCGAGAACTACGACCGGTGCGGCTCGTTCCTCTTCGACGAGCCGCTGCGGTACGCATCGATCGGAAATCCGAACGTCGTTGTCGATGGCGATGGAAATCCGATCGGGCTGATGCCGTGGTCGTGGGACGACGCGCGCACACAGTGTCAGCAGCGCGGAATGGATCTCGCGGTGTTCAACGATCAGCGCGAGCTAGGCATGGGAGCCGAGGACGCTGCGTGGCCGTACTGGATCGGACAGCGCACCATCGGCACCGTCGCCGAGACCGTCGATGGCTGCCCCGCGCTCACCGCGCCGAGCTCGCTGCATGCGATTGCGTGCGGAATGGTCACGACCGCGAACGAGATCGGTGGCGCGAGCTGCGACGGTCAGCTGCCGCCGATGATGGAGCCGAACGTGGTCATCGGCGCGCTGTGCGAGACGCCGCGACCCGATTCGATCGCATGCCTCGGTCAGAACCCGGCGGCCGTGGAGTACTTCCTCTCGGACTCGACGTTGACCTACGACCGCGCGAAGGCATTCTGCGCGTCGAACGACGCGCACCTGGTCGTGGTCGAGACGCACGAGGAGTGGCTCCACCTCTCGAAGCGGACGAAGACCGAGTGGGAGAAGCCGTTCTGGCTCGGCAGTCGCTTCGACGGTACGACGTGGAAGACCGAGAACGACTGCTTCGGCACCTACTCCTGGACCGGCGGCACGCCGGGCACGCCGGCGAACGGCAGCTGCGTCGCGTCGAAGGTCCGCGTCGTCGACGACCCCGAGGAAGGGCTCTCCGGCACCGTGCTCGATGGTGTCGAGCCGACGGCGTGCTCCGAGCCGCAGAGCTTCGCGCTCTGCGAGATCGATTAGGGCTTCTTCGCCTGCTTCGCGCGGTACTCGTCGCGATGGCGAATCACCGCATCGAGCTCTTCCTTGGTGTAGACCTTGCCGATCATGTCCGCCTGGACGGCCAACGCGGCCGCGGTCAGCTCGTCGACCATCTCCTTCGAAGGCTCGACGACGGTGATGCCCTTCTTGAGCAGCATCTTCTTCGAGTCCTCGTTGGCCTTGCGAATGACCTTGCGAGCCTTCTTCTGGTTTCGCTTCGCGAGGCCATCGATCTCCGCCTGATCCGCGGCGGAGATCTTCTTCTGCGCCTCGAGCGAGTACACCGTGGCGCCGATCGCGAACGTCAGCGGCATGCTGTTCATGTACTTGACCTTCGTGTGCCACTGCAGCGCGATCGCACCCAGCGGCGAGCTGAACGTCACGTTGATGCGACCCGACGTCAGCGCGGCATCGACCTCCGGCACGCCGAGCGGGACGCCGCGAAGCTTGAGCTTGTCGAGGATGTTCCCGGTGAGGTCAGAGTCGCCCGTGGTCCACAGCTTCTGCGCCCGGAGGTCGGCCATCGTCTGGATCTTGTTCTTCGAGAGGACGTAGATCCACCCGACCTCGCCGCGCTCGCCAAGGCGAAAGCCCTGCTTCTCGAACTTCTTCTGAAAGTGCGGCCACATCTTGCCCGCGACGTAGTCGACCTCGTCCTCGGTCGCGAACAGGAGCGGCAGCTGCAGCACGAGGATCGACGGTTCGATCATCGCGAGGCCCATCGAGGTGACGGCGGCGCCGTCGAGCTGTCCGAGCCGGATCTTGCGGACGAAGTCGCGCTCGTCGCCCTGCTGTCCGCCGGGGAAGTACTTCACCGTGACCCGCTTCTCGGTCTTCTCCGAGATCTCGGCGGCCGCGCGTTCCAGCGCGACCATCCACGGGCTTCCCGCAGGAGCGAGCGTTGCGACGCGCATCTCCTCCGCGATCGCGGGTTGCGACAACGCCACCAGACACCCGAGCGCGACGAGTCCGATTCTCATGGCGGCATCTTATCCGCGCTCGGGGCCGAGATGTCAGCGCTTTCGACCTCGGCGGGCGCGGGCGCGATGCCGTACTTCTTCTCGATCAGCGAGTGCAGCGCATAGATGATTGGCGTGACGAGGATCGCAACGCCGAGCTTCACGAAGTACGACGTGAACACCACGGTCAGGTACTCGCCGAGCGAGAGCTTCCAGCCCCAGACGAGGCCGGAGATCACGAACGTGTCGATCAGCTGCGAGACCGCCGTCGAGCCGGTGGCGCGGAGCCAGAGCATCCGGTTGCGCGTGAGCCTCTTGAACAGGAAGAACACGTAGATATCGACGTAGTTCGCGATCAGGAACGCGACCATCGACGCGAGCTGGATGTTCGTCGCCTGCGTGAACACGAGATGAAACGCCGGCGGCGTGACGCCCGGCCAGTCCGGCTGCGTGGCGACCGACCACCACGGCATCGCGCCCGCCGCATAGATGAACAGAAACGACAGGCCCACCATCGCGACCGCGAGCAGCGTGATCCGGCGCACGACCTTGCGGCCGTAGAACTCGTTGAGGATGTCGGTGAGGATGAACGTCACCGGGAACGCGAGCTGGCCGACGGAGAACACCCACTCGCGGCCGAACAGGTGAAACGACGTCAGCTTGCCGCCGATCAGATCGCCGACGACGAGGCACACCATGAACGTCGATACGAGCGTGATGAACAGCGTCAGACGCGCGTCGAGCTTCACGCGATGGACTTTGGCACATCACGGTGCCAGGATCGCGCGCATGAGGCGCACGGCCCCCGGCCTGCTCGCGTTGCTCGCAGGCTGCAACTGGGTCTTCGGTCTCGATGAGACCAAGGCGCGACCGGACGCGCCTCCGCTCGACGCTTCGTGGACCACGGTCCACCTGAACCTCTTGCAGGCGACGCTCGACACGAGCTCCGATCCGGTGGCGCCGACCGAGGCGCCGATGCCCGACCTCGCGCAGGTTCAGGTCGGAACGCTCGACGGTGGTCCACTGAACACGGTGTCCGCGACGAGCGGAACGTTCACGGTGCCGCCCGAGATCGTCGAACCCGGCTGGCGGCTCGTCTATCAGCGCACCGGCGGCGTCGTGCGCGAGCTGCAGAACCTGCCGTCCGGGTCGCACGTGATCGAGCCGCTGTGGGGGCCGCTGATGCGAACGGCACCGGGCGCGACATCCGGGTACTTGCTGAATCCCACCGGCACCGGGATCAACCACGCCGTGCATCGCGTCTACACGATCGGCACGTGGACGGAGGGCTTTCAGCCGCTCCCCACCGGCAACACGATCGACTACGACTACGCGAGCGCCACCTCGTATAGCGGGCCGCTCGGTGCCCCAGCGCCCAGCGATCGGGGTGTGCTCGTCGACTTCACGCAGGGCGCGGAGTGCCGGACCGCGATCGGTTCGATGGAGTTCGCCGCGGGCACGATCGGACCGCCGAAGATGGCCCAGGTCGGCAACTGGTTCACCGACTCGATGCTGCCGAGCGTGAACACTCCGATCGACGTGCTGACCACCGACGAGGTGCGCCCGTTCAACGAGACGCAGCTCCACGCGACGGAGCAGTACGGCTTCATCCCGAGCATGCAGATGCCCGCGTTCGCTCGACCACCCCAGGCTCAGCGCCAGCTGCACCTGCCCAATCCTCCGATCATCGCGCTGCGTACCTGCCAGCTGCCTGGAGGCACCAACGTGGTCGTCCACGCGCCGAAGGTGCTCGGCGACAACCTGCCGGAAGCCGTACACACGGAGATCACGTCCTCGCGCATGGTCGGAGCTGTCGAGCTCGTCAACGGCCTCGCGATCCTCACACCGAAGAGCGGCAACACGTTCGCCGTGAGCACCAGCGTCGCCTTCGCGGGCAACATCAAGCTCTCGAGCTCCGCGGCGATGTTCAGCCTGTCGGGCGCGTCGGACGGCGCGCCGCTCGTCGTGCCGACCGGCGTGATGACGCTGACCTGGGACAAGACGCAACCCGGCGGCGAGGCGAGCTTCTGGGAGGTCACGCTCTCCGAGCTCAGCGGATCGCAGCTCCTGAGGCGCCGCATCTACACGACGCTCGTGCAGTCGGTGACGATCCAGAAGAGCGAGCTCGAGACCGGCAAGCACTACGTGCTCGCGATCTCCGCCTACAGCGGCCGAGGCACCGCGGCGATGGGCGACTTCCGCGGGATCACGGACACGCAGGAGATGTCGCTGATCAACGCGCGCACGTTCGTCGTGCAGTAGTCCGGTGTTACAACGGCGCATGCGGAATGCGCTGGTGGTGGCTCTGGTGATGGCGGCCGCGTGCTCGAAGGGGTCGACGGACGAGTCTGCGGCCACTGCACACGGTTCCGCGACGGCGCCACAGAGCATTCCACCCGACGCGGCGCCGCCGGGCGAAGCCCGTGCTCGTCGCGAAGGGGTACGCCGACAACCTGCGCGTCAGTCCGGCCCCCACGTCCTGCGGCTTCCCGTGACGAAGTAGCGCAGCGACCGAGATCCGGCCGGACACGGTCCGCTGCTCGGACACCGCGGACAGCGCGCGACGCAATTCCAGCGCCTTGCGCTCGGCACGCATCGTGGAATGCGCCTGCACCGGAGGTTCCATGTCGGTGCAAGAGAAGAAGGATCGGTCTATCGGCGAGGCGATTCGCGCCATTCACAAGCAGTTCGGTTCGGGCTCGATCATGCGGCTCGACGGCAGTCAGATCACACCCGTCGACGTCATCCCGACCGGCTCGGTCGCGCTCGATGTCGCGCTCGGCTGCGGCGGTCTGCCGCGCGGCCGGATCATCGAGATCTACGGTCCCGAGTCATCGGGCAAGACCACGCTGACGCTGCACGCGATCGCGGAGGCGCAGAAGAGCGGCGGCGTCTGTGCGTTCATCGACGCCGAGCACGCGCTCGACACCGAGTACGCACGCCGGCTCGGTGTCACGCTCGAGGATCTGCTCGTGTCGCAGCCCGACTGTGGCGAGCAAGCACTCGAGATCGCGGACACGCTCGTCCGCACCGGTGCGATCGATCTGATCGTCGTCGATTCCGTCGCCGCGCTCACACCGCGCGCCGAGATCGAGGGCGAGATGGGTGACTCGCACATGGGCCTGCAAGCCCGGCTGATGAGCCAGGCGCTGCGAAAGCTCACGGCGCAGATCTCGCGCACGAGAACGGTGGTGATCTTCATCAATCAGCTTCGCCAGAAGATCGGCGTCGTGTACGGCAACCCCGAGACCACGACCGGCGGCAACGCACTGAAGTTCTACTGCTCGGTCCGGCTCGACATCCGCCGAAAGAAGGCGATCAAGCGCGGCGAGGAGACGATCGGCAGCGAGTGCAAGGTCAAGGTCGTGAAGAACAAGCTCGCGCCGCCGTTCCGCGAGGCCGACTTCGAAATTCTCTACGGCACCGGTATCAACAAGCTCGGCGAGCTCGTCGACACATCCGAGAAGCTCGGTCTGATCGAGAAGTCGGGCACGTGGTACTCGCACGACGGCAACAAGCTCGGCCAGGGTCGCGATAAGGCGATGGCTCACCTCGAGGAGCACCCCGCCCTCCAGCAACAGCTGCGTGACGCGCTCGTCAAGCAAGCTCGCGCATCCACCGCGCCCCCGCCCACCGGAGCGCTCGTGTCATGAGCGGCACGCGCAACGGCCGGGGCGGCGGCCCGCTGTCCGAGGTGCTCGGCGATCGCGCGGTCGATCGAGGCGCGCTCGGCGATCAAGTCTACGAGCACGTCATCGACGCGATCGACTTCACCGCGCTCTACCAGCTCGAGCAGATGCTGTGGTCCCTGGTGGGCGACGGGCCGGACGAGCACACTGCACAGCAGCTGATCACGGATGCGCTGGCGCGCGTCGCAAAAGACGAGCGGCGCTACTGCTCGTTCGTTCCACTGGGGATCACGAAGGCCGAGGAGAAGGCAGCGTCGTACGACGACAGCTGCCCGCTCTGCCGGATGGAGGCGCAGTCTCCGCCGGAGTCCGAGCACGATCACGAGGGCGAGTGCTCGCTCTGCGATGACATGGCGCGCGAGTGGCGCGCCGAGAACGCGGAGGCGCTGCGGCGATTCGGGCTGCGCGCGTCGAAGGGCGCGCGGAAGTCCGCGGCCTCGCGAAACTGAGCCGCCTGGCCGCTCGCCGACCTGGGACTTCGAAGCGGTCAGAGGCGGCGGCTTGACATTTTGTCTAGTAGAGGCAGACTGACGTGGACGATGCAACCGCGCTGTACGAAGCGAAACGGCTGGCGAGAGGCGGGCAGATCCGGTTCTCGCGACATGCACACCGCCGAATGGACCGGCGGAATGCCAAGCGGCTCGACGTCGTCACCGCGATCCTCACTGCGACGTCGGCGACGTATCAGGACGGTCGCGACAACTGGAGACTCCGCGGCGGGCACGACCGCGAGGGAGACGCGATGACCGTCGTGGTGGACTTCGTTGCGGACCTGCTCGTCGTGACGATGTTCTGAGCCGATGAGTTGAACATGACTATGACCAAGTGCCCGACCTGCAAGAAGGAGAACGCGCTACGTGACCGCGAGAGCTCCGCGGAGATCTGCGGGCTCGAAGTCCGCGGACGCGGGCTGGCGTGTCGGTTCTGCGACGAGTTTCTGATCGCGAACGCGGAGCTCGCGCGCATGGAGGCCGAAGCCGCCTCCGTGATGGTGGCGCGCGGGATCCGCGATGGAAGACAGTTCCAGTTCGTGCGGAAGGAGCTCGATATCACTGCGGTCGATCTTGCGAAGCTGCTCGGTGTGCGACCGGAGACCATCTCCCGGTGGGAGCGCGGCGAGTATCCGGTCGATCGAGCGGCGGCGTTCGCTCTCGGCGAGCTATTCGAACGGCCCCGCGTCGTGCGCGCGAAGCTCGAGGCACTCGCGACCCACCTCTAGGTTCGTCACGGCTCGCTTCCGACGGACCTGTGCGCCGCGACGCCACCACCGTCACGGCCGCGACGCGGCGCGGCTCCGGCGGAGAACAGTTCGTGCGCGTGTGCGGCTCGCTACGTGCCCGCATCTCGGTTCGACTACAGTCGCAGCACAGCCCTTGTGAGCGTGGCAGTGGCCGTCGCCCTCGGTCCAGTGCGACTGGGCACCCTCGGTGACGAGATCGCCGCAGTGTTGCACGTGGGATTCAATGTTGTGTCTCGTTGTTGAGAGCTGGCGCGGCCACGTGGCCCACGCCGTCACTTCGGTGATTCGGTCGGACAGGCGATCTTCGCGCCGATGCAGCTCGTGTCCTTGCAGCCGGGCGGCACGATCACGCAGGTCGCGTTGGGCAGCTCGGCGACGCGGATGGGATCGGCCTCGGTGATGCCAGGTGGACACGGTACGAAGCGGGGCGCAGGCGGGTTGCAGTCCTTGCCGGGCGGGCAGTCGTCGTGATCGCCTTCCTCGGCGTGGCACTTGTCGTCGCGCTTCTCGATCGTCCACACGTTCGCGAGCTGCTGCGCGTACGGCCGTCCGGGCGGAAGCGGACACGGCGTGCGGATCTTCACGCACGCAGTGGTGGTGCACCCGTCGGGGACGATGCCGCACTCGGAGCCCGAGAGGTGGCCGACGACGAGCACGGTGTTGCCGGACATGCCGGGCGGGCACTCGATCGCGCGCGGAGGCGGCGGGTTGTACGTGGGCTGCGGCTTGTCGCTCGGCGCAGGCTGGCCGCGGAGAACCTCGTTCGCGTAGCAGAGCATGTCCGCCATGCGCACCCGGTACGTGATGCCGGGGAACATGGGCGGCGGCGGATTCGAGGTCCTCTCGCTCTTCGAGCAGCCGGCGGCCGCCACCGTAACGATGAACGGTGCGGCGAACCGCGTGCGCGATCGCGAGGCGGACACGGCGGGGACTACTTCGTGAACGTCCGCGTGAAGTCGAGGTTGCCGTTCAGGTCGTAGAACGAGCCGGTGAACTTGTTGCCCTCGATGTCCGCGTAGAAGAAGCCGGGCTTCGACGCGTCCTCGTAGTAGGCGTCGTTGCCGCGGTCACGGAGCTCGGTGACCGTGGCGCCTGCGCCGGAGACGATCTGCTGCATGCCGCACATCGAGCCGGCCTCGTTGAGCCACTGGCGGCTGTGGTCGTGACCGGTGAAGAAGATCTGGCCGAGGCCGCACATGTTCGCGTCGAAGAAGCTCTTCATCGCGTCGCCGTTCTGGATCGGCAGCGGGTTCGGGATCGGGATGCCGGCGAGCTCGGGCGCGTCGTAGTCACCGGCGTTGCCGTGCGTGCCGTTCGAGCGATACGGGTGGTGACCGGCGAGGAACACCCAGTCCTTGCCCTGCACCTCCATCATCGCGGTCGGGAGCCACGCGGCCTGATCGCCGTGCGTGGTGTTCGACCAGACGATCGAGTTGGTGTCGAGGACGATGAAGCCGACGTGCCCCTGCGTGAACGTGTAGTGCGTGGCCGGCATATTCCACTTCGTGGAGACCTGCGAGTACGCGACCTCGACGAGGCCCTTGTTGAACTCGTTGCCGATGCCGGGGGCGTCGACGATCAACTTGCCGCCGTAGTCGTGGTTGCCGAGCGCGACGTAGAACGGGAGGTTCACGTCGTTGTAGGGCTGCTCGAACTTCGTCTGCCACTGCGGATCGGTCGTGCTCGAGACACCCGCGTCGTAGATGTTGTCGCCGAGCATGAGGACGAAGTCGCAGCCCTTCTGCGCACACAGATCGCGCATCGCGATCGCGACCTTGCGCTGGTCCGCGTTGCCCTTGCCGCTGTCGCCGATCGCGATGAAGCGAACGCGCTTGGGTTGCGGGACGGCCGCGTCGGGCGTGCCGTCGCCGCCTCCGCCACCGCCGCCGCCGCCGTCGTCATCACCGCCGCCACTACCGGCGGAGCTGCACGCGGCTGTCGCGAGCGCCAGGCAGAACCCGAGCTTCGTGGTCACCCTCATCGCCGCGGACTGTACTCGCGCCATTGGAGAAGTTGGGGTGGATTCGAAGGGGGTGCATCATTTTGCGGCACCCCGAACCGCCCGGCTTATGACACCGATGTGTCCTCAACCATGGGACTTCGCGGCTGCGAACCCGCCACGCGTCGATTTCGTCGGAGGGAGGGACGATACTGGGCGCACTGATGGCCAACCGACGGCAGTCGACACAGGGCGTCACCTCCCGGCTGCTCGCCCGGCCTCGGATCTCGCTCGTCACATCGCGTCTCGACGTGGAGGTCGACCGCCTGCGAGCGGTCCTCGGCGATCACCTCGAGGTCGATGGACGGTCCGCGCTCGAGCGGATCCTCGGCGAGCTGATCGGCGCGGATGGCGAGCGCACGGCGAAGACGCTCGACCTGATCGGTCACACCACGCCGGACGGACTCCAGCAGCTGGGCGACTGGGTGCTCGACGGCGAGAGCCCGACGGTCACCGCGTTCTTCCGCGGCATCGCCGACGTCGAGATCTTGCCGCGACTCGGTGTCACGTCGCTCCGCCTGCTCGGCTCGTGCACCGCCGTGACCACACGCGGCCGCGCGACGCTGCAGATCCTCTCGGAGCTGCTCGAGCTCGAGGTGCTCGGCACGATCGGGCCGATCCACCGCGTGCACTACGACGCGGATGGCTTCCGCGAAGACGCTCGCGGGATGCTCGCGGCGGGGAGCGAGGCCCCGCTGGCAGTGGTGATGGACATGCCGGCCGATCGCGCGCATCGCAGGCTCGACATCGACGCGCTGCCCCGCGTGCCGATCGCACGACCACTGCGCCTCGTTCACGGCAACACGGCACGCGAGCTCCTCTCGCTGATCGATCGCACGCGCGGCGCAGAGCTACCGGGGCTGCTCGCGCTGCCAGGTCACGAGCTCGCGCTCATGCCGGAAGCAGGTCAGTGCCGCATCGCTCACGTGATCCTCGACGGCCACTTCGTGCGCGTGTATCCGGCGGGCGCTCACGAACCGGGCATCGTGTATCCGGTCCACGATCCGCGCCAGCTGCTCGCGCTCGCACTCGAGCTTCCTTCGGCGTAGCGCTACGCCAGCCAGCTCGCGACGCGCGCACCGACGGTGATCGGTGCTTCGACGTGGAGAAAGTGCCCGAGGTTGGGCAGCACCTCGACGATACGCTCGCTGAACCAGCGAGCATCGTCGTCAGTCGGCGGGACGATGCAGCCGTCGTCGTTGCCGTGCAGCTGGAGCAGCGGGGTCGTGATCTTGCCCTGACTCTTGCGCACGCGATCGACGAGCGTGGTCACCGGCCGCAGGATCGCGCGATAAAATTCGAGCGGCGCGGGCATGCTCGCCGCGAGGCAGGCATGTAGCTCGGCGCGCTGGGCATCGGGAAGCGTGTAGCCCGGCGACCAGTCGCGCCACAGGCGATCGATCAACGCGAAGTCGTTCGCGCGGGCGAGATAGCCGGCGCCGGGTAGCTGGAACAGCGCCATGTACCAGCTCTTCTTCCACTGCCGCGAGTACGCGAGCGAGCGCAGGAACGTGGCCGGGTGCGGCACCGCGAGCGTCACGGCGCGACGCACGCGCGCCGGCGAGGTCGCGCACACGGCGTAGGTGATCAGCGCGCCCCAGTCGTGCCCGACGAGATCGACCTTGCCGCCGACCTGATCGATCAACGCGGCGGCATCGGCCGCGAGCGTCTCGACATCATACGGACCGACGCGCGGCGACGGCGCGTAGCCGCGCAGCCACGGAGCGACCACGCGATGAGTCTGCGCGAGGTGCTCGAGGAACGGCATCGCGGTCGGCGGATGATCGGGAAAGCCATGCAAGAACACGAGCGGCGGGGACGCGGTGTCACCGCCGACGAGTGCGTGGATCTCGCCGACCGGGATCCGGAACGTTTTGCGTGCGAACGTCATCCGAGCTACGGCGCGCCCATCACGGCCTCGAGGCGCTTCTCGAGCGCGCTCAGGTCCGAGGAAGGAATGCGATCGGTGCGCCACGAGAACCGCAGCACGTTGGCCTTCAGCTCGTGACGGAACGCCTTCGTCCCGATCATGCTCAGCATGTCGAAGTAGATGTCCATCAGATCGCCTTGCCCCGCGAACTGACCGCGCACGCTGTCACCGATGCCACCGAGGTACATCCTGCCCTGCGTGATCCACGCATCGACCTCCGCCGGCTTTGGCGCGGGCGTCAGCGTGAGCTCGACCTCGACGTCGAGCGTGCGCCGCGATCCCATCAGCTTCATCAGCGCGTCGTCGCCATCGACCTCGGGCGCGGCAACCCCGAACCGCGCCTTGTCGAGCTTGAACCCCGGCAGAAAATCGCGCGGACCGATGGCTCCGACGATGCAGCGCCCGCGTGGATCGGCCACGACGGCCTCCGCCTCCTTGACCTTCGCGAGTGCAGTCACCGGGTCGGCGACCGAGGCGAGCGGATCGAGATCTACGTTCTTGCCGTCGATGCCGCCGAGGAACACTACATGGGTCGCCTTTCCTTGCTCCTGCGACCAGCGATCGTCGGGAAGCTCGGCACCCCACTGGATCGGAACGACGCGCACGTGCACGGTGCGCGGGCCGCGAACGCCCGGCGTTTCGAGCTGGTAGTGACCGTTCCCGAGCTCCTTCGGCGGCGAGCCGGGGATCAAGATCTTCAGGACCTCGCCCATCTTCTCCGGCTGCGCGATCGAGCCGACGACGTACATGCACGGCGAGCCCTCGCACTCGAACGCGCCCACGCCCGCGAGGTCGCGGCCGAGATCGATGCCGGCGGCCTTCATCGCGGGAATCACGTTCGGGCTGAGCTTCTCGAACGCCTCGCCCGGCGTCTTCGTGCCGGTCAGCCCCATGACGGCGCGGTAGCAGGAGAAGTTCATCTCGCCCCACCACGCGGCGCTCTTCGGTACGACGAACGTGACCGCGGTGGTGAGCACCGGCGACACGCTCGGCCCATCGATCTTCTTCGCAGGCGGCAGCTTCACGGTCGCGCTGCCGGCGGCCGAGCCCGCGGCGCTCCCGGTGTCCTTCGACTTGCACGCACCAACCGCCAGCACCGACGCAACGACGAGCAGGCACCGCATTCGCATGGCGGTACCG
>JACCRC010000123.1 GCA_013813765.1 Deltaproteobacteria bacterium | reverse complement strand
CCGTCGTACAGCGACCACGACAGCGTGAGCGCGGCGGTCCAGCTGGGCTGCGGCGACCAATCGTCCTGCTGTGGACCCCACTGCGTGTTCGCCTGCGCGCTGAGCACGGGGCGGCGCTGCGCCTGGGCCGCGGTCACCTGCGCATCGGCGGCGATGACCTCCTTGTCGAACTGCGTGATCTCGGGCCGCTGCTTGCGCGCAGCGGAGACGAGCGTGACCAGATCCACGGGATCGTCGGCGGGTGGGGTCGGCCATGCACCATCGACCACGAACGTGACGGAGGGATCGACGAAGCCGATCGCCGAGCGGAGGTTCGCGAGCGCGACGGCGGCATTGCTCTGCGCCTGTGCCAGCGTCGAGCGCGCATTCGCCGCGCGCGCCTGCGCCTGGACGACCTCGATCGGATCCTTGGCCTGTGCCTCGACGAACTTGCGCGCCTGATCGAGGTGCAGCTCCTCGCTCCTCACCGTGGCCTCGGCGACGGCGATCAGCTTCGCGCGCGCGACCGCCTCGAGATACGTGATCGCGACATCCGTACGGATATCCATCGTCGTGGTGGCCACGACCGCTGCGGTCGCATCGCGGCTGGCCTCGGCCGCGCGGATGTTCGCGCGGGTCTGACCAAAATCGTAGATCCGCCAGCTTCCGCTCGCCGAGAAGCCGGTCGACAGATGCGCGGAGAAGAACCCGCCGCTGGTGTCCCCGTCCACACCGGTGCTCTCGCGCCGCGAGCTCTCCGCGATGGACGCCTGCAGGTTGATCGTGGGCCTCTGTGCGACGCGCGCGGAGTCGATCCGCGCCTCCGCGGACTCGATCTGCGCGCGGTTCTGCTTCACCGACGGCTGCGTGACGAGCGCGATCTCGATCGCGCGTTCGAGCGTCAGCATCTCCTGGCGGGGCTGGGCGGCCGCGGGAACAGCGAGCGCTGCGACGAGCGCCAGGGACAGGGAGCGCGTGAAGGACCTCATGACTCGTACCTCAGAGCAGTGATCGGATCGAGTTGCGCCGCACGGATCGCCGGGTACAGACCAAAGCCAACACCGACACCGCCCGCGACACCGAAAGCGATTCCCGCCGTCTCCATCGGAAAGAAGAACTTCCAGCCGAAGTAGCCCGCCATGTACTGCGCGGCTCCGTAGCCGAGCGCGAGGCCGAGCAGACCGCCGACCGATGCGAGCACGAGCGATTCGACGAGGAACTGCGTCATCACGTCGATCGGCTTCGCGCCGACGGCCATGCGGATGCCGATCTCGCGCGTTCTCTCGATCACGCTGACGAGCATGATGTTCATGACGCCGATGCCGCCGATCAGCAGCGACACCGCGGCGACGATCGCGAGCAACGTCGCGATGCGCTCCGTCGAGTCCTTCTGCGCCTGAGCGAACTCCGCCGGGTTTCGGATGCGAAAGTCATCCTCGTCAGCGCCGTCCAGCTTGTGACGGTCGCGGAGCAACGCGGTCACCTGCGCGATCGTCCGCTGGGCCTGGCCTTCCTCCACCATCGAGAGCAGCACCTCGCCCTTGAGGTACTTCGCGAGGCCCTTCTCCATCTTCTGCTGGTAGGTCTTCAGCGGAATGATGATCGTGTCGTCGTTGTCGCCGCGCGGGCCCTGGCCCTTCGTGACGAGCACGCCGGTGACCTCGAACGGCTGGCCGTTGATGCGCAGCGTCTGGCCGATCGGGTTCGTGTTCGCGAACAGCTGTGTCGCCACGGTCTGACCGATCACCGCGATCTTCGCCGTGCTGTTGCCGGTGTCCTCGTCGAACGTCGCGCCTCGTGACGCCTCCCAGTTGCGGATCTTGAACCACACCGACGTCGTGCCGGTGACCGACGTGTTCCAGTTCGCCTCCTCGGAAGCGGCCTGCGTGCGGGTCGACATCGTCGGTGCGACCCACTTGATGCTGGAGATCTCGCCCGACTCCAGCGCCTTGACGTCCTCCCACGTGAGGCTCTGGCGCGAGCCCGCGCCACCGGATGCACCGGCGGTGCGCTGTGCACCGCCGGAGAGCACGAGCACGTTGGTGCCGAGCGAGTCGAACACTTCCTTCACGGAGGCTTGCGCGCCCTGACCGCCGGCGACCATCGCGATCACCGCGCCGATACCGAACACGATGCCGAGCATCGTCAGGAGGGTGCGGACCTTGTTTCGCCAGAGCGCGCGGATCGCCAGCTTGAACGTGGTGAAGATGTTCACGACGCCTTCTCCGCCCGCTTGTTCTTCTCGGCGAGCGCGAGATCCGCTACCTCTCGCTCCGCCGTGACCTTCGCGAGCGCGGCCGCTGCGTCGATCGGCGTCTGCTGCCGGTCTTCGACGATCAGGCCGTCACGCAGCGTGATCACGCGCGACGCGTACGCCGCGATATCGGCCTCGTGCGTGACGATGATCAGCGTCTTGCCCTTCGCGACGAGCCCCTGCAGGATGCCCATCACCTCGTACGAGGTCCTCGTGTCGAGCGCACCGGTCGGCTCGTCGGCCATGATGATCGGCGCGTCGCCGACGAGCGCACGCGCGATCGCGACGCGCTGCTGCTGACCACCGGAGAGCTGGCTCGAGTGGTGATCCTCGCGATCTTGTAGCCCGACGGCGGCGAGCGCCGCCATCGCACGCTTGTGGCGATCGCGCGACGACACGCCCTGATAGAGGAGCGGCATCTCGACGTTCTCGAGCGCGGACGTGCGCGACAGCAGATTGAAGCTCTGGAACACGAAGCCGATCATCCGGCCGCGGATGTTCGCGAGCTCGGACTTCGACATCCCGCTGACGTTCTTGCCGTTGATCTTGTAGGTGCCCTTCGTCGGCTGATCGAGACAGCCCATGATGTTCATCATCGTGGACTTGCCGGAGCCCGACGTACCCATGATCGCGATCGAGCTGCCCGCGTCGATGTCGAGATCCACGCCGCGCAGAGCATGGACGAGGTTGTCGCCCATCACGTACGTGCGCTGGATCCCGCGCATCTCGATGAGCGTCGGAGGCATCAGAACGCTCCGGTCTTCCTCGCCGGCGCTGCGACGCCCTGGACCTCGGTGATCAGCAGATCGCCCGGCTCGAGCTCGCCCTCGACGAGCTGTGTCGTCGATCCATCGGTCAGGCCCGGCTTGATCAACACCATCTTCGGCTGGTCATCGACGAGCTTCCACACCGGCTTCCTGTCGCCGAAGTCGCGGCGGCCACCACCACCACCACGCGGGCCACCGCCGCCCCCACCAGCATCCGCGCTGCCTGCTCCCTCGGCGCGCTGCCCCGATCCGCCGGAGCCGTCCGAGCCGCGGCCCTGCCTGCCGCCCGAGCCCCGCCGGCCACCGCCGCGCTCGCCGCTTCCACGCTCACCGGCGCTCTCACCGCGCATCGCTTGCATCTGCTCGCGAGTCGGCTTGAACCGCAGCGCGGCGTTCGGGATCTTGACCGCGTCAGCGACCTGCTGCAGCACGAACGTGACGTTCGCCGTCATGCCCGGGCGCAGCGACTTGTCGGTGTTGTCGACATCGATGACCGCGTCGTAGGTGACGACACCTGAGGTGGTCGTCGGCGCGTTGCGCACCTGGCGCACGATGCCGTCGAACGTCTTGCCGGGGAACGCATCCACCGTGAACTGGGCCTTCATGCCCTCGGTGAGCCGGCCGACATCGGCCTCGGCGACCGCGGTATTGATCTGCATGCGCGCCAGGTCCTCGGCGATCGTGAACAGCGTCGGTGCTGAGAGCGATGCGGCGACAGTCTGCCCGACATCGACCGCGCGCGACAGCACCACGCCGTCGACCGGCGAGTAGATCGTCGCGTAGGAGAGTTGAAGCTTCGCCTGCGCGAGGTTCGCCTGTGCCTGCGCCACCTGCGCGCGTGATGCGGTGAGCGACGCTTTCGAGCTGGAGTGCGCGACCTCCGCGCCTTCGACCGTGGCACCGGCGACGAGCTGTTGATCCTGGAGCAGCTTCTGCCGCTTGTACTGGCGGTCTGTATCCATGACCGCGACCTGCGCCTTGTTCGCGTTTGCGTGCGCGAGCGCCACAGCGGCCTGCGCCGACTGGATCTGCGCCTGCAGCACCTGGGTATCGATCTTCGCGATGATCTGGCCCTTCTTCACCGTGTCATTGAAGTCCGCGTGGATCTCGACCACGCGGCCCGACACCTGCGCGCCAACGAGCACGGTGCCGCGCGCGGACAGCGTGCCGTTCGCGGTCACCTGCGCGGCGATGTTGCCGCGGCCGACGGTCACCGTGGTGTACGTGATCGGCGTGGCGCCCTTCGCCCATGGCTTCTTGACCAGGAGCAACACCACGCCTCCCGCGACCAGCGCGAGGGCCACGATCCGAGGGAGCCAGCGTTTGATGACCACGTTCAAAGGGTGACTCCCCTCTCCATAGTTCCCGTTGCTGCCATGTTGCTATTTGTTGCAAGCAAATTCGAGGGCTTAGAGGGGACGCTCAGCAAAAGGAACTTCCAGTCTGGCCGTCGTCCCATCACCTGGGCTGGATGAGAGTGTCACCTCACCTCCGTGCACTCGCGCGATCCGCCGGGCGAGTGCGAGGCCGAGGCCCACGCCGCCGGTCTTGCGGGTGCGACTACCGTCCGCGCGCCAGAACGGAGTGAACGCGCGCTCTAGCTCCTCGGCCGACATTCCGATGCCTCGATCGCGGATCTCGAACAGGACTTGTGACCCGTTCGGAATCACCTTGAGCGTCACCGGCGTCTGCGTGTCGGAGTACTTCGCCGCGTTGTCGAGCAGGTTGTCGAGTGCACGGCGCAGCAGCACCGGATCGCACTCGATGGTCTTTTCGGCGCCCGCGATCTCCCGCTCGAGCTTGCGCGCTGGATTGCGCGTTGTGAAGCGATCGATCGCGCGCGCGGTGAGCTCGCCAAGGTTCATCACCTTGCGCGTGATCGGAACGGCCTCGCCATCGAGCCGCGCCGTCGTGAGGATGTCGCCGATCAGCTGATCGATCTCGTCGAGGTCCTGTCCAACGTCCTGCAGCACATCGCGCGCCGCGACAGGATCTTCGGCTGCGAGCTCGAGCGCGACCCGGATGCGCGCGAGGGGCGTGCGCAGCTCGTGCGAGACGTCGCCCATGAGCTGGCGCTGCGACTGCATCACCGCGGAGGTACGCTCGGCCATCACATCGAAGGCGCGGCCGACGTCGCCGAGCTCGTCATCGCGATCGAGCCGCGCGCGGGCCTCCATGTCTCCTTCGCCGAACCGGCGCGCCGCCGCGGTCAGCTGATCGAGCGGCTGCGCGAGGCGACGCGAGAACCACAGCGAGGCTCCGAACACGACGACGAGGATGATCGCGCCGAACGGCAGCGCCCACGACCACGGGAATCCGGGCCGATTCGGCGCGTACACGCCGATGAGCGATCCGTCATCGCTGCGCACGACGATCCGGCCCCAGTCGAGTGACCACTTCTTCTTCTCGAGCGTCCTACGTTCCTCGGCCGTCGGTGGATCGAGTGGAGGCTCCCTGCTCGTGCGCACGAGCGTGCCCTTCGCATCGAACAGCGTCAGCGCGCCGCGGAGCCGCGCCTCGACGCGGCCGACGGCCCTCGCGAACGCCTCGGGCTCCTCCTTCAGCGACCAGCGCTCGACCATGTACTGGACGAGCGCCGCTTGCGGCTCCATGTAGCGAGGCGCGCGCGTGTAACGCGGCAGCACGAGCAGCGCAACCATGATCGCCATCGACAGAACTGCGACGAACGCATAGACGCGCAGCGCCAGGCGCCCGCGCCGCCGCGGGCTCACGTCTCGCCACCTGCAAGCAGGTAACCGACGCCTCGCACCGTCTTCAAGATCTTCGGGCTACGGCTGTCATCGCCGAGCTTCGCGCGCAGGCGCGACACGTGCACATCGATCGAGCGATCGAAGCTGAGCTCGGCGGATCCCTTCGCCAGATCGAGCAGCTGCTCGCGCGACAACACGCGGCCGGGGCGCTGCGCGAGGGCACGGAGGATCGAGAACTCGTACGCGGTGACATCGATCGCCTTGCCGTCGAGCGTGACCGACATCCGCTGCGGATCGAGGACGAGCTCGCCGACCTGGATCGTCTGCTGCGCGGGCCCGGCCTGACCACGCACGCGGCGCACGGTGGCGCGGATGCGGGCGAGTAGCTCGCGTGGCGAGAACGGCTTCGTGACGTAGTCATCGGCCCCGACCTCGAGGCCGAGCACGCGATCCGCTTCCTCGGCGCGCGCGGTCACCATCACGATCGGAACGTCGGTGCGCGCTCGGAGCTGGCGCGTGACCTCGATGCCGTCGCGCCCAGGAAGCATCAGGTCGAGCACCAAGCAGTCGTACTGCCGGCGCAGCGCCTCCGCCTGACCTTCGAGGCCGTCCTTCGCGATCGTGACGACCACGCCGTGGCTCTCGAGGTAGCGCGCGGTGAGCTGTGCCAGCCGGTCGTCATCCTCGACGAGGAGGACCTTGATCGTCGGCTGCGCCGGTTCCGTCACCTCACCACCATACCCCCGTCCATTGGTGAGGCGGACCACCTTCATACTTCGCAATCCGCGATAACCTCGTCAGGTGTGGTGGTTGCCGTTGCTCGCGCTTCCGGTGACGGGTGGCGTAGCCGACGATGCCGACCCCGCCGTGGTCGCGATCGTTCGCGCGGACACGGGCGCCGCGTTCTGCACGGCTACCGTGATCTCCGAGCGCGTGGTGCTCACCGCCGCGCACTGCGGAGTGCAGAACGACCCGTCGGCGGTTCGCGTCAGGTTCGGCGCGCAGGCCCCAGGCGTCACGATCGAGATCCTCGACGCGGTCTCGCACCCGAGCTTCGACAACACCGAGAGTCATGACCTCGCGCTCGTGCTGCTCGCAGAGCCGGCTCCCTCAGCCGCGGTCGCGCTGCTGTCCGCAGCCCCGCCGGCGATGGTGCGGATCGTCGGGTTCGGCGATACCGCCGGCGGTGCGATGGACGCGGGCCGCAAGCGCGAGGGCACGGCGATGGTCACGTCGACCACCCCGCTGTCGATCGTGCTCGGGCCGAGCCCCGCGCTTCCGTGCAATGGCGACTCGGGCGGGCCGGTGTTCGCGCCTGCAGGTGAGCTCGCCGCCGTGATCAGCCGCGGTGATCCCGCCTGCGCCACGTACGGCAAGGCGACGCGCGTCGACGTTCACGTCACGGACTTCATTGCACCGTATCTCGCGGCGACCGCGCCGGGCTCCGCGCAGCTCGGCGATGCGTGCCGCTACGACGCGCAATGCACCACCGGCTCGTGCATCGAGGCCGCCGACGAGCCGTTGATCCATTACTGCAGCAAGAGCTGCACGCGCGACAGCGACTGCGATGACGCGATGATCTGCGAGCGCGACGCGTGCCGGTACCGCGAACCCACCCCGGGCGCGATCGGCTCGACGTGCACGCGCGATCGCGAGTGCGCGCGGGGCGAGTGCATCGACAGCGGCACGTGCAGCATCCGGTGCGTCAGCGGCCGCGACGATTGCCCGGCCGACTATGCCTGCGAGCACCTCGGCGGCATCGAATTCTTCTGCACGCCGGAACCATCGGGAGGCTGCTGCGATTCGGGTGCGGGCGGTGGCCGCGGCGCGCTCGTGCTCGCAGCAGCGCTCTACCTCACCACGGGCCGTCGACGCAGCAGTCGTTGTACGTGAGGCACGCGCTGTCGCAGTAGCAGCCGGCGTTGCCGTTGTAGCCGTGGTTGTTCGAGCGGCGGCAGGTGTGCGGGTGCGTGTAGCCGCGGTTCTGATCGTCGGTGGTGTTGGGGTAGCCGCTCTGATCGACCTCGAAGCCCCAGATGTTGACGCTGATGTCAGTGTCGTCGTCCTGGCCGTTGCACCAGTTTGCCCAGCCCGGATCCTTCTGCTTCCCGTTGCCGTAGACGTAGCTCGCCATCAGGAGGCGCGAGTCGTCGTGGCAGTTGTGGCCGCCGCCGTCGGAGTACGCCGAGTAGCCGGTGTTGCAGGTCCACCCGGTCCAGTTCGACGGCTTGTAGCCGGCGTTCGCGATCTGGACGATGCCGACCTGCGGGATCTCCGATGGGCAGCGGCCGTGGTTGCAGAAGTCGTTCACGACGGCCCAGTAGCCCTGCCACGCGTAGATGCGGATCGCGCTGTGATAGCCGGCGGGCGAGTTGTCGATGTCCTTCGCGTGCAGGCCCAGGTAGTAGTAGTTCGCGCCGAGGTTCGCATCGATGGACTCTGGCCCGCCGGTGCCGCCATACGCGACCTCGTTCTGCATCCCCGGGAGCGCGGTGGCCTTGCGGTCATCGACCATCTGTTCGAACAGGCCGGGACCCTGGCGACCGATCGCGACGAGTGCGGTGATCTGCGGCTCCACCGCGACCGCGCGATCGTTGCCGTGCTGCTTGCCGGTCTCCTCGAACAGGAGAGCGGTCGCTTCGTCGGCCATGTCGAACAGGAGGCGATTCGATGTCCGCGTGGGTTGAAGCTCCGCTTGCGCGACGAGCTCCTTCTCCCAGGTCGGGTCGTTGAAGTGATCGCCGCCGCGGCGGGTGTAGAAGATGCGGCCATCGTCCGCGATGAAGCGAGCATCGACCTCGTACACCGGGTTCGCCGGGTCGAGCTGATACGAAGCGGGCGCGAGCTTGCCGCGGGTCGATTGCATGTAGACGACGACATCAGCCTGGCGGTACGCGGCGGAGAGCAGCGTGTCCGAGGCTTCGAGGACGGTCACACCCTGCGGGAGCTCCGATGGCTCGGGGGTGGAGGGGTCACACGCGGCCGTGAGCAGCAGAAGGGCGACGACTGGTTTCCGCATCTCCTCTGCTTCTGCATGTGATGCACCATGCAGTTATTGCGCGCAAAGAGACCTCTTATCCGGAGCTTCGGACGACCAGACAAAAGGCGTTGCTCAAACGTTGGGCAACTTGCCCAGCAAGCGTTGAGCGAGTCGCCGCTGGTCAGCTGTGGGCGGATGCAGGTGCACCGAGCAGCTTCGCGAGTGTCTGCTCGAGCGCTTCGATCCGGAACGGCTTCGGGAGATAAGCGTCCGCGTTCACGGGACCGCGGCGGTCGCGATCGTATCCGGTGCAGAGCACGATCGGCAGCGCTGGCCTGCGGGCGCGAAGCTGGGTGACGACCTCGGCGCCGCTCATGCGCGGCATCGTGAGATCGACGAGCACGGCATCGATCCTCTCGTGCTCCACGAGGTCGAGTCCGGCGATCCCATCCGCGGCCGTGAGCGCGGTGTAGCCGAGGTCCTCGATCATGCGCGCGAGGACGTCCCGAACGAGATCCTCGTCGTCGATCACGAGCACGGTGTGACGCACGCGCGGAACGACCATCTCTTGACCATCGCCCGCGGTTGCTGCGGGCCACAGCACCTGGAACGTCGCGCCGACACCGGACTTCGTACACAGCCGCAAGCCGCCGCCGTGGGTGCGCACGATACCGAGTACCGCGGCGAGGCCGAGGCCGTGACCGGTGGCCTTCGTGGTGAAGAACGGATCGAAGATCCGGCGGCGGGCGTCCTCGCTGATGCCGCTGCCGTTGTCCTTCACCTCGAGCACGACATAGGTGCCCGCGTCGGCGGTGAGGACATCATCGGGATGCGCACTGCCGTCCACCCGGAGCAGACGGCCGCTCACGTTGATCGTGCCGCCGTCCTCCTTGAGTGCCTCGCGTGCGTTGCTGATGAGGTTCAGCACCACCTGCCGAAGCTGCCCTGCATCACCGCGGATCATCAGCTCCGGCCCGATGTTCACGGTCGCGACGGCGTTCGCTGGCATTCGCGGCGCGGAGATCCGCAAGAGCTCGTCGACGATCGGGGCCGGAGCCACGTGCGCGGCCGACACACCGCCGCGTCCTGCGTACGCGAGCAGCTGATCCGTGAGCTCCGCGGCGCGCAGGCTGGCGCTGCGAATGTTGTCGAGCGACGACCGGCCGGGCGCACCAGGCGGCGTATCACGCAGGCCGAGGTCCGCGTTGCCGAGGATCGCGACGAGCAGGTTGTTGAAGTCGTGCGCGAGACCGCCGGCGAGGATGCCGAGGCTCTCGGCACGCTGCGCGTCGACCATGCGGCGCTCGAGCGCGCGCTGCGCGGTGACATCGACGGCCGTGCCGATCGCACCGACGATCACGCCGTCGACGCGGTATGGCGCGATCGTGTTCGCGAGCTGGCGGCCTCGGTAGTCACTGATGTAATTCGACGTCTCGCCCTGCAGTGCCTTCAGGTGCACCTGGATCGGGTTCTCGGAAGCAGGATCGACCTCGTGCACGTCGTACAGGGTGGTACCGACGTAGTGATCGGGTGCGTACCCGAGGACCTCCATGATCGGACCGCCGGTGCGCTGGATGCGGAGGTCGCGATCGACGAGCCAGTACACGGCGCTGACCTGACGCACGACCATGTCGAGCGTGGTCGCGGTGCGCTGCAGCTCGGCATTCGTACTCTCGATCGAGGTGACGTCGATCACCGATGCATCGAACGATGCCTGGCCGCCCTCGTCGATCACGTGGCCGAAGATCCGCACGTTCACCCGGCGCCCATCGCGGGTCTTCCACTGGACGAGTGCGCCATCGACGACGCCGCGCCTTCGGTACTTCTCGATCATGTCGATCCGCTGCTGCGGATCGACGTAGATGTCCTCGTTGACGTTGACCGCGAGGAGGTCGTCGACCGTGGCGTAGCCGAGCAGCTCGACGAGCGCGCGGTTGACGTGCAGGAACTTTCCGTTCTCCGTCGAGCGGTACATGCCGATCGGCGAGCGATCGAACAGCTGTTTCAGCGCGCTATCGCTCGGGAGAGGCACGGGACGACAATCCTACATGAGCAATGCGCCCTCGATCTCCTCGAACGCACCCGCTCTCCACCGTGTCAGCGGACTGCGGCCCTTCAAGAGATTCTCCGTCTCCACGAGAACGGCGCCGAGATCGACGAGCCAGCACTTGGGATCCGCTGCAGAACAGCGCCCGGCATCCTCGGGAACCTCGCTTGGTGGCATCCAGGCGACCATCTTCAACGTATCGCCCCCGATCAGCGCGCGCACCGCGACATTACCGAGGCGACTCCCGAGCAGGCGGTCGAACGCCGACGGACGACCGCCGCGCACCACGTGGCCGAGCACGGTGACGCGAGTCTCGATGCCGCTCGGATCCGCGTTCGGTGACTTGTCGCGGAGGCGTGCATCGACCTCGGCCTTGAGCTTGTCGGTCGAGATCCCGACACCCTCGGCCTTGATGATGATCACGCGGCGCGACTTGCGCGACCGGCTGCGTACCGTGAGCACGGTCTGCACGATCTGATCGATGATCGCCTGCTCCGGCTTGCCAGACTCCGGAAACAGCGCGAGGTCTGCGCCGCACGCGATCGCCGAGGTCATCGCGAGGTAGCCGCAGTCGCGGCCCATCACCTCGATGATGAACGTGCGGTCGTGCGCGGTCGCGGTGTCGGCGATCTTGTCGACCGCCTCGACGATCGTGTTCATCGCGGTGTCGACGCCGATCGACATGCCGGTGAAGCCGAGGTCGTTATCGATCGAGGCGGGGATGCCGATCACGTTCAGCGCCTGGCTGCCGAGCTCCTTCGGATCGCAGAGGAGCAGCGCGCCGGTCAGCGAACCGTTGCCCCCGATCACGATCAGCCCATCGACGCCGCGGTTCGCGAGGATCGAGCGCGCCTTGTCACGGACCTCGCGCATGTGGAACTCCTTGCAGCGCGCGGAGCCGAGGATCGTGCCGCCCTCTCGGAGGATCCCCGAGACATCGTTTGGCATCAGCGGGACGAACGCATCCTCGAGCAAGCCCTTGTAGCCCCGCTCGATCCCGACGATGTCCGCACCGCCGGAACGACCGACGAGTGCGGCGGCGCGGATCGCCGCGTTCATTCCCGGAGCGTCGCCGCCACTCGACAGAATTCCGATGCGCTTGGAGCCAGCCATGGAGGTGAATGTAAGCCGGATCCGACGACGTCTGCAGTGGGCGGGCGACGCGTTCGCGCTAAGCTGTGCCACCGATGCTACGGACTGAACGGCGGGGTGCCGTTACCACCGTGATCATCGATCGCGCCTCGGCGAAGAACGCGGTCGATCGGGAGACTGCCGAACAGCTCGCTGCCGCGTTCCGCGCGTTCGACGCGGATCCCGATAGTCGGGTCGCGGTGCTCGCTGGCGATCACGGCACCTTCTGCGCGGGCGCCGATCTCAAGGCGATGGCCGCGGGCAATCCGAATCGCATCGCGCCTGACGGCGATGGACCGATGGGGCCGTCGCGCATGCTGCTGTCGAAGCCGGTCATCGCCGCGATCACGGGACACGCGGTCGCCGGTGGTCTGGAGCTGGCGCTGTGGTGCGACCTGCGCGTCGCCGAGGAGGACGCGATCCTCGGTGTGTTCTGCCGCCGCTTCGGCGTGCCGCTCATCGATGGTGGAACGATCCGTTTGCCTCGCTTGATCGGACTCTCGCGTGCACTCGATCTGATCCTCACGGGTCGCGCGGTCAGCGCGCAGGAAGCGCTGTCGTTCGGCCTGGTCAACCGCGTGGTGCCAAAGGGATCGGGGCTCGCCGCCGCGCAGGAGCTGGCCGCGCAGCTCGCGGAGCTGCCGCAGACCGCGATGCGCGCGGATCGAATGAGCGCGTACTTGCAGCACGATCTGGATCTGCCGGGCGCGCTCGCGAAGGAGCTCGAGCTGGGCTCGGCGGCGCTCCACGAGGGTGCGGCAGGTGCAGCGCGGTTCGCCGGCGGCGCCGGCCGCCATGGGAGCAAGGCATGAAGGGCATCGTCCTCGGCCTGTTGCTCGCGCTGCTGGTCGCGGGTTGCATCGTGAAGCGGCTCAACAGCCGTCATCTCACCGGCACGTGCGACGGCGCGTGCGCGCACTACATCGCGTGCAAGCCGGGGCATCCCGAGGCCGATCGCGCACGCTGCGTGCAGGAGTGCCCGCAGGTGTTCAGCGACCGCGACTCGATCATGGGGTACGAGAGCCTCGCGTGCGCGGATGCGGTGGAGTACGTCGACGGCAGCGCCAAGAAGACCGCGGGTACGCCGGCCGTCGTGCAATGAGCTATCGCGACGACGTCGACACGCTGTACACGCGCGCGATGATCCTCCAGCGGGAGCTCGACCGTGCGAACGAGCGGCTCGCGGAGCGCGAGAACGAGCTCGCGAAGCTGCGCGGTCCGACGTTCGCGGCCGCGGAGACCAGCCCCGACATGCGCGTGCTTCGCTCGCTGCCGGATCCCGACGACGTGCTTGCGCGGCTCGTCGACATCGACGATGGCGTAGGCGTGCTCCCGGACTACCCGCCGGGTGCCACGATGATGTCGCGCGCGAAGGTGCTCGAGCGGGCGCGTGACCGGCTGGGCGCACTCGAGGAGGAGGCGCTGGTGGTGATCGGTACGATCATCGAAGAGCTCGGCGACGAGGTACCGACCGACAAGTCGGACCTCCTGGAGCGCCTGCGCCCGATCGCCGAGCGGATCTCCCAATCCTACTGGCGCCGTCACTGACGGTGGCATAGTGGCCCTGGTGGCGGACGGCCAGGACATCACGCTCGACGGCACGCTCGAGCGCGTCGTGTTCAAGAACGACGAGACGGGATGGACCGTCGCGCGGTTCGAGCTGGGTAGTCATCAGATCACCACGGTCGTCGGCGAGCTGCTCGGGATCTCGGAGGGGCTGCCGCTGCGCCTTCGCGGTCAGTGGGTGGAGGACAAGAAGTTCGGCCGGCAGTTCAAGGTGACGTCGTATGCCCTGCGCTCGCCGGAGACGCTGGTCGGGATCGAGCGGTTCATCGGCGCGGCGGGCATCCAGGGCATCGGCCCGGAGATGGCGAAGCGGCTCGTGAAGAAGTTCGGGATGGAGACGCTCGAGGTCATCGATCGAGAGCCGCATCGGCTGACCGAGGTCGTCGGTATCGGCGCGGCGCGTGCGTCGACGCTCTCGAAGGCGTTCGCGGATCATCGGCACGTGCAGGACATGATGGTGTTCCTGCACGGCATCGGTGTGTCGGCCTCGCTCGCACCGCGGATCATCAAGCGCTACGGCAAGGATGCGGTCAGCTTGATCCGCGCGAATCCGTACCGGCTCGCTCACGAGATCCGCGGCATCGGGTTTCGCACGGCGGATGCGTACGCGCAGAAGCTCGGCATCGCACGCGATGCGCCGGAGCGGATCGAGGCGGGCCTCTTGCACGCGCTCGAGACAGCCGCCGAGGACGGGCACATGCACATGCCCGACGAGCTGTTGATCACGCAGACGGCGGAGCTGCTGGGCATCGCGCAGGAGCTGATCGCGCCGAGGTTAGGTGCGCTTCAGCTCGCGGGGCGGGTGATCCGCGAGTCACTCGGCGATCGTGGTCCGTGCACGGAGCTGCCGTGGGCCTTCGACGCCGAGGCCGACGCGGCCGCACGCCTCGCGGAGCTGGTGAACACGCCGCACCGCGCGTCGTCGCTGGACGTCGGCGCGTCGATCCATGCGTTCGAGGCCGGGACGAACATCCAGCTCGCCGGGCAACAGCGGCGTGCGGTGGAAGCCGCGATGCTCGACAAGTGCGTGGTGATCACGGGCGGTCCGGGCGTGGGCAAGACGACGATCGTCAAGGCGATCGTGAACCTCGCGAAGCTGACGAAGAAGCGGATCGCGCTCGGCGCCCCGACCGGACGAGCGGCGAAGCGGCTCGGCGAGGCGACGCAGCACGAGGCGATGACGATCCACCGGCTGCTCGAGTACCAGCCGCACGAGAACGGCTTCGCGAGGAAGCCGGAGAATCCGCTCGAGATCGATCTGCTCGTGATCGACGAGACATCGATGGTCGACGCGCAGCTGTTCAAGGCGGTGATGGCAGCGCTGCCGGCCGCGGCGCAGCTCGTGCTCGTCGGTGATGTCGATCAGCTGCCATCGGTAGGTGCGGGCAGCGTGCTGTCGGATGTGATCCAGTCCGGTGCGGCGACGGTGATCCGACTGACCGAGATCTTCCGGCAGGCGCAAGCGAGCAAGATCGTGGTGTCGGCTCACCGCATCAACCACGGGGAGCTGCCGGATCTCGACACGCCCGCCGGCGCGAACACGGACTTCTTCTTCATCGGGCGCGATGATCCAGAGGCGGCACGACAGACGATCATCGAGCTCGTGTCGGAGCGCATTCCCACGCGGTTCGGATTCAACGCGGTGACCGAGGTGCAAGTGCTCGCACCGATGCACCGCGGAGAGCTGGGCACGGCGATGCTGAACAAGTCGCTGCAGGACAAGCTGAACCCTGCGATCACCGGGCAGCTGGAGCTCGTGCGCGGCGAGCGTACGTTCCGGCGCGGCGACAAGGTGATGCAGCTGAAGAACGACTACGACAAGAACGTGTTCAACGGGGATATCGGCGTGATCACCGGGATCACGGCCGAGAACGTGGTCAGCGTCGAGATCGACGGGCGCATCGCGACGTACAAGCGCGAGGAGCTCGACCAGCTCGTGCACGCGTATGCGGTGAGCATCCACAAGTCGCAGGGCTCGGAGTATCCGGCGATCGTGATCCCGCTGGGGACACAGCACTTCATGATGTTGCAGCGGTCGTTGCTCTACACCGCGGTGACGCGCGGGAAGCGGCTCGTCGTGATCGTCGGATCGCGGCGCGCGGTGCAGATGGCGGTGCGGAACGCAGAAGCGCGGCAGCGGTTCACGTGGTTCGCGGAGCGGGTGCGCGCGGCGGTCACGGAATCCATGCGATGACTTGCTGCCCGATCTCCGCACGCTGCGTGATCTGCCGAGCTTCACCGCCTGCGAGCGGTGTCATGATCACTCGCTGAGCGGGCTCGTTCTCGTCGTCGGGGCTGGCGTTCGCGACCGCGTAGGCGAGCCAGTGCCCATCAGGCGACACCGCCATGTTCGGACCGGTTGCGACACCGATCGCGCGCTTGGTTCCAGCGGCTAGATCGACGAAGTATAGCCCCCGGCCGCGCTGCCCCTTGCTGGCATACATGCGGCAGACCGCGGCCTCGGGGCGGGCCGGGATGAGTCGGCATTCGTCGATGTCTGCTCTGCCGAGATCGATGGCGCGAACGGCTGCGCGCTCGTCGTCTAGCGGCCGGACGAAGAGCGTCGCGGCCGTGTTCGAGGACTCGGTCCAGGCGAGCCAGCGTGCCGTCGCGAGCGGGGGGCCGTGCACGACTCCGAGATCGATGACGGCTCCCGAGGTCGGGTCGATCCGCCACACGGGGTAGCGCGGTCCGGGCCAGCTCGCGATCACGACGGTGCCGTCATCGAGCTCGATGACGGCGCCAAGATCCTCGACCACCGGCAGCACGAAGCACTGCTTCGCGGCACCGGTGGAGATCTCGCGGACGCAGAACGCTCCCGGCATGCGCCGTTCCGGGTCCTTCGTCAACAACCACCGCGCTGAGTGCCTGTCGCTCGCGATGCCGTGCGGAATCAGAACGCCCTTGATGCCTCCGCGCTCGCGCACGTAGTTGATCCGCGCGCGGGTATCGGGGTCGCGCGGCACGGTACCGCGCTGGTTCGTGTCGAGATCGATCCAGGTCAGGTCGGTGCTGCGGTCGTTCGTCGTCGCGAAGATCAAGATCCCCGTCGGAGAAGAAGGTGCTGAGGGTGCTGGATCGGTCGCCGGAGGTGGCGCTGGCTGGCTGCATCCAAACGCCACCACGCAACACGCCGCGAACCTGAGCATGGCGCGATACTATCGCGGCATGCGCCAGGCGTGCGGAGCCCTGATCGCGGTGGCGGCGATGTTCGCGAGTGCGAGCGCGACGCCGCGCCTGCTTCCACCGCCGGCACACCTCGATGCATTTCGCGCTGCGTGGGGTGATGCGCGAGCGTGTCTCGTCAAAGAGCCGCGGACGTCGAACGCGACTGGCTGCGCGGCGGTCGTCGGCCGCGCACTCGCAGCCGCGCGTGCGGGTGATGCGGACCGCGGGTACCACGTTGCGTGGCGGATGATCGAGCGAGCGCTGCTGGAGCTCGGAGACGAGCCGGACGTCGAGCGCGTCGCCGGTGTCGACACTGCGGAGGCGGCGTTGCGTG
>JACCRC010000098.1 GCA_013813765.1 Deltaproteobacteria bacterium | reverse complement strand
CCTGATCAAGCTGGCGATCCGGCTGGTCGTGTTCGGCGCCGTGTTCTTCCTGGCCGCCAAGAAGAACCCGAAGATCGTCATCCACAACAAGTGGGCGACCCCGCTGATCGCCCTGGTGTTCGCGCTGCTCAACACGGCCGTCTACTGGCTGCTGACGCCGATCCTGAACCTCGCCACGCTCGGCGCCGCCGGATTCTTGATGCCGTTCGTGGTGAACATGTTGTTCCTGCTCGGCGCCGTCAAGGTGTTCGAGAAGATCAACGAGAAGCGGAAGTCCGAGAACAAGTGGATCGAGATCCAGGGGCTCATGGCCACGCTGTGGATGGCCGCGTTCCTGACCCTCGCGCACGGCGCGCTGTATCTCGGGCTCGACTACTTCCCGAACATGTAGTCGCTACTCGGCGACTTCGCGCAGCTTGCGGAGGAGCTCGCGGGCGGCATCGCAGTGCCCGGCGGCTTCCTTCATCGACTGGCGGATCAGCTCGAAGCTCGCGCGCGGCAGCTGCGTGGCGAACTGCTCGAACTCGCCCTCGGCGGCCATCACTTCGATCCGCAAGCTCGATAGCAGGTCGTTGAGCGAGGCCGAGGTCTCCGTCGTGGCCGCTGCGATCTCGAGCGCACGACGCACCTTGACGCTGGCGCCCTCCGTCGTCATCTGCTGCTCGGCGCGATCGATCCGGTTCTTCAGGTTGTCGCGCTCGATCTCCATCGTCGAGAGATCGTTCTCGAGATCTTCCATCTTCCGCGCCGTGTCCTGATTGAACTTGTTGGTGCGGTAGACGCGGAGCTCGGTCTGCAGCTGCTCGACGCGGCGACGCAGCACGCGGATCTCGGCGTCGGACTCGGCGGCGATTGGTGCCGCCGGCATTCCCGACGGGCTGACGGCCGAGACGTGGCCGGTCGGTCCGGCGGGTTCGATCGCTCCCATCCCCGGGTGCTGCATCATCGGCGTCGACGGATTCGGCGCCGGCCCCGCAGCGGGGCTCGGGCTGACCGCTGCCGAGGTGTCGACGAACCGCAACCACAGGCTGCCGCAGCGGACCGCGTCGCCGTGCTTGAACAGGTGGCTCTGGACGCGCTGTTCCTGGAAGTAGATGCCGTTGGCCGAGGACAGATCCTCGAGCACGTAGCCGCCACCGCCCCAGAAGATCCGCGCGTGATGCCGCGACACCATGGCGTCATCCGTGCGAATCGCACAGTCCATGGCGCGGCCGACCCTGATCTCCGCCGATGCGAGATCGAGCGAGCCCTCGATGCCTTGCGCATCGCGCCAGAGGAGACGTGGCACGTTGGGAAAAAGGTAAGCTAACTCGGCCAGATCCACAAGTTTGCTACTGGCGATCACCCCCTCGTGGTAAGTGGGGACGCATGTGTGGCGTCTTCGGCATCCATGGACATGACGAGGCGTCAAACATCGGGTACCTGGGCATGCACGCCCTCCAGCACCGGGGCCAGGAGTCGGCAGGGCTGGTCGCCGCCGAGGACGGCAGGCTCCGCCGGCACGTCGCGATGGACCTGGTCTCCGACGCCTTCGACCGGGAGACCCTCGCCAAGCTCCCCGGGCGGACCGCCATTGGCCACGTCCGGTACTCCACGGCCGGGTCGTCCGAGCTGCGGAATGCGCAGCCCTTCGTGTTCGAGTACTCCGGCGGCCAGATCGCCATCGGCCACAACGGAAACCTCGTCAACGCTGCCGAGCTGCGCGCCGAGCTGGAGGCCCAGGGCTCGATCTTCCAGACCTCCAGCGATACCGAGGTGATCGTCCACCTGATGGCGAAGGCCCGGGACGCGGACATCCTCGGCAAGCTGCAGTCGTCCCTGAAGCGCGTGCGCGGGGCGTACTCGCTGGTCCTCCTGACCGGCGACGAGAAGATGATCGGTGTTCGCGACCCGAACGGATTTCGCCCGCTCTGCATCGGGCGCCTCAAGGGTGCGTACGTCCTGTCGAGCGAGACCAACGCGTTCGACCTTATCGAGGCCGAGTTCATCCGCGAGGTGGAGCCCGGCGAGATCGTCGTCATCGACAAGGGCGGCGGCCTGTCCTCGCATCGCCTCCTGCCTTCCGAGTCGGCCGTGAAGCCCACGTTCTGCGTGTTCGAGCACGTGTACTTCGCGCGGCCCGACAGTTTGGTGAACGGCAAGAGCGTGTATCGCGCTCGCGAGAAGATGGGCATCCGGCTCGCGCAAGAGCACCCGATCGAGGCCGACGTCGTGATCCCGGTGCCGGACTCCGGTGTCCCCGCGGCGATCGGCTACTCCAAGGAGAGCGGCATCCCGTTCGAGATGGGCCTCATCCGCAGCCACTACGTCGGCCGCACGTTCATCGAGCCGCAGGACTCGATCCGGCACTTTGGCGTGCGTCTGAAGCTTTCGCCCGTGCGCTCGATCGTCGATGGCAAGCGGGTCGTCGTCGTCGATGATTCGCTCGTCCGCGGCACCACGTCGCGCAAGATCGTCAAGATGCTACGCAACGCGGGCGCACGCGAGGTCCACATGCGGATCAGCGCGCCGCCCACCACGCACCCGTGCTTCTACGGCATCGATACGCCGAACCGCAGCGAGCTCGTCGCGGCGTCGCACACCGTCGAGGAGATCGGGCGGTACGTCACGAGCGACACGCTCCAGTACCTCTCGCACGCCGGGATGATCGCGTCGGTCGGCAACGAGGGGTACTGCTCCGCGTGCTTCACCGGCGAGTACCCGGTCGCGCTCGGCGAGGGTAACCTCGTGCAGCTCCGCACCCCGTCCCGCGCCGCTAGATAGCTGTGCTAAACCTCTCGCCGTCATGGCGATCGAGTCAGTCGATGTTCGCGCGGTCCGGACGCAGCTGAAGGAGCTGGGGGCGAAGGTCTCCGAGCTCCGGGGGTTACTTTGACGTCGACGCGAAGCGCCTGAAGATCGAGGAGCTCGACTCGATCGCGGCGCGCCCCACGTTCTGGGACGACCAGAAGAAGGCGCAGTCGCTGCTCAAGGACAAGAAGGGCCTCGAGCAGGTCGTCGGCAGCTACGACGCACAGGTTCGCGCGCTGTCCGATGCCGAGGTGCTGCTCGAGCTCGCCGAGGAAGCGAGCGACGAGGACTCTGCGAAGGAGGCCGCTGCATCGGTCGCGCAGATCCAGAAGCAGCTCGATGATCTCGAGTTCAAGCGCATGCTGTCGGGCGAGCTCGATGCGGGCGGCGCGATCATCCAGATCACCGCGGGTGCAGGCGGCGTCGATGCGTCTGACTGGGCGCAGATGCTGATGCGCATGCTGATCCGGTACGGCGAGCGCAAGGGCTGGAAGGTGGAGGTGCTCGAGGAGACGGCGGCGGAAGAAGCGGGCATCAAGAGCGCGACGATGACCGTCACGGGTGAGTACGCGTTCGGGCTGCTCAAGGCCGAGAACGGCGTGCACCGGCTCGTGCGCGTGTCGCCGTTCGACGGTGCGGGACGCCGGCAGACGTCGTTCGCCGCGGTCACTGTCACCGCCGACATCGACGACGACATCGAGGTCGACATCAAGGACGTCGATCTCCGGATCGACACGTATCGCGCGGGCGGCGCCGGCGGGCAGCACGTGAACAAGACCGACTCGGCGGTGCGCATCACGCACCTGCCGACCGGCATCGTCGTGCAGTGCCAGAACGAGCGCAGCCAGCACGCGAACAAGGACCGCGCGTTCAAGCTCCTGCGCGCGAAGATGTACGACTACGAGCTCGCGAAGCGCGAGGAGAAGGCCCACGCGGAAGCGAAGGCCCGCCTCAAGATCGAGTGGGGCTCGCAGATCCGCAGCTACGTGCTGTTCCCGTACCAGCAGGTCAACGATCACCGCACCGAGATGAAGACGTCGGATGTCGACGGCGTGCTCGACGGCGATCTCGACGAGCTGATCCGCACGCACCTGCTGCAGGCCGCGAACGCGAAGAACTAAGAACGGCTGGTTTCGGCGCGGGCGTGTCATCGTCCGCAGCGATCGCGATGGCGGTGATGAACGAGAACACCGCGACGGTCCCGAACACCACGAACCCGAGCGGTACGAGCAGCGGCGGGCCCTCGTCGTCGTTTCGGGCCTCGTACAGCCCCCACCCGAGGATGCCCGCGATGCCCCCGGTCACGATGCCCGCCGTGACCGCCTGGCGCTGCGTCTGACATCCGCTGGCGATCGTGCAGGCGAGGACGAGTGCGGTCAGCGAACGCATGGCGCGCACTTTAGCGCGAGGTCAGTGCTTCGCGCGGTGGATCGCCGCGACGAGATCGTCCGTCGATGCGGCCGCGCCCACGAGCTGCTCACCGCCGATGAACACCGTCGGAAGCGACGTCACACCCGACGCGCGCGCCTGGATCGACTCGACGGCCACGCGACCGACGGCGAGCGGCAAGTCGCGGCGGTACTGCTCGCGATCGCAGCCGGCCTTCACCGCGAGCTCCTCGCAGCCTTCGGCCGTGAGCGTCTCCTCGGGCGCGGTGAAGAGCAGCTCCGCCATCGCATCGCCCTTGCCCTGACGCTCCGCACAGCAGTACGCGAGGGCGGCGGGGAGCGCGTGTGCGTGACGCGGCAGCGGCATGTTGTGCCGCACGACGCGCGCCTTCACGCCGGACTTCACGATCGCCTCGTGCACCTTCGCCTGCATCATCCGGCAGTACGGGCACTCGAAGTCGACGACCTCGACGATCGTGACGGTTCCTGGCTCCTGCGCGTCGACCACGAATGCGGGCGTGCCCGGCGGCAGCGGCGGCGGAGGAGGCGTGTGCGTCCATAGCGCGAGGACGCCGACGACCGCGGCAGCCGCCGGAGCAATGGCGACCGGCTTCCACCAGCTGAATCGCAGCGTCGACGCGCCGGTGAAGATCGCGATCGCGTAGAGGATCGCGGCCGGGTCCGCGATCATGCAGAGCTTGCACCACGCGCCGATCACGAACGCCTGCAGGCCGATCAGCAGCAACGCCCACGCGGCGCCGCCCACCGCTAGCAGCTTGCGGAGACGCGGCGCCTCGACGAACGCGAGCACGATGGCCGCCGTGAAGAACGCGATGCCGAGGATCGGCATCGGGATTCCGAGCGGAGCGGCCCACGCGGAGGCGCGTACCGTCGCGCAACCACCTTCGGCGCAGAACGCAGGCTCGGGCCCAACGTGGTCGTAGAAGCTCCCGATGCTCGCGGCGAGACCGACCGTGGCGGCTCCGACGGAGAGGATCGAGGCGCGCGGGCTGGAACGCATGACCACGCAGATACAGGTCCCGCTCCGTCCGGAATTCCCATGGTATGCACGCGGCGTGCGGATCCTCGTGCTCGCCGCTGTGCTCGGTGCGTGCGGGGCCGACAAACCGTCGGGGCCCACGGCCACCGGCAGCCTCGTGTTCGATCCGCAGCCCGCGAGCACCGTGGATGCGTTCCTCGCCGGCGAGGGGGAGGTGATACGCAGTGCATTGCTGCGCCGTCGCCTCGAGGAGTACGAGCGCGTGACGCTCGATGCCGACGCGATCGCGGTCAACCGCCGCCCGGGCACGCTGATCATCGACGTCACCGTTGCCGACAAGGATCCGCAGCGCGCCGCGCACCTCTGCAACGGGCTCCTGCGGACCTACCTCGACTACGGGCGGATGCGCGCGCTCTCGGCGATCCAGCTCGAGCAGCAAGCGGTCGCGTCGGAGCTCGAGCGCCGCCCGAACGACGACCACGTGGCCGTTCGCATGCAGCAACTCGACATCGTCCGCACGACCGCGCGCACCGACGTCCGCGTGCTCGACGGCTGCACCGTCGCTACTGCTTCGCGCCGGTGAAGCCGGTCGTGAACTCGAGCTCGGCCCCGACGAGCGCCGCCTGGTCCGTGCCGCTCATCTGACCGGCGAACAGACACGCGCCCGCGAAGCCGATCGTGACGAGTCCGGCCTTCATCTGCGTCGCCTCCCAGTCCTCCTCGTTCCGGCCGGTGCTCACCAGATCGGCATCCGCCACCGAGTAGCCGAGCATCGCGCAGTTGATACCGTTCGTGACGACGCCGCCGCCGAGGTAGAGGCGGAACGAATCTCCGCTCTCGCCGATCACACCGAACGCCTGCTGCGTCTTGACGGTGATGCCGCCGCCGCACACGAGATCGCAGTTCGGGTTGCTGGTCCCGGCGCCGCACGTTCCCGGCGCGGGCGAGGTCAGCGCGCCGCTGCACTGCGCGGCGGGCAGGTTGACGATCATCTGGTGCTGGTGCTGCACATCGCGCTGCTCGACGACAACCCGCGATGGCCACGCCTCGCTCGGGCACACGACATCGGCGCGCGTGCAGTCGAGGTTGAACGTGTACGGCTTGCCCGCGTGATTGATGGTGAAGCTGCCGCCCTGTGCGCCCAGCTCGGCGGTGTAGACCGCGCCGCCGATCTTTGCTTCGACGCCGATCGTATCGTCGTACTCGATGCCCCACGTGCCGCGCACGTCGGGGGCAGGCGACTTCGAGCCGGCAGCACAGCCGTCGCCCTGGGCGCCCATCACGAGGGGCAGGGTGGGGAGAGCGAGCAACGCGAGGAGGAGGTTGTTCCGCATGCCCGGCGCTTCTTCAAAGGCCGGACCAGACAGATCCGACGGGCAATCGCCAGGTTGTGAGCGCGGTGCTGTCGGGGACCGCGGCGTGAACGGTTCTTCACGCCGGGTTCCTCGACGTCAGTTCGTTGACGCTGTCGGCGCTGGTGCGTCCAGCTTCGAGAGCGCTTCCTTCGCCTTCGCGAGCGCGTCGGGGCTGGCCTGCCCGGGCGGCAGCGACTCCCAGAGCGCGACGGCCTCGGCGCGGAACTTCTTCTCGGCGGCCGCATCACCCTGCTTGTTCGCGATCTCCGCACGCTGCGAGAGCACGCGGGCCTTGCGCGGACCGTACGCGAGCTTCAGTGCGCGATCGGTCCACGTCGCCGCCTCGGCGAGCTTCCCGCCCTTCAGGTAGACCCAGCCGAGGCGCGCCGGCGGGTCGTACTCCTCGGGAAGATCCGCGGCGGACTTCTCGAGCGCGGGCACGACCTCGAGCGGACGCCCGAGATAGACGTAGACCTCGGCGCGCTGCCAGTTGAACGTCATCGCCGCCATCGGCGATGTCGCCCGCGCGGCAGCCTCGTCGATCAGCGCGCGCTGCTTCTCCGCGAGCGCCTTCGCGTCGTCCTTGCGGCCCACGGCCGCATACGTCTCGCGCAGGATCACCATCGCGTCGCTGCGATCATCGACCGAGAGCGGCGCACCCGTCTCCGCGAGCAGACCCTCGAGCCGCGCGATCGCAGCGGTCCGCAGCGCGGTGACGCCCGCGGCGTCCTCCTTCTCGCGGTTGCTCGCGCACGACAGCGCGGTGGCGACGAAGTCCGCGGCCGTCGAGGAGCTGCCGGTCTTGCCCATGTTCTCGATCGCGAACGTCAGGCAGCGCGCGTCGTCCTTCTGCCGCGAGATCGTCGACAGCAGCGAGAGCAGGGCGTCGGGCCGGCGCACCCAGTCGGGCGGCGCAGCAGCGAGCGCGGCGGTCAGCTCCTTCTCGGCGACGTCGTAGGTCTTCGTCGCGAGCGCGCGCTCGGCGGCGAGCAGGTGCTTGCCCGGACCGTCCACGCCGTCGCGCGCGTCCGCGCCGGCATCGAGGAACGCGTGGAACTGCGACGTGCTGGCCGCCCCGACCCAGCGGGCGAGCACGCTCTCGTCGGTTCCGACCACGTAGAACGTGGGCCACGCCGAGAGCGGGAACTTCTGGACCACCGGCGCATTCACCTCGCGGTCGGTGTCGATCGCCGCGAACACGAACTTCTCGGCATCCGGCTTGAACGACGCATCGGTGAACACCGTCGCCTTCATCGACAGGCAGGTGTGGCACCACGGCGCCCATAGATCGATCACGAGCGGGAGGTTCTTCTCCTTCGCGCAGGCGAGCGCGGCGGGATAGTCATCCTCGATCCACGCCATCGTGCCCTCGACCTTGGCCTTCGCACAGGCCGCGGAGACTGCCTTCGGGGTGTCCTTCTCGGTGCCCTTGTCGGACTTGCTGCACCCGAACGCGACGACCGGGATCACGAGGAGCAGGCGGCGCATGAGCACCTGATAGCACGGCGACGTTTGCCGAGGATGATGTATGGTCCGCCGCCATGTCGTCGCGCCCCCCCGAACAGCCGGAGTCCACCCTCGAGCGCATCATGGGAGAGCGGCGGGACAAGGCCAAGGCGCTGCGCGAGTCCGGCAGTGATCCGTTCCGCAACGACATCGGGCCGAAGCTCGCGCTCGCCGAGGTCCGTGCGAAGTACCTGTCGACGGCTTCTAGGATCTCGGCGCCCGAGGCTCCGAAGGACGCGCCGAAGGACAAGGACAAGGACGCCGGCATCACGCCGATCGACGGCACGCCGCTGCGCGTCGGTGGCCGGGTCATGGCAAAGCGCGGCTTTGGCAAGACCGTGTTCGCGCCGATCCGCGACACCGACGACTCGATCCAGCTCTACCTCAATATCGATCACCTGAACGCCGACGACTTCGCGAAGGTGCTGCCGCAGCTCGACGCCGGCGACATCGTCGTCGCCGAAGGACCCGCGTTCTGGACGAAGCGCGGCGAGCTGTCGATCCTCGCGACGCGCCTGTGGATCGTCACGAAGTCGTTGCGCCCGCTGCCCGACAAGTGGCACGGCCTCACCGATGTCGAGCAGCGCTATCGCCAGCGCTACGTCGATCTCGCGGTCGACCCAGCCGTGCGCGAGGTGTTCAAGAAGCGCTCCGCGATCGTGCGCGGCATCCGGCGGTTCCTCGACACGCGCGACTTCCTCGAGGTCGAGACCCCGATGATGCATCCGATCATCGGCGGTGCCGCGGCGCGTCCGTTCGTCACGCACCACAACGCGCTCGACATGAAGCTGTTCATGCGGATCGCGCCGGAGCTCTATCTCAAGCGCCTCGTCGTCGGCGGCTTCGATCGCGTGTACGAGATCAACCGCAACTTCCGCAACGAGGGTCTGTCGCGCAACCACAACCCCGAGTTCACGATGCTCGAGTTCTACTGGGCCTACGCCCAGTACACCGATCTGATGGACCTGACCGAGGCCATGATCGGCGAGCTCGCGCGCGAGATCAACGGAAGCACGAAGGTCACCTGGGACGGCGTCGAGATCGAGCTCGCCGCGCCGTGGCGAAGGTTGTCGGTCCGTAACGCCGTCAAGGAGCTCGGCGGTGTCGCCGACGCTCACCACATTTTCGAGGATCCCGAGTTTGCCGCGGCCTTCGTGCTGCGCAACAAGCATGTTCCGGCGGCGGACCTCGCACGCGTGCTGGCACAGGGCAGCTCGAAGAAGGTCGAGCACGCGGAGCTGACGGCATCGCTCAAGGCCGAGGACCGGCGCGCTGGTGCGATCACCTCCGTGCTCGAGCACTACACTCCCGAGCAGCGGCGGATCACCGCGGGACACATCGGGTATCTGCTGTTCGAGGCCGTCGCCGAGGACAAGCTGGTCCAGCCGACGTTCCTCACGGAGTTCCCGCTCGCCGTTTCGCCGCTCGCGCGGAAAAACGACAAGGACGGGGCATTTTGTGACCGGTTCGAGCTGTTCGTGAATGGCAAGGAGATCGCGAACGGCTTCTCGGAGCTCAACGACCCCGACGATCAGCGCGCGCGCTTTCAGGCGCAGCTGACCGCGAAGGACGCCGGCGCGGACGAAACGATGGATTACGACGAGGACTACTGCCGCGCGCTCGAGGTCGGGATGCCCCCAGCCGCGGGCGAGGGCATCGGCATCGACCGGCTCGCCATGCTCCTGACCGGCGCGAGCTCGATCCGCGACGTGATCCTGTTCCCGCTGATGAGGCCGGAGTAAACCACCGCCGTGCCAGCGCCCTCGGAGCACCGCCACACACGCGCCTGGATCCTCGTGATCGTCGGCGCACTGCTGGTGATCGCCGGCGTGGTGATCACGGTCACTTCGTTCGAGAAGGGGCAGGAGGCGAGCGGCAACACGTACGTGATCGCATTCGGACCGGTGATCGCCGGCCTCGGTATCGCGATGCGAGGTGTCTCGGAGCTCGCCGGCTATCGCTCGTACGTCGCGTGGCGCTACTTGCTGGTCGCGCACCCGAAGGTCACGCGCACCGGCAAGGTCGTGATCGGCGCCACGTTGCTCGCGAGCGTGATCCTGCGGATCTTCGCCGGCGGTGATCTCGCGATGATCGCGCAGACGGTGACCGCGCCGTTCGACGACACGCTCGCGACGCTGCTCCTGGTCGCGGTGCTCGCGAACATCGCCGCGGTGTTCTGGTTCGTGATCCGCCACAGCAAGCCGGCGATGGTGGGCTTCCTCGCGGGACTCGTGGTCGCGCTCGCCTCGATCGGCCTGACCCGGCTGGTGATGCTCAACAAGCTCCCGTTCGTCACGCTCGGCAGCGACCTGCAGCTCACGCTGCTGCAGATCTTCGGGGTCTCGGCGCTCGTCGGCTGGATCATCGTCGGGCTGTGCGCGTTCTTCGGCTCGCTGCGCGCGTTCTTCACGTTCTTCACCACCGTCCCGATCGGCGGCGTGTGGATTGGCACGTCGGCGCTGGTCTGCGTGCTCTCGGTGATGAGCGGCTTCGAGACCGACCTGCGCCAGAAGATCCTCGGCTCCAACGCGCACATCCAGGTGACGCGCGAGGACGGCGAGTTCGTCGAGTGGCGCGAGGTGAAGCAGAAGATCGACAACCTGAGCGGCGTCGTCGCATCCACGCCCTACGCGGTCAGCGAGGTCGTGATCGCAGCGCACAACAACGGGATGAACGTCATCATCAAGGGCATCGATCCGAAGACCGTCGGCACGGTGACGGATCTGATCTCCGACCTCGAGGACCGCGAGGCGATGACGCGGCTCGAGCCGCTCGTGAACGACGAGACGGATCGCTCGATCCCGCAGAAGCCCCACGCGAAGGACGCGGTCGATCCGCCGCCGCCCGACATGCCGAACGGCGGCGATCCGATCGACTTCTCGGGTAGCGACAGCGGCAGTGGCAGTGGCGCTGTGCTCGAGCCGCCGCCGGCGCTCGACGACAAGCCGATCGATCCGCCGCCGCCGGACCTGGTGGTCGCCGACGACCCGCCGCGCGACTTCTCGGCGCGCGATCAGGAAGACGACGAGGACATCAGCGACCACCTGCCGATCAGCGTGATCGACATCGAGCCGTCGGTCTCACGGCGCACGCAGTCACTGCCCGGCATCCTGGTCGGCCGAGAGCTCGTCAAGCAGACGCACCTGTACACGGGGGAGGAGGTTCGTGTCGTCTCGCCGCTCTCCGACCCATCGAACCCCGACGCGACTGGCACTCCGATCCCGTTCAACCGTGACTACCGCGTCGCCGGCATCTTCTACACGGGGATGTACGAGTACGACCTCAAGTACGTCTACGTCACCCTCGACTCTCTGCAAGACTTCCTCGATCGCGGCGACGCGGTCGACGGGATCGAGATCCGCATCGATGATCCTGACGACACGGAACGCTACATGGGTACCGATGGACTCATCGCGGAGGCGATCGGACCTGGCTATCGCGTCGTCGACTGGCGGGAGCTGAACCGCAGCCTGTTCTCTGCGCTCAAGCTCGAGAAGATCGCGATGTTCCTCGTGCTCGGGATCGTCATCCTGGTCGCGTCGTTCTCGATCGTTGGCAACCTGATCATGGTGGTCGTCGAGAAGGCGCGCGAGATCGCACTTCTCAAGACGCTGGGCGCCTCGGACGTGGGCGTCATGCAGCTGTTCGCCATCCAGGGCCTGATGATCGGCCTGATCGGCACCGCCCTGGGGATCGCCACCGGCCTGGCCGCGTGCTGGGCCGGGAAGGTCTACGGCCTGCCGCTCAACCCCGACGTGTATTACATCGACCGGCTGCCGATCCACGTCGACCCCCAGTCGGTCGCCGCGGCGGCCGCCGCCGGGATCCTGATCTCGATTGCGGCCACCCTGTATCCGGCGCTCCTCGCTGCGCGTGTTCGACCCGCGGCGGGAATGCGTCACTAACGTCCGGACTGCGTGAAAATCCATCGACGGTCGGGTGGGGCAGGTACGTGGTTCCGCCCACTTGTCGACTGGCACGGCGGATGCTCGTGTTTGCGCGCATGAAGCGCGCGCTCCTCGGTATGGCACTGCTCCTCGGCTCGACGCAGGCGGCGGTTGCCGGTCCCTACCTGGGACTGGCCGTCGGACCCTCCCCGGCGCTCGACTCGAGCGCCCCGGGAGTCGAAGCCACCGGACGCGCGGCGCGTCTGCTCGGCGGCTACCGGTTTGGCCGGATCGGGGCCGAGGCCTCGGTCACCGCCTCCGACATGGCGTGGGGCAACCAGCCGCCCGACTACGACGGCCGCCAGTACATGCTCGCCGGCAAGTACAACCTGCCGCTCGGCGACGGCTTCGAGGCGTTCGGCAAGGTCGGCATCCTGTCGACGACGGTCGCCTCCGACCGCGAGAGCTGGAGCGATACCGGTTTTCTCATCGGCGCCGGCTTCGAATACAAGCTCAAGGTGCCGATCGCGCCGATCAGCGTCTTCGTCCACTACGAGCTCAGCCGCACCGACTTCGAGCAGGACGACTGGGACCTGACGTCCCGTCAGTGGATGCTCGGCTTCACGCTCGGGATCTGAAGGCAAGGCTTCGGCGGATCTCGATACCGCACGTTGGCTGCGACCGTCGCGCTCCGGGCGCATCGGACCGTACGTCCGGTCCTCGCTCGGCCCGTGGAACAACCACGGGCCTTCGCTCCGGTCGCCGGCCCGATGCGCGCCGGATCGCTTGGTCTCGCCTAACGTCCGGTATCGAGATCCGCCTGGGCAACCATTGCCCCTCGGCAATGGTCCCAACCCGCGTTGACACTCGCAGGACAGATCAGTAAGTTCCTGCGCCCTTTAGAGTTTCCCGTGACCGAAGCCGAGGCTCCCATCGATCATCGTCCCGGCACGATCCGCCCGGAACGGGGAGCCCGGATCGAGGTCCAGAAGCTGGCGAAGTCGTATCTGCACGGCGGCAAGGCCCTGCCGATCCTGTGGGACATCGACCTGACGCTCGAGCGCGGGGACATGGTCGCCGTCGTCGGGGCGTCCGGCGTCGGTAAGTCCACGTTCCTTCAGATCCTCGGCACCCTGGACCTGCCCAGCTCGGGCGCGATCCGGTTCAACGGCGAGGAGCTGACGCGAATGACGCCGTCGCGGCTCGCCGACTTTCGCAACCGCGAGATCGGGTTCGTCTTCCAGTTCCATCACCTCCTTCCGGAGTTCACGGCGCTCGAGAACGTGATGATGCCGGCGCTGATCCAGCGCATCCCGATCGAGAAGGCGCGCGCGATGGCCCGCGACATCCTCGGCCGCGTCGGCCTGACCCACCGGCTCACGCACCGGCCGAGCGAGCTCTCCGGTGGCGAGCAGCAGCGCGTGGCGCTCGCGCGCGCGATGGTGCTCGAGCCGTCGTTGCTCCTCGCTGATGAGCCGACCGGCAACCTCGATCGCTCGACCGGCGAGGCGATTCACAACTTGTTTCTCGATCTCAACCGCGAGCGCGGCTCGACGCTGCTCGTGGTCACGCACAACCCCGACCTCGCGGCACTGATGCCGCGCAAGTTCCGCATGATCGATGGCGGCCGCCTGGTCGAGGAGAGCGAGGTCGCGTATCGCGGCCGCATGGCCGAGGAGGCCAAGGCCTCCGCGGATGCGAGGGCGGAAGCGTCGATCGAGCCTCGGGCCGAGAAGAACGGCGAAGGAGCCGCGTCGTGATCCGTCGCCTGCTGTTGGTCGTGCTCCTGATAGGGAGCTTTCATCCCGCGTTCGCGCAGCCCGCACCGGCGCC
>JACCRC010000077.1 GCA_013813765.1 Deltaproteobacteria bacterium | reverse complement strand
GGCGTGTTCTGCGACAGCAACCCCGTTCCGGCTCCGGGCGGTGGTGGCGGTTCGTCGTGCGGGCGCAACGGCGGCGCGGGCGGCTCGCCCGGCGTCGGCGGCAGCGGTGGATCGACCGGCGGCGCGGGCGTCGGCGGCACTCCAGGTGGCGCGGGCGCGGGCGGCGAGAGCCAGGACGGCTCGCCCGGCGCACCCGGTGCCCCGGGGGGGAACGGCAATGCCGGAGCTGCGGGCACGGAGGTCGGCATGTTCGCCGGCGTCACGTACTCGCCTTCGAATGGCACCAATGGAACGAACGGCACCCCCGGAAACGGCGGCGGCGGCGGCGGTGGCGGCGGTGGCGGCACCACGGATTGCGACTCGACCGGTTCGTCGGGCGGTGGCGGCGGCGCCGGCGGTTGCGCGGGTACCGCGGGCACGGCCGGCACCGGCGGCGGTGGATCGTTCGGCATCGTCGCGACGGACTCGACGGTCGTCGTGAAGTCGTCGATGGTCACTGCCAATCGCGGCGGCGCGGGTGGTCGCGGTGGTCGCGGCGCGAACGGCGGGAATGGTGGCAGCGGTGGACCCGGCGGACCCTACGGTGGGTCGGGCGAGCAGGACGACGGCGGCAACGGCGCTGCGGGTGGCAACGGCGGCCGCGGCGGAACCGGCGGTCACGGCGGCGGCGGTGGCGGTGGTCCGTCGGCAGGTCTTGTCTGCCTCGGCACCGCGACGATCGCGATCCCGCAGTCGACGGTCAACGGTGGCAGCGGTGGTCTCGGTGGGCCGTCGATGGGCACCGCTGGCATGGACGGCGTGTCGACGCGCGCCATCGGCTGCAGCTTCTTCTAGGTCTTCGCGTCCGAGATCGCTCGCCAGATCCAGGCGATCACGGCGACGCCAAGCACGAACGTCGCCGCGAACACCGGGAACCCCGCTGCTTCGAGGGCCTCGGGGCGCGCCGGCTCGATCAGCGCAAGCCGCGGTGCTTCGCGCACGACGGTCGCGCACACGAGTGCGGCGGCACCGGCGCCGGTGACGAGGGTCAGGCCAGGACCGTCCGGCGCGCGGATCATCCACACCCAGCCCGCGGCTTCGACTGCCAGGGCGGCGACGAGCAAGTAGAGCCATCCGTGCGCGTTTCCGTCGGTCGCGCCACCGGCGGCGACGAGCAGTAGTGCGGCGCCAACGCTGACCGCCCGCCCGATGAGGCCAAGCACCGCGAGCTTGCGCCGCTCCGGTCCCGACGCCCACCACGAGGCGACGATCGCGAACAGCGACAGCATCGCGCCGAGCCAGAGCAGGAGGCGTGGGTAGATCGCCGAGGCGCCGTAGATGCGCTTGCCGGCCGCGTACATGTCTCGCCAGACCGCATCGGCCTGCATCAATTGATCGATCTCGGTCCAAGACCACGCGACGAACAGGAAGCACAGCGTCCCGGTCGCGAGCGCGAGGCGCCGCACGCGAAGGCTGACCTTCGCCTTCGCGAGGTAGAGCGCGTAGAAGCCGATGATCAACGCCGGCACCACGGCGCCCCAGCGCGGCCCCATCAAGAGGTTCGCCGTGTAGAACCGCTTCTGATAGAGCAGCTGGAGGAACAGGAGCGGTGCGACGCCGGCGGTGATGCCGCAACCAAGCATGAACGGGAGGCGATCGCGCACGCGCTCCGCGATCGCGTCGTCGGCCCTGCGCAGAGACTGCACGAACGCATACGCGGTGCCGGCGAGCACGTAGCTGACGAACACCGCGTGCAGCGCGAACGTCAGGAGATACAGCGCGAGCCACAGCGCCGGCCCCTCTCCGGAGAACGGCCACATCAGCGAGCGTCTCCCATCGGCGCCGTGCCGACCTCGTCGAGCCAGGTCGCGATCTGCGCGAGTGTCTCGGGCGTGTCGCTGATCGGCCACGACGCCGGCGCGCCCGCGGTTTCCCAGCGCAAGAACTGCACGAGCGCCTCGACATCGGCGGCGTTGCCGGCGAACGGCGGCATGAAGCCCTTCGTGCGCTGGAGCTTCGAGACGTTCAGGCGCATCTGGTCGTCGGTCCACGTGCGCGTCAGCTCGACGAGCGCGTTCGCGCCGTGCACCGTGTGGCACGCGTCGCAGAGCGCGCGATGCACCTTCGCACCGTGGCGCAGCTGCGCGGTCGGATAGCGTGCCTCGTCGCGAAGCGGGTACGGATCCTTCGTGACGGCGCCGTCCTTGCGGAGCTGCGTGACCTCGTCGGGCGTCATCGACGTCGAGTAGAGGACGCCGCGCACCGTGTACGGCTTGCGTGCGCCCTCGCGCACGAACTCGCCAGCCGCGGTGGCGCCGAACGCGAGCGCGAGCAACATCGTCGCGGTGGCGCCGTTGATGTAGAGCTTCTTCACGATCAGGCCGACCACGACGTAGCCGCCGATCAGCGTGGACGCAGCCGCCGCTACGCCGACGAACATCGTCATCGGCATCGAGCCACCCATCAGCCACTGCCGGCTATCCGCCGGAATCACCGCCATGAACCACGCGGCGAACACCGGCATCAGCGCCATCGGGGCCGCGAACCGCGAGGCGCGCCGGATCAACGCCGCCTTCGCAGCTCGCTCGAGGTCCATCGTGTTGATCACGACGCACGCGACGAGCGCGCCGAGCGTCGCGGCGACCGCGGTGCGGAACAGCAGCGATGGCCAGAAGCTCGGATTGAAGAATCCGGCCCACATGCCACCGCCATCGAGCCAGCCGCCCGGTGTGAGCTGCCACGCGAGGATGCCGTTGATCCAGAACAGGCTCATCCACGAGGCGCCGGCGTAGATCAGCAGCAGCCGGCGGCGGGTCTTGTCGTCGAGCTGCGGCCCGAACCGGTAGAACGCGTAGCCCGCCACGATCTCGATCGCGAACCAGACCCACTCGGTGGCCCACAGCCAGTGGAACTCGTCGAGCATGATGCCGATCGTTCGCGCGCCGACCTGGATCGTGGTGAACCACATCGCCACGCCGGTCAGCGCCCCGACGACAAAGCTCACGAGCACGAGCACCTTGAAGTAGCCGTCGACAAACTTCCGGGTATCGGGCACACCCGCCTGCGCGAGCCGCTCGAAGTAGTAGAGCAGCATCCCGCCGCCGATCGCGAACTGCGCGAGGAACACGTGCAGGATGCCGACGCCGCCGATCACGAGCCCCTTCATGAGGGGACCGAACTCGTTGACCGGGTAATACGGGATCGGGGACGGATCCACGGCCGTTGGATGCTACAGCGGCTCGTCCGAGAGCGGAGACTTCGCGGCCTCCGGTGCGTCGAAATGCCACCACTCGGTCGGCATGCCGGTGAACCCGGCCTTCGTCATCGCGGCATCGAGGCGACGAGCTTCGATGCCGTGCTCTCCCTTCAGCGCATGCTCGCGGTGCGCGGCCTTGGAGAACTCGTCGAACGCCGTCGGCAGCACCACTGGCTCGCCCGCCTTGTCGACGAGTCCGACGTCGACTGCGGCGCCCCGGCTGTGCTTGCTGCCGACCTTGGGATCGGCGACGTAGCGCGCATCGGGCACGCGCTCCCACAGCAGCTTCTGGATCGACGCGGGCCGATAGCAGTCCCAGATGAGAAGCCGGCGATCCTGCGCGCGCAGGCGCTTCGCCGCGACGACCAAGCGCTTTGCGACCGAGCGGCGCAGCTTGCAGACCGCCTTCGGATAGAGCACCTCGCCGGTGAAGTTGTCCTTCGTCGCATAGCGGATGTCGAGCACCGCATCGGGGATCAGCGTGCGCACCTCGACGAGGTCATCGGACTTGCCACCGGCGGATGCCGCCGATCCAAGTGCAATCAAGACGAGCAGCGCCCCGCGAACCACACCTCGAGCGTAGTACAACACCCAGGGATGGGCACGACCGGCGATACCGGGCTCCAGCACGCGTTCCTGCTCGACGGCAAGGGCGGTGCGAAGCAGCTCGACTGGACCGGCGTCGCCGCGTGGACGCCCGCGGACGGCGTCCTGTGGCTCAATCTCGACTATCAGATCGACGACGCGAAGGAGTGGATCGAGCGCCACTCCGGTCTCGATCCGGTCGTCCGCGATGCCTTGCTCGATTCCGATCCGCGCCCACGCGCCGCGAAGCACGGTGACGACCTGATGCTGATCGTCCGCGGCATCAACCAGAACGAGGGCTCCAACCCCGAGGACATGGTGTCGGTGCGGTCGTGGATCGAGCCGAGACGAGTGATCACGATGCGCCATCGGCCATCGCGCTCGCTGAAGCAGATCGCCACCGAGACCGAGCGCGGCAAGGGCCCGAACAGCGCCGGTGAGCTGGCGGTCGAGCTCGTCGAGAAGATCGTCGAGCACGTCGTCGCACGTGTCGACCAGCTGAACGACGAGATCGCCTCGTGCGAGGACGAGATCCTCACCGGGACGCGCAGCGATCTGCGGGCGCGGCTCGCCGATCTGCGGCGCCGCGCGATCGCCTTGCGGCGGTTCCTCGCTCCGCAGCGCGAGGCGCTCGCGAAGCTCGCCGTGATCTCGCTGCCGTGGCTCACCGACAACCATCACCAGCGCGTCGCCGAGCTCGCGGACCGCATGACGCGCACGATCGAGGAGCTCGATGCAGCGCGCGATCGGGCTGCGGTCACGCAGGAAGAGCTGAGCTCGCGCCAGTCGGAGACCACGAACCAGCGGCTCTACGTGCTCTCGATCATCACCGCGGTGTTCCTGCCGCTGGGCTTCGTCTGCTCGCTGCTCGGCGTCAACGTCGGCGGCGTTCCACTGCAGCACGCAGAGTGGGCGTTCTGGGCGCTGATCGCGATGTTCGGGATCGGCGTCGCGATCCAGATCTACTTCTTCAAGAAGCGCGGCTGGATCAAGAAGGAGTAGCGTTCACTTCGCCACGGGCACGAGCCGAAGCGTCGAGGGCGTGCCCGAGGCCGCCGCCTGCTCGGTGCGCGCCATGCGCTGCAGCCGGATGCGAAGGTTGTTCGGGCTGTCCGCCGCGGTGAGCGCGACCTGGGGAGCGATGCGGCGCTCGGCGACGAGATCGCACAGTGCAGCGTCGAACGTCTGACAACCCTCGTGCGTGCCTTGCTCCATCGCGTCCTTGATCGCGTCGGTCTCACCGCTCTTGATCAGATCCTTGATCCGCGGCGTGTCGAGCAGGACCTCGAGGGCCGCGGCGCGACCACCCGTGACCGACGTGACGAGGCGCTGCGAGACGATCGCGCGGAGGTTCAACGAGAGCTGCAGGCGGATCTCGTGCTGGCGGCTCGTCGGGAAGAAGTTCAAGACGCGCTCGATCGCCTGGTTCGCGTTGTTCGCGTGCAGCGTCGACACGCAGAGGTGGCCGGTCTCGGCGAACGCGATCGCGGCCTCCATCGTCTCGACGTCGCGGATCTCGCCGATCAGGATCACGTCGGGCGTCTGGCGGAGCGCGTTCTTGAGCGCGTCCTTGTACGACAGCGTGTCGATGCCGATCTCGCGCTGGGTGACGATGCACTTCTGGTGCTGGTGCACGAACTCGACGGGATCCTCGACGGTGATGATGTGGCCGGTATCTGCGCAGTTGCGCTCGTTGATCATCGCGGCGAGCGTGGTCGACTTGCCGCTGCCGGTGCCGCCGACGACGAGCACGAGGCCGCGCTTGGTCTTCATGACCTCGTTGAGCACCGGCGGAAGCTGGAGCTCCTCGAGCGTCTTGATCTTCGTGCGGACGAGGCGAATCACCATCGCCGGCGCTCCGCGCTGGAAGAACATGTTGACGCGGAAACGGTCGCCGCTCGTTCGCGCGAGCGCGAGGTTGAGCTCGAGCTTCGTCGCGAGCTCGGTGGCCTGCGCGGGGCTCATCAGCGTGGCCTCCATCGCCGCGATCCGCTCCGCGCTCAGCGCGGTCTTCGCCGGATAGCCAACGCCGTCGATGCGGAACACCGGCGGGCTGTTCTCGGTGATGTAGAGGTCGCTCGCCTCGACCTTGACCATGTGGTCGAGCAGGGCGCGGATCGCCGGATCCCAGGTGTCGTCGCTCATCGCGCCACCGCCTTCGCCGACGGCATGCGGTCGAACAGATGTGCGAGCTCCGGGACGCGCGCGCGCGCCTCCTCGGCGGTGACGGTCCCCTTGTTCACGAGGTCCATGACAGCCGCCTCCATCGTCTGCATGCCCGCCTTCGCGCCGACCTGCATGGCCGACGGGATCTGGTGGGTCTTGCCTTCACGGATCAAGTTACGCACCGCCGGCGTGCCGACGAGGATCTCGAGCGCCGCGGCACGGCCGCCGCCGACCTTCTTCATCAGCATCTGCGTGCACACGCCGAGCAGCGACTCCGAGACCATCGTGCGGACCTGCGACTGCTGCGCCGGCGGGAACACGTCGACCAGACGATCGACCGTCTTTGCCGCGCTCGAGGTGTGAACCGTGGCGAACACGAGGTGACCGGTCTCGGCCGCGGTGAGCGCGAGCGAGATCGTCTCGAGATCGCGGAGCTCGCCGACGAGGATCACATCGGGATCCTCGCGAAGCGCGCTGCGCAGCGCGGCGGTGAACGACTTGGTGTTCGACCCCACCTCGCGCTGGTTGACCAGCGAGCGCTTGGGGCGGTGCACGAACTCGATCGGATCCTCGAGCGTGAGGATGTGACCCGGCATCGTCTCGTTGATGTAGTCGATCATTGCCGCGAGCGTGGTGGACTTGCCGCTGCCCGTCGGACCGGTGACGAGGACCAGCCCCTTCTCCTCGTTGCAGAGGTCGCGCAGCACGGGCGGGAGCCCGAGGTCGGCGAACCGAGGGATCGTGCCGGGGATCGTGCGGAACACGGCGCCTTCGCCGCGGCTCTGACAGAACACGTTGACGCGGAAGCGGCGAGCACCGTCGAGGGCGAACGCGAAGTCTGCCTCGAGCGTGGACTGGAACGTGCGGCGCTGCGCGTCGTTCATGACGTCGAAGATCAGCTTGTGCGTCTCCTCGGGGGTCAGCGGGGCCATGTCGACGCGGAACATCTCGCCGTGGACGCGCATCATCGGCGCTTCACCCGCGGACAGGTGGAGGTCCGAGGCCTTCTGGCTCACGGCAAACTCCAGTAGCTCGGGGATGGTCACCATCAGCGTTCCTCCACGAGCGCGACGTGTGCCTTCACGATGTGAAAGACGATTCCCTCGATGTGAAGATCGAACGTATCCGCGCTGGTGTTCAGGTAGTCCGCGGTCCGTGCCTGACCCATCGGTGCGCTGTACCGGAGCTCGCCGACAAGCTCGGTGCCGCTCTTCAGCTGAACCATCGCGGGTTGCACCTCGATCGGGAGGTCGTCGTCCTGCGGGGTCGCGACGACCGCCTGGATGCCGAGTCCCGCGATCGCCTCGCGCGCCACCAGGTGCATCTTAGAGCCACGGATCATCGGCAGGAAGCGTGGGCCCGAAGGGCCGAGCAGGTGCTCGAGGTCCTCGGTCGGAGGCACGAACAGCATCACGTCGGAGCGCGCGCCATCGTGGAGGATCAGCGTTGCCTGGACGTGATCGACGGGCATCCTCAGGATGACCTGCGACCGGCGGATGCTTGGCTGCATGACCATAGAATCGGCCGATTTCGCCCGGCTGCTAAGGGGGCCGATGTAGGCAGGTCCGGTTAGTGGCGCAGTTTTTCCAGGAATCGGTCGGCGCTGCCCTTCAACGTCTCTCCGAGGACCCGAAACTCCCGCAGGCGTGCCGACGAGGTGCGCCAGGCGAGGCCGATCGTGCGGCCCGGCACCGGGTTCGCGAAGGTGGCGACCTCGATCGGTCCCCGGGGCTGGACCAGGGCAGCCGCGGCGGCCTCCGGGAGCAGGGTCACACCCATGCCGCCGGCGACCATCTGCACGAGCGTCGGCAGGCTGGTCGCACGCAGCTCCACCGCCTCGACCGCGCCCCCGCGCTCGCACACCGAGAGCGCCTGGTCGCGCAGGCAGTGCCCGTCCTCGAGTAGCAGCACGGTCTCCTCGTCAAGGTCGCTGGCGGCGAGCTTGTGCCGCTTCCTGACGATGCCGGCGCCGCGCGGCGCTGCGACCACGAAGGCCTCACGCGCGATCTCCGCGGTGGTGAAGTCGCCGGCGATCGGGATGGCGAGCATCGCGACATCGAGCTGGCCGGCACCGAGTTGCGCGAGCAAGCGGTGCGTTTGCTCCTCGCGGAGGATCAGCTCGAGACGCGGATACTTCGCGCGCACCGCCGGCAGCAGGGCGGGCAGCCAGTACGGCGCGATCGTGGGGATCACGCCGAAGCGCAGCGGCCCGACGAGCGGCTCGCCGCGCCGCCGGGCTGCGTCGCCGACCGAGTCGACGGCGGTCAACGCTTCGCGCGCGCGCCCGATGATCTCCTCACCGGCCGGCGTGATCAGCACGGCGCGGCGATCACGCTCGAACACCTGAACGCCGAACAACGCCTCGGCGCCCTGCACCTGAGCCGAGAGCGCCGGCTGGGAGATGCCGAGCGAGGTGGCCGCCTTGCGGAAGCTCCCGTGCTCGGCGACGGCGACGAGGCACTCGAGCTGCCGGATCGATGCACGCTCCATGATAGGCGCTGTGTATCACAGCCATAGGTTTGTGCACTTGGACTTATCAGCAGGCCGAGCCCACAGTCACCTCATGCTGACCATTGGAGATACGTTTCCGTCCTTCACCGCCAAGGCGGTCAACCCCGACAAGTCCTTCGCCGACCTCACCGACGCGAGCTACCCCGGCAAGTGGAAGGTCTACTTCTTCTGGCCGAAGGACTTCACGTTCGTGTGCCCGACCGAGATCGCAGCGTTTGGAAAGCTGAATCGCGACTTCGCGGATCGCGATGCGCAGGTCCTCGGCGTGTCCACCGACAGCGAGTTCGTTCACCTCGCGTGGCGCAATAACCACGCCGACCTCGAGGACCTTCCGTTCCCGATGATCGCGGACATCCGCCGCGACCTGTCCCAGACCCTCGGCATCCTCGACAAGCAGGAAGGCGTGGCGCTGCGCGCGACGTTCGTCGTCGATCCCCAGAACGTCATCCGCTTCGTCTCGGTCAACGACCTGTCGGTCGGCCGCAACCCGGCCGAGGTCCTGCGCGTGCTCGACGCGCTCCAGACCGACGAGCTGTGCCCGTGCAACTGGAAGAAGGGCGAGGCGACGATCAACACCGCGACCGCTGCCTGAAGGAGTCATCATGACGATCGACCAGCTCAAGGATCGGATCCCGGAGTACGCGAAGGACCTGCGGATCAACCTCGGCATCATCGCGAGCTCGACCGCGCTCTCGCCGCAGCAGGCGTGGGGCACCGCCGTCGCTGCGGCCGTGACCGCGCGCAGTCCCGAGGTGCTAGCGGCCGTGCTCGCGGACGCCGCACCGCACCTGACGCCCGAGGCGCAGACCGCGGCGAAGGGGGCGGCAGCCATCATGGGCATGAACAACGTCTACTACCGCTTCGCGCACACGATGGGCGATGCCGCCGAGTACGGTGCGATGCCGGCGCGGCTGCGCATGCAGATCATCGGCAAGCCCGGCGTCGACCACGCCGACTTCGAGCTGTGGTGCCTCGCGTCGTCGGCGATCACCGGCTGCGAGCGGTGCGTGCAGTCGCACGAGGCTGCGGTGCGCGAGCGCGGCGGCACGAGACATCAGATTCACGACGCCGTACGGATCGCATCGGTGATCCAGGCCGTGGCCCTCACGCTCGCTACTTCGTGACGTGCACGCTCATCCGCAGGCCGAGGGGCAGCGCGGCGCCGGGCGTGCCCTCGAACCGGGCGATCACCTCGAGGACTCGCGTGTCGACGCGGGCGCGGGGGTCGTCGTCGCGCACGGTCTTGCGACCGAGCTCGTGCGTGATGCGCGTGATGCGGACGGGGACCTTGAGGTCGCCGAACGCGTCGGCGGTGGCGTACGCCGACTGGCCGACGGAGATCGAAGCGACATCGGCCTCGTCGATCTCGGCGCGGATCTCGAGGTTGCGGAGGTCCGCGAGAGTCACGACCGGCTGCGGCTGCATCGCGGTGACGAGCGTACCGACCTCGGCGGTGCGGCGCAGGATCACGCCGTCGTTCGGCGCGCGTAGCACGGTCTGATCGAGCGCGACCTTCGCGGCGTCGAGCTCGGCCTG
>JACCRC010000070.1 GCA_013813765.1 Deltaproteobacteria bacterium | reverse complement strand
CGTCGTGAGAGAAGCAGTTGAACCCACCACCCGTGTTCAGACATGCCCGTAGGCTCCAATTGCTCGACTCTGGCTTTCCGAACACGGCGACGACATCCTCCTGACCGTCGCCATCGAGATCTGCCGTGAACGCATTGCGAAAGCCCGCATTGGGCACGCTGACGGTTCCGTTCGGCGGAGGACCAACGGGCAGCGCCGCGTTCACGGACGTCGGATCGACCATGCCGACGGCCCCCGTTCGATCAAACATCAGCACGACATCGTGATCCTTCGCGCGCCACGGCAAGTAGAACGCGTCATCGACGCACAGACCGTCTGGTGTGGTGGTGCGCATGCAGTCGGCGACGCCGCTCAGTGGCTTGCCCTGCGTCACGGTGCCGTCGGGACCGACCGGCGTACCGCGCATCACCCACGCCTTGATCGGCGTCGACGCGTTGTTGTCGGGGTGCCCCGGCAGCGGGACGCCGACACCCGCGATATCGGCGAGCGCATCCCCGCCCACGAACTCGCCGACGACGACGCCGCGGAACTGATGCGGCTTCTGCAGCACCGGACCCGTCGGAGGCGGTGTCGGATCGAAGTACGGCAAGAGCGTGCGCTGCGAGCTGCCGTGGAGCAGCGTCACCGTCGTCGGGCGAGAGCCGGTCTTCAGCGTCAGCACCGCGAGATCCGCGGCGAGCCCCTGCGGATCGAGGCTGTCGGGGATCTGGAGGCGCACGATCGAGATGTTGTTCGGGAACGCGCCGACCGCGACCGGCTCGAGCGGGCGATCCGTCGTCGAGAACGAGACCTCGAGGCGCTGGTACTCCTCGAGCAGCTCGGTGTACGCGATGTCCTCGATCCCGTTACCGTCGTAGTCGCCGATCGTGAGCGACGTGATCCGGCTCGCGGTGTCGAGCCGCACGAGCTGGTAGCCCGGATCGACGGTGCGGAACAGCACGTCGATGTCGTCCTCGCCCTCGGACGCGACGACGCCGTCGACGATGCCATCACCGTTGATGTCGCCGTACTCCGCGCGCGCGATCTTGCGCGGCGACGCGTAGACCTTGAACGGACCGACGACGCTCTGGGCGTAGATGCCGTCGCTCATCACGAGCGCGTCATTGACGACCAGCGGGATGGTCGGCGACAGCGGGAACCGGCCGACGAGCGTCGCGCCCGGTGTCGCATTGGACGGCACGAACACCGTCGAGGTCGTCGCGAGCGTGCAGTTGAGACCGGCGCGCGAGCCATCGAAGTAGCGCAACGCGCCGGCGGAGTTCATCGTCATCAGGCCGGGGCACTTGTCGGCATCGAAGTCGAAGTCGATCAACACGGGCCGCCCCGTGTTCGCGCTCTGCGCCGCGATCGGCGTGATGTCGGTGATCGCCGCCTTCGTGGTCTGCGTCTTCGTGATCGACATGACGCACGTGCGCACGCCGCCCGATACCGTCTGCGCGGTGATCGCGAACAGCACCTCCGTCGCGCTGTCGCCGTCCGCGGATAGCCGGTTCACGTGGTAGGCGTACTCGCCGAACGTGCTCGCCTTGAAGTTCAGGCCACACGGCAGCACGACCTCGTCGTTGGTGGAGTTGCCGAGATCGAACACCGCGACCAGCACACGGTCGTCGGCGCTCGTGAGGATCGCGCCCAGCGCGAAGTTCGACACGCGATAGAGCGCGCTCAGCTCGAGGTTCGCGTTGGTCTCGCCGAGACGCGACTGGACCGGCAGCGGCGTCAGCTCGCCGAGCGGCGAGGTGTACGAGACCAGCCCGTCGGCCGTGGTCATGGTCAGATCAAGCGAGCCATCGCCGTCGAGGTCACCGAACGCGGGCCGACCGGTCTGGAACGGAGTCACGATCGACGTGCCCTTGCCGAGCAAGCCCGACGGATCGCCCGGCTTGACGACGATCGAGGTGCGCGAGCTACCGACGACGTCGCCGGTGCCGTCACCGCCGATATCCGTGATCCGGTAGTCGTTGACCTGGAACGGGCCGGCCGACGTCGGTGGGGCCAGCGTGCCGCCCGGCGCGTGGCACAGGCCATCTGTGCCACACGCGTACGCGCCGGTCGGGCAGTCCGCTGCCTCGTCGCACGTGACCGCGCAGCGCACGCAGCTCGAGTCGCCCGAGTCACAATCCTCGCCTGCCTCGATCAGCCCGTTCCCGCACACGCCGCGGTCGAGCGTCTCGAAGTCCGTGCATCCGGCAAGGAACACCGCGAGCAGCAGCGCATGACGCATCACTTCTTTCCTCCGAACGGGTTCTCGATATCGTCCTTGCCCGGGCGCTTCGTTCCGCCACCGCCGCCGCCGCTCTTCTTCTTCAGCTTCACGGTCAGCGTCTGCTCGCGATCGGGCACGACCGTCGTCGAGGTCGGCAGGTAGCCGTCGGCCTTGAACGTCAGCACCATGCCCTCGGCGATCCGCGGCAACTGCACCGGTCCTGGCGCTGCACCGATCGTCATGCCGCCGGCGAAGACCTCCGTGCCCTCGGGGACACCGGCGATCGTGATGATCACGGTCTGGGGTGTCGGATCCGGTGTCGCGACGGGTTGCTTCGGTGGAGGCGCGAGCATCACGGGCGGCGGCGTCGTGACGATCGGCGCCGGGTCCTTCGCCTTCTCGTCACCGCCGCGTGTCACCATCACGACGACCACGCCGATCGCAGCAGCCGCAAGCGCGCCGATCGCGAACAGCGGCACGCGCGATCGCCGCGGCGCAGTCGGGAGCGCGTGCTCGGGCGTCTCGACACCGCGCGGCGGTGTCGTCAGCCGCGCTCCGCTCGTGTGCACCGGCTGCGTCTCGTACGGCTTGATCGACGGGCTGCTCGACACGTCCCAGCCCGCGGTCTGCAGCGACGCCGAGAGGCCCGCGCTGGATGCTGCCTCCTCGAGCGCCTTCATCGCGCTGCGCAGATCCGGCGGGCGTTCCGCGGGGTCCTTGCGCATCATCCAGCTCACGACATCGTCGATCCCCGGCGTCAGATCCGCGTTATGGGTCGACGGAGCCGACGGCTCCTCCGTGATCTGCTTCATCAGGATCGACATGTAGTCGTCCGCGTCGAACGGATACACGCCGGTCAACATCACGTAGACGAGGACGCCGAACGCATAGATGTCCGTGCGGTGGTCGACATCCTTTCCGCGGCACTGCTCCGGGCTCATGTAGTACGGCGTGCCCATCGGCGCGCCCGTACGCGTCTTGTGCTTGAGCCCGTCTTCCGGCGCCATCAGCTTCGCGATGCCGAAGTCGAGGAGCTTGGGGAACAAGCCGCCGTCGGAGTCGCGGCCGAGGAACACGTTCTCCGCCTTCAGATCGCGGTGCGCGATGCCCTTCGCGTGCGCGGCATCGAGTGCCTTCGCGATCGAGCGCAGGATCGAGAGCGCCTCGCCGACCGGGATGCGCTGCTCGCGATCGAGCATCACGTCGAGCGGCTCGCCGTCGAGGTACTCCATCACGTAGTACTGGCGACCGTCGTCGAGCGTTCCGAACGAGAAGATGTCGATGATGTGGCGGTGGCGGATCTGGTTGACCGCGCGCGCCTCGGCGATGAAGCGGCTGACCATCTCCGGATCGACGCTGAACTTGCGCGCGAGGACCTTGATCGCGACGACCTTGCCGATCAGCGGATGGACCGCCTTGAACACCGTGCCGAACGCGCCCTGCCCCAGCTTTCCCTCCACCTCGTACTCGCCCACCCTCTCGCCGGCGGCGAGATCGGGATCGACGAGTGTTGTCTCGGTGGTAGTCGCGGACACGGAAGTCTAGGTCTGCAAGCGTCGCCCCACTCGTTGTGTAGGGCAACTCGACGGTGACCCCGCCGTGCATGTCGGGGTTAACGACGGTGAAAATCCGCCGTGACCCGGCCTCCTCTCGGTGTGCTGCGGGCGGTGTAGGTGCGCGGCGCACCCGGCGTGACTACCAGCCCCCAGGACCTGATCAGAGCGAGGTGCACGTGGTGCCGCACGTCGTCCCGTCCGGCGGATCACAATCCTCGACGGAAGGCTGAACCGTGCCGTCGCCGCAGGTCCCGGTGCGCTGGCAGAGTGCATCGCAGCCGTCCGCGTCAATCGCGTTGCCGTCGTCGCAGTACTCCGCCTGCGGATTGTAGAAGCCGTCGCCGCAGCTCACTGACGTGCAGTCGGAGTCGCACCCGATCGAGGTCCCGCCGCCGTCGCACATCTCGGCCGCCGCCACGTTCGTGGTCGCGTCGCCGCACATCACCAGCGTGCAGTCGGCATCGCAGCTCGCGGTCTCGCCCATCTCGTCGCACTCCTCGCCGAGCTCTGCTTGCGTGACACCGTCGCCGCAGGAGTTGCTGAACAAGAAAGCGTTGCCGTGCATGCGTGCGTTGCCCGATGGAATCCGGGTGCGGCGCAGGCCCGTCTCGTCGAGGCCCGCGTGCGTGGTGACGCCGATGGTGTAGCGCTGTCCCTTGACCAGCATGTCGGGCGGGATCACGAACGACGTCGCCGTCGTCGCCGCGCGCAGCACCTGGGCGCGCGCCGTGAGCCCGGCGTCCGCGTAGATCCGGACGACATCGACCGTGTACCCGTCTGCCTGCGGTACCGCATCCCAGCTGATGCTGACTCCGGTGGTGCCGTCGAACGCGATCGCACCCGCGTTCCCGAGGAGATCCGTGCCGCCGACCATGAGCTTCGTGACCGGGCGGATCTGCGGCCGCGCGTCGACGAGCGAGGTTGCTGGCCGCGTGAAATCGCTGACCATCGAGATGCTGACCGGCGCCGCGCCCGGTGCGCGCAGCCGCCGACGGCGTAGGTACGAGCCCACGACGCTCTGGCCCCAGGTCGAGGGAAATGCTGCTGAGTCCCCGTACATGATCGACGGCAGGGAGACGACGTCTGGCACGCGGGCCAGCGTCGTTCCGGGAACCGGGACGAACAGCCCCCACGGGCCGCTGCCGATCCGCTGCTGGTACTGCGTGCCCGCGTTGTCGAGACGCGACACGGAGAACATCTCGAAAGCCACTCGTCCGCCGTCCGCCGCGTACTGCGCGCGGAAGGCGCCGAGGTCGAACTGCAGCATCTGCGACTTCGTGTACGGGGTCTGGACGAACGCCTCGTTGATGACGAGCGGCGCGCCGTCGGTCTGGATGAGATCGGTGCGCTTGACGACGCCCGCCTGCCGCGTGAGCGACCATGCCCACGTCGCTTCGTTGATGTCCTCGTTGTGAATGTGCGTGACGATGAAGTCGTCACCGGCGCTCGCGTCGACGAGCCGCGGCAGGCTGCCGACCGGGTGATACGTGTACCCGTCGCGCCAGTCGAAGCTGAACCCGGCCAGGCTCGTGGCCCCACGCGCCGGCGCGTTCGACGCCACGCTGACGTCGGAGAACTCCGAGCCGTTGTTGTACGAGTCGATGACCAGATAGTCCGAATCCGTCCACGGGACCATGTTCGTCACGTTGAGCACGATCGACGAGGCGCGCGTCGCCTCGACTGCATCCCTGCGCCCGGAGACGTGGTAGCCGAGGTCGAGCGTGCGCGCGCTCGTGACCCACACCCGCGGAAAGGGTGCGGCGTGGTTCGGGATCTGCGGGTACAGGAGGTACAGGTAGTACAGCGTGCCGGGCGTGATGTTCGGAATCTCGAACGTGCCGTCGGCGCGGCCGATTCCGTTGACGGTCGTGAAGCGTCCGGTCGCGTCGGGGATGTACGCCTTGATCGTGTACTTCGACAGGTCCTCGGGGCCGTCCTCGATCATGCCGTCGTAGAGCACGTAGCTTATCTGCGACGTTCCGGTGACGGTGTTCGGATCGACCGCGGCGTCGCCCGCGGTGAACTCGCCGACGCCGAGGATCGAGTTGCACCCTCCGAGGAGCAGCAGTGCGAGCGCGAGCCTCACCATCGGCCGCTCCACGTCGCGAGAGCCCCATCGTGCGAGGGCACGACCCGGATCGCGTGCTCGGCGCGCCCGCCGCCCGACGGCGCGGTCAGGTAGATCACGATGCCCGCGGCGAGTGCGGCACCGCCGACACCGAGGAACACCGTCGCGAGGTTGCCGCGCTGGCGTGTCGTCTCCGCGAGGTCATTCGCGAGCGCCGCGTTCGACTCGTCAGCGCACACGCGGTCGTCATCGCACAACTCCTTCGCCTCGTTCCACGAGCGCATCGCGAGCACTCCGAACACCGCGCCCGCGCCGATCACCGCGACCCCGGTACCGCCGACGATCAGGCCGAGCCGCTTGCGCCCACCGCCGCCGCCCGACCCGTCGCGCTTCTTCCTGGCCTCCGCCTCGCGCTGCGCGGCGAGATCCTCGACCTCGCGACGCTTGCGCTCAACCTCGGCGGCCGCAGCTTCGGCTGCCTTGCGCTTGGCCTCCGCGTCGGCCGTGATCCGCGTCTTCTCGGCCGCGTCGGCGCGCGCCTTGGTGACGCGCGGCTCGATCTCGGAGATGAAACCCTTCGCCTCCTTCGCCTTCGCGCCCTTCGGATCGTCCGCGAGGTACTTCTGATACGCAGCGAGCGCTTCCTCGTCGCGGCCGGCGAGGCGGTACGCCTGGCCGATGTTGAAGAACATCAACGGGTGCGGCACCTGCTCGTACGCCTTGCGGTACAGGGCGACTGCCTGGTCGTAGTCGCCCGCCCCCTGCGCTGCGAGCCCCGCCTCGACGTACTGCTTCGCGAGCTTCTTCTTCTCCACCGACGGCGCCTGCGCTGCCGCCGGGGAGTGCAGGCCTGCCGCGCTGACCGCCGCTACACCGAGCACGAGCGCGAACAGGCCTCTAGTCAAACGGGTTGACGCCGGCATTGCGATCCTCCGACCCAGTCTTGTTGCCCGGGGTCTTCGTCGGCCGGGTCTTCTTGGCCTCGATCTTCACCATCGGCATCAGCCGATCGACGCTGGCGTCGCCGGGCACGTCGATCACGAGGTCCTGATAGCCGGCGAGCTTCGCGACGAGGTGGACCGTACCAGCCGCCGGCGGGCGCTCGAGGCGCAACGGCGTCGTACCGATCTGCTTGCCGTCCTCGAACACACCCGCACCGCGCGGCGTCGTGTCGACAGCGAGCGTGACGGGCTTCACCGGTGCGGTTGGTTCGGGCTTCGGCGGCTCCGCCTTCGTCGGGGCCGCCTTCACCGGGTCCGGTGCCGGCGGAGGCGGCGGTGCCGACGGCGCG
>JACCRC010000061.1 GCA_013813765.1 Deltaproteobacteria bacterium | reverse complement strand
ACCACCGGTGGCGCCGGCGCTGGTGTAGCCGTGGGCGTCGACTCGCGAGCCACCGGCGGCGGCGTGGTGATCTCTGCGACCTTAACCGCGACCACCTTCGGTGACGCGGGCTTCACGACGTCTGGCTTCTTCGCGGGCTTCTTCTCGACCGTCATCTCGCGCACCGGCGCAGCGGCGACGACGGCGGGCGCGGGCGCTGGCGGTTCCGGCGCGATCGCAGTGACGGCTGGCGGCGGCGGCGGCGGCGGAGTCACCGCGACCTTCGGTGTAGCCGCTGCGCTCGCCGCGATCGGGGATGGCTCGCTCGCGTTGCCACCCGCCGTGAGCTTCCAGATACCGACGCCGGCGAGCAGGACGAGCGGCACGGCGATCATCGCGATCCGCTGCATCGAGCGCTTCGGAGCGGGCAGCGGCGCGGCGCCCTCGTGCTCCCACGCCATCCGGGTGCTCGTGCGATCCTCGACGCGCGATGGGGTCGGCGTGGGTGGCAACGCCTGTGTCGGCTCGAGCGCGGCCTGCGCGGTCCGGCTCTGGTTGCCCTTGCCGTCGGTGATCGTCTTCGCTTCCGCGCGGGGCGCGCTCGTGCTGCCACCACCGGTGCGCGTCTCCACCTCGACGAAGTCGTCCGCTGCGGCGGCCATCTCGCTCCAGCTGCGGCCGTTCGCGACGGTATCGGCGAACGCGGGCGGCTTCGTGTCGCCCTTTTGCCTCGCCAGATCCACCCACGGCTCGGGCTTCTCGCCGAACAGCTTCGTCAGGTACGTCGCGAGCGCGCCGGCGCTGACGTTCAGGCCCTCCTTGATCGCGAACTGGTCGAGCGCGCCGCGCAGCTCGTCCGCGGTCTGGTAGCGGCGCCCCGGATCCGCCGAGAGCGCGGTCATGATGATCGTCGACAGTTCGTTCGGGAGATCCGGCCGCCGCACGCGGGGCAACGGGATCTTGCCGGTGCAGATCGCATCCATCACGAGGTAGTCGCTTCCGTGCTTGAACAGGCGCGTCGTCGTGCAGAGCTCGTAGAGCACGACGCCGAGCGAGTACACGTCGCTGCGCCGATCGATCTGCTGCATCTTGCACTGCTCGGGAGACATGTACGAGACCTTGCCCTTGAGGCTGCCCGAGCGTGTCTCGACCTGACCGTGCGCCGCCTTCGCGATGCCGAAGTCGACGATCTTCACCGAGCCGTCGTAGCCGATGATGACGTTCGACGGCGACACGTCGCGATGCACGATGTTCAGCGGCTTCTTGTCCGGACCCTTGCGCTCGTGCGCGTGGTGCAGACCGGCGGCGACCGCCGACATGATCGCGAGCACGTAGCCCAGGGGCATGTGCGTCTTCGACCGCGCGACCTTGGCCAGCATCGCGCGCAGATCTTCGCCGTGCAGGTACTCCATCGCGAAGAAGTACTCTCCGCTCGCCTCGCCGATGTCGTGGACCTGGACGATGTTCTGGTGGTGGAGGTTCGCAGCGAGCCGCGCCTCGTGGAGGAACATGTCGATGAAGTGCTTGTCCTTCGCGTGCTCCGCTCGGATGCGCTTCAACACGACATGGCGCTCGAAGCCCTCGATGCCGTCGGTGCGGGCGAGCAACACGTCAGCCATCCCGCCGGAGGCAAGATGCTTCAAGACCACGTACCGACCCAACCGTTCTGCCACGATGGATGATCGTAGAAGAGTCGAGGCGATCGAAGCAATGCCGAACGCGCGACACGTGCGACGATCTTCGATCCCTACATGTGCGTCAGAGGCAGCCTGCCGGCGGTCCGGATGCGTTCGCGAGCACCGCGCCATCACGTGCACGTAGGTCTGCGTACAGCGACGAAGTGGGAGGCATGACACTCCCGAGCACCGACGCGTATCCACCGGGAACACGGGCGCGATAGAAGTCGCCGAACCTGATCGCATCGCCCTCGCGGATGTCGAACAGTGCGCTGGGGCCGAGCGCCGGGATCATCAGTGGATGGCCCGTCGGCCCGATCACCGACCAGGTCCATGTCGCTGACGCGCGCTCCACGACGACCAGTGCGGCCACGAGATCTGCCACCTGGCCGTTGCTCGACTCGTTCCACGTGACCTCGCCCGTGGCGAGCGAATACACGGGGCAGCCCTCGAGCTGGCTCAGCATCGACGCGTCGACGGAGAACCCGAGGGTGGCGCTCGGTGCGCTGTCCTTCACAAGGATGTGCCGTTCACTGCCGATGTACACGAGCATCTCGACGCGTGCGAAGGCTCCGGGGAAACCGGGCAGCGCGATCTCCGTCGTCGCCGGTGGCACGAAGACGGGTGCGCCAATCGTGTCGTAGAGGCTGCCCTTGTCCGTGTGGAGCGCAGCGCTCGGGCCCGCGTACATCGCGGGAGGAACGCCGCTCGTGTTGATCGTCAGCGTGGTCGGATCGACATAGCTCTCGCTCGTCAGGTCGATCACGGCTTGATCGACGATCGCCACGTTGCTCGCCGAGATCGATCGATGCAGCGTGGGGCCGGGAACCTCGGTCCAGACCACCAAGTCCGTGATCGCGTCGCAACCCTCCAGCGTGTAGGTGAGCTCGACGTAGTCCGCCAAGATCCGCGGCGGGCTACCGAAGTGCCCGCACGGTGCGCGTAGCTGGTAAATGCCGTTTGACGTCGGATCGCTCGGGACTTGCACCTTGATCTGCGGACCGCCGAGCACCCCCTCGGGTGTCGGTGCCAGCGTGAGCACGTCGCCAGGCGACAGGCCCGAGAACGTGCGCGCCTCGAGCCCGTTCGCCGTGCCGTATGGATTGATGACGGTGACGAGACCGCCCGCGTGCACGTTCCCGGTCGCGCGCCCATCAGAGCCGGTCGTCACCAGCGACGGTGGATCGCGCGGTCGATCCTGGAAGTAGACCCGGACGCCCGGCGACGGAACGCCGAGACTCACGGTCACGGGTCCGAACGGCGCATCCGGCACATACGCATCGCGCAGCGGATAGTAGACGTCGCTGCACGCCGCCAGCACCACCCACCCGACCAGAGCCACCCGCATCTCGGAACTCTAGCTCGTCTTCTCGGACTCCGCGGCCTTCTTCGCTGCGCGCGCGGCGCGTGCTGCTTCGCGCTCCGAGTCGCGCTTCGCCTGCAGATCGTAGTTATTGCGCGCGGCCCGTGCCCCGAGGATGAAGCCGAGGAACATCCCGACCATCATCACTCCCGGGATGAACAGGATGTGACTCGAGGTCACTTCGCGGCCGCCTCGAGATCCCGCTTGAGCTGTGCGATCTCGTTCTTCAGGCCCTGCTGACGGCGCCACATGAAGAACAGAAAGCCCGCCGCGATCACCCACATCGCCGCGTACGCCATGAACACGTGCTTCTCGTTCTTCGAGATCGCATCGGCTGCGTTGCGATGCTGCCGCGCGGTGTCCGCATTGATGGTCTCGACGATCGCCTGAGCGAACGTCGCGTCAGCGTTCATCGCGTCGGCGCAGGCCTTGCGCGTCGCTGCGGTGTCGGCGCTCACGGGAGGAGCTGGCTGGGCGAGCGCCACGGTGGGCACGAGCACGAGCGCGATCAGGATCAACAAGCGCATCATTGGCGACCTCACGTGAATAGCCCCGCGTCGAGGCCCCTCTCTCGAATCTCGCGCAGCTCGCGCTCGGCGCGCGCGCTCTGCACGCGGCTCATCACGAGCGCGACGCACCACAGGAGGAACGTCAGCACGCTGAGCCAGAACACGAGCTTCATCTCCGGCGGCAGCGTCGCGGCAACACCGCCGGCGCCGGCCTTCGGGTGGTGGTCGCTCGCATCCACCATGAAGTAGATGAACGGGATGCCGACCGTGCCGAACGCAGCGAGGCCCGCAGCGAGGCGGTCCGCGCTCGAACCGGCGAACCGGCGAACGAGCACGTAGCCCACGAGCACGAGCCACAGGAGCAGCGACATCGTCAGCCGCTTCTCCCACACCCACCAGATGTCCCACGCGGCCTTCGCCCAGATCATGCCGGTGGCGAGCACGACGGCACCGAACATCGCGGCGACCTCGGCACTCGCGAGCGCTAGGTCGTCGTACTTGGGCTTGCGCGTCTTCAGGAACACGAGCGAGCAGACGCCGCAGACCGCCGTCGCGAGGAACAGCATGAACGCGTGGGCCACGTGGTAGTAGAAGATCTTCTGGTTGAACATCAGCACCGGATCTTCGACGAGCGGTGCGTACGTGAAGACCAGATAGATGGTGACCACGAAGCCGATGGCGGCCAGCGCGGCGAGCACGGGAATGCCTTTGTTGCTCATTCGATCACCAGCGCTTCGAAGACCCACATGGACAGTACCAGGAACACCGCGTCGTAGATTCCGAGGAACCCGATCCAGTACCAGAGCTTGTCGAGATCGGGCTTGACCGCGATCATGGCCTCGGTGGCGCTGGTGCCTGCCACGAACAACGGGATCAGGATCGGGTAGAGGATCACGGGCAACAGCACGTCGCGCGACCGGACCTTCAGGAGCGTCGCAGCGAACACCGAGCCCACGTTCGCGAAGCCGATCGCGCCGAGCACGAGGAGGAGCAGCAGCTCGGCGGGCATCGCGAACAGATCGACATCGAGCAGCAGGGCCAGGAGCGGCGCGCAGACGAGCGCCACCAGGAGCACGAGCAGCGAGATCGCGGCGGCCTTGCCGAGGAACACGGCGAGCCGTGGAATCGGTGCGAGCAAGAGCGCGCGCATCGTGTCGTTCTCGCGCTCGCGATCGAACGCGCGGCCGAGGCCCACCGTGCCGGCGAACGCGATCGCGACCCACAGCATGCCCGGAACGGCGGCACGCACGAGGTCGGGTTTGACCGGGAACGCGAACGAGTACACGACGACGATCAGCGCTCCGAAGAACGCCATCGTGTAGACGATCTCCTTGCTGCGCAGCTCGATGCGCAGGTCCTTCCAGGCTACCCGTGCTGCGTGTCGGAGGACCGACATGATCTAGTTCGCGAACCGATGGTAGACGTCCTTGAGCTGCTCGTAGGAGTAGCTGCCACGCTCCTCGAACACGAGCTGCCCCCGCCGCAGGATGGCCACATGGTCGGTGCGACCCGCGATCGCCTCGAGGTCGTGAGTCACCACGACGACGATCGCTCCTGCATCGCGCAGGATCCCGAGCTGTTCCCCGAGCGCGAGCGCGCCACCGCGGTCGAGGCCCGTGAACGGTTCATCGAGCAGCACGAGCGAGGGCTTCGTCAGCAGCGCGCGGGCGAGGGCGAGCCGCTGCAGCATGCCGCGCGAGTACGTACGGGCCGCTCGATCGCGGGCCTTCGGTTCGAGGCCGACGCGGTCGAGCATCGCGGTGATCGCCTCGGGGCTGCCATCGACCTCGTAGAGTCCCGCGGTCAGCGCGAGGTTCTCGACGGCGGAGAGCTCGGCGTAACAGAGCGACGAGTGCGCCAGCATGCCGATCTGCCGGCGCACGTGCTCGCCCTCGACCGGAGCTCCGCTCGACACGTAGGTCACGGTGCCATCGGTCGCGCGCACGAGCGTCGAGACGATGCCGAGCAGTGTGGTCTTGCCGGCGCCGTTGTGGCCGAGCAGCGCGGTCATCTTGCCGGCAGCCAGCTCCAGATTCACGCCGCCGAGCGCGCGCTCGGTGCCATAGCGCTTCGTGAGCTTCTTGATCTCGACCTTGTCGAGCGCGCCCACTACGCGCCCCAGAGCCGCTCGAGCTCGTCGATGATCTGCGTGCGACGGTGGGTATCTTTCACGCCGTCGCGGTCGAGCACGACCAGCTCGTCGAGGAGCTTCTGCCGGCGCGCCTCGTGATCCGGCTTCGCCGCCGCGATCGGACGCCTGATCCCGAACGCGATGCCCGCGCCGATCATCAGCACCACGAGGATGCCGACCAGCCGCGGGACCCAGATCTTCCAGGCCTGCTCCGCCGGGAGCCCTCGGATCGTCATCACCATCGACTGGCCGCGCTCGATCGTGATGTTGTCGATCACGAACCACGGCTCGCCGGTCGACGCGTTGCGCGTCTCGCCCTGCACGCCCGGCGGCAGCTCGACGCGCATGCCCTCGCTCTGGCGGATCTCCATGCCCGATTGCCACGTGCCCATCGGCAGGTCGAAGTTCCAGTGCACCTCGCCATCCTCGACGGGGAGCGAGAAGCCCGCGCGGAACTTGCGACCGCCGGGCGGAACCGGGCGCATCAGGCGGAAGCCCTCGGTCTGCGCCACCGAGACGTCGTTCTGATCCTGCGGCGCGATGATGCCGCCCTTGTGGCGCGCGGGTAGCTTGATCAGGAGACCGTCGTTGCTGGCCTTGTACGGTGCCCACGAGTAGTTCGTGATCTCGAACGTGCCTTGCACCGCGAGCAGCTGATCCTCGATGAACGAGTGCACGCTGAACGCGAACAGCGTGCGCGGATAGACGTAGACCGACGCGTGCGTCCCCGCGTCCGCCGTCGTCTGAAACGGCAGCGAGCGGAACATCTGCCCGCTCATCTTCGTCTCGGCGAACAGCACTTGCTCCGGCTTCGGCGCGACGTCGAACACGGCCTCGGGCTTGCCGCGCGTCGGCCAGTTCGCCGTGACGCTCAGCTGGCCGCCCGTCGCCGACAGATCGATCGGCGCTGATCCCATCTGCTTGCCGTTGATCACGAGCGCGGCCTTCACGCCCTTCGGCGGCAGCTTCGCCACCGGGATCTCGATCTTTGCGCGGCCGTCGATGCCGGTCGTGTTCGTCGCGCCCTCGATCGGCGCCTCGGTCTCCGCGTTGATGAGCGTGACACCGATGCCAGGCAGCGCAGCCGCGGCCTGGCCCGCACCGCCCTTGACCTCGAGGACAAACGTGCCGGCCGGGAGATCCTTGACCGGGTTGAAGTCGGCCTGCGCGCGTACCTGGCCCGGGTCGGGTGCACCCTCGCGCGGCTTCTGCACGCCCAGTGGCTTCATCGTCGCCGCGTCGTACAGCGTCACCATCACGCTGTCGTCGACCGGCACGCCGTCGAGCGTGACGCGCACCTTGCCCGGCGGTGTGATCGTGCCGTCCTGCGGGACGAGCTTCGTGTAGTCATCGATCGGCGGCGTGCCCGCGTCGCGCTTGTCGCCCGAGAGCACGGCGCGCACGCCCGCCTGCGGATCCGGAATCGCCGGCACCGCGATCAGCCGATCGAATCCGTTGCCGCGGGGCAGCGTGGCCAGCACGAAGTACGCGGTGGAACCGGTCTGGTCGAGGTTGTCGAACGTGACGTGGCCGTCCTTCGTCGTCTTCTTCGTGGTGACGGCGATCGAATCGTCCGCGCCGTACGCGACCATCGACACCGGCGTGCCGACCGGCGGGTTCGGATCGGTGAGCTTGCCGTCGACCATCTTCAGGTCGTTGTAGGTGACGCGCACCGTGTACGTGCCGGGTGCATCCGCGCGCTCGGGCCGCGGCTGACCGCTCATCGCGCGCGCCTCTGGCATCGCGCCGCCGCGAGGGCCGGCTTCGGCATCGCCGCCCATGCCGGTGAACGGCTTGGTCGACAGCATGAGCCGCGCGCCGCCCTGCTCCGGCACGGGGAAGACGCTCGAGAGGATGTCCTTGCCCTCGGTGTCGGCGATCTTCGCCTGCAGCATCGCGCCCGGCGGCAAGCCGGCGAACGTCGCGCGTCCCGCGGCGTCGGTGCGTGCGGACCTCGGCTCGTTGTTGACCGAGAGCGTGACGTCGTGACCCGTCACTGGAATGCTCGGCGTGCCGGCGACGACCCGTACCGAGATCGTGCCCTTCGGGAGGTTGTCGTCGGGCAGTGGGTTGCCGAGCGCCGCAGCGGGCTGCGCGACAACAACGGTGGTGGACGGCAGCGCGGCCAGGGCGAGCGCAGCGAGGAATGCGAAGCGCTTCATGGACTGGCCTCCTTCGAGCTCGACTCCGTGGACTCCGGTGCCGGTGGAGCTGCTTCCTCGGCGGCCTCGTTTGCCTCCGCGGCCGCTACCTTGGCC
>JACCRC010000046.1 GCA_013813765.1 Deltaproteobacteria bacterium | reverse complement strand
GTCATTGCAGCCCCGGTGGGAACAAGCGGAACGTCAACCGCATGAACCAATCATCGATGTAGAGGCCACTGAGGAGATGCGGCTGGAGCCAGCTGGCGAACCAGCCGTTCGGACTCACCTGCAGGATCGACTGGATCACGAAGAGGAACGCGAGACCGTAGACGACGATCGACCACATGAGCGTCGACGGCGAACCGCCTCCATCGATCCAGGGAGCGAAGTAATCGAACGTGATATGCCCTCCGAAGTACAAGGCCGTTGCCGCGATGGCGAACAGCATGGCCAGCAGGAACACGCGCACGCCGGCAGCGAGCGCGCGTGCGATCATTGGCGCGAAGCTCAATCCCAGGACCAGCGCGAGCGAGCGGGTCGTGCTCGAGAGTTGCGTCGTGGGGAGGCCGACGTCCACGTACAACGGTGCGACCGCCACGCCCACCACGATCACGCTCGCCAGCAGATGCCAGAGCCGCACCCGCGGGCTGTGGAGGATGTGTGCAGCGCGCCACTGCTGCACGACCGAGCCCGAGCTCAAGAACGTGTGTGCCTTGTAGAGCGAGTGCGCGAGCAGGTGCAGCAGCGCCAGATGCCACAGCCCGAGCCCACATTGCACGAGCATGAAGCCCATCTGCCCGATCGTGGACCACGCGAGGACACCCTTGATGGAGGGTCGCGTCGTCATCACGAGTGATGCGACGATGGTCGTCGAGAGCCCGACGCCGACCAGGATGGATTGCGCGATCGAGGCGTGAGCCATCAGCGGCGAGAGCCGGATCATGACGAAGCCGCCAATGTTGACCACGCCCGCGTGGAGGAGTGCGGAGACCGGCGTCGGCGCCTCCATCACCTGCAGCATCCAGCCGTGGAATGGGAGCTGCGCGGTCTTCAAAACGACGCCCATGACGAGCAGGATGGTGGCGGCGTGAAGGGCCGGCGAGATCTCCCCGTGCGCTCGCGCAAACGCGTTCACGAGGTCGATTCGCAGCGATCCGACCTCGGTCCCGATGAGCAGGAGCGACGTCACGAAGCACGCATCCGCGAGCCGACACAGCAGGAACTTCTTGTGGGCGACGATGATCGCCTGGCGTCGCGTTCGATAGAAGGTGAGGAGCTGATGCAAGCCGACGTCGGTTGAAAACCACGCCAGCACGAGCACGGCGAGGTTGTTCGACGTCACGAGAACGCTCACCGACGCGACGGTCAGCAAGAGGGAGCGCGCGTAGCGGTCGAGATCTCGTTCGCCTGCGAGATACGACCGCGAGTAACGCACGACGATGAGCGCCAGCGTGGAGACCAGGACGAACATCGCGCCCGAAACGATATCGAGCTGCACGACGTCGTTCATCACCGCGTCGGGCCTCGCGGTGCGCGCGTCGTAGCCCAGGTAGGTCAACAACGCGCCAAGAGAAACCGCGAGGTATGTGAGCGCCGCCGTCAGGGCCGTCACGACCGAGGCAACGGTCAAGAAGCGCGCGCGTTGTCGCGAGATCAGAAACGCGGATACGAAGAGGCAGGTGGGAACGAGCGCGGCGAGAATGAGCGGTAGGAACGAGAGCCAATCATCGCCCGTCATGCGGCGATCCAGCCGGGACACGGCCGTGCCGTTCGTTGTGGTCGCACGGCTGGCATTCTAGAGCCCGCCGGTCGCAACGGAACTGCTCCGCAAGGACGAAATCACGGTGTGTCGTGGCGTCGAGATCCGACGCCGTCACGGTGTGATAGAGCTGGACGATGACGAAGCTGGTCCTCGCCGCCGTGCTGTGCGCGATGGGGTGTAGCTCCAAGGGCGAGCCAGCTGCCGGCGCCGGCGCCGAGATGATCCGTCCGACGGTCACCGATCCGCTCGGGTTCTGCGACCGCGCTCGCATGGTGATGATGGGCCGGCGAAAGTGTTTCCCCGAAGACACGTCGATGAAGATGGCGATCGAGTCGGTCGACGAGCTCGTGAAGGATGCGCCCGCAGACCCGGAGGCGCGTCGTCGTATCGCGGTGACGTGCGCGGTCACGCTCCAGGGCATGATGCGAGCGGAGCAGCCGAAGAACTGTCCCCTCGATGTCACCGATGGCGAGCGGGCCGAGCTCTCGACGTTCCTCACTGCCTGGTACGGTCAGCGCACGGCCGCGCCCAGCACCGGACACGCCGCCGCCGACGCGGCACTCGTGAAGCTGGCTGGCCAGCGCGATGCGGCCTGCGCGTGCAAGGACCTCGCGTGCGCGCGAAAGGCCGGCACCGAGCTGGATGCTGCGCTGCCTTCGGATGCGCCAGTAGCCGCACGCGACGCAGCGGCGAAGATGGTCGACGAGGTGAGTCGCTGCAAGCAACAGCTGACGAACGCACCGCCTCGGTGACAGGACCTTGCAGTGTGCGTGCTGCTGATACCTCGGTCGGGCATGCGCGCTGCACGATCGTCGTCGACGAATGCAGGAGCTCACTACCATCGGTGACTACCAAGTGCGTGTGATCGAACGGACCGGAGCAGTTGTGCGATACGCGGCGACACACGTCGTGCTTCCACGTCGGGCAGTCGTCGAGCTGCTCGAATCCGATGCACCACGCGTGGATGCGATGAGGATCATGCGGCGCGCGTGCATTCTCGAAGCGTTGCAGCACCCGGCGGTACCGCGCGTCTTCGAGTGCGGTCGCCTCGCTGGCCAACCGTGGGTCGCCATCGAGCACGAGCAAGGCACCACGCTCCACGACGAGCTGCAGCACCGACCGCTCCAGGTGCGCGAGGCGCTTACCCTGCTCGAGGAGATCGCAGCGGTTCTGTCCCATGCCCACGCGCGCGGTGTGCTCCACGGGAACGTCACACCCATGGCGATCGTCCGTGCGCCGACGCTCAGGCTCCAGAGGTGGGAGAACGCCCGCGTTCACGATACCGAGCTCTCGAGCGAGATGATCGACGGGTGTGACGACGTCTTCAGCCTCGGCAAGACGATCTCCGCGGCGCTGACCCGGTCCGAGCTGGCGCCGGAGGCCCTGACGCGCCTCCTGGCCCGGATGCTCGCCACCGATCCCGCAATGCGGCCCACGTCGTCCGAGGTGGTCACCGCGGCACGCTCGATTCACGACGCGATCGGTCCGATCGACGAGGTCGATATGAACCACCTGCTCGAGGCGCTTGCAGGCGAGGCCGACGACGATGGCCCGGAGATCGTGATCGATGTGCCGACGGTCGAGAGCCACGACGACGAGCCCATCCTGCTCGACCGACCCCGCGCCACGTTTCAGACCGTGATCGTCGATCTCGATGCGTGCTTGTGAGGTTGACCGGCGGTGATCAACGAACGTCGAGCTGGATCGATGGTGTCGCCGTCGTGGGGCTGTCGCTGCTGACGACCCAGCCCGTCAACGTCGCGGTGAACGCGACCTGCACCGTCGCGTCCTGAGGCGCGATGCCGCCGAGGAGGTTGTCGACGAGGGTCATGGGCAGCGTCGAGCGCCGCATACATCCGGGATGGCACGTCGAGTCGGGCTCGTACCACGCGAACGAAACGGTCGCCGGCAAGAATTGATTCGAGAGCTGATACCGCTGGCGATCCGGCAGCTCCCCGGCGACCGCCCCCTCTCCGAGGGCGGACGGGTTCTCCACCGACACGAACAGCTCGCCCACGAACGGGACTTGATCCGGCCCCGGGAAGGCGTCGGCATTTCCGGCAACGTCGATCTCGAAGCTCAGAGGGGTGTTCTTCGTGAACGTGCGCTCGAGCCGCACCGAATTCGATCGCAGCTGGTACGCGAGCTGCTGGTGCGCGTCGATGACGGTGATGTTTGACGGCGGGCCGCCACCGCATGCCGCAAGGCAGGTGAGGAGCAGGGCCCGCATGACGGCATCCTATGCGACTTCTCGTTCTCGAGATCGTGCAAGGTTGACCAGCCGATGGCGCGTCCCCTCCACCTCCTCGCGGCCGCGGTGACCGACAAGACGTTCGAGCGCATGCGTCTCGACGAGCGCATCGTGTGGGTCGGCAAGTGCATCCACTGCAACAGCAAGCTCGTCGTCGCGGACGATGGCCCGACGAGGTGAAGAACCTTGCGGTCGCGTGCGCGCGCTGCAACCGCGAGAAGGGCAAGCGCCACGATCACGAGCGCGGCGAGCGGCTCGACGATGTGGTCGCGACGCTGCAGAAGCGCCGTGCCGAGCGCTGGCGAGAGCCCGAGGCGGTCGGCATGGCTGTGCGCCTCTCACCCATATTCCAGAGCGACACCTAGAAGTACGTTCGCGACATCAGGAACGGATGTTCGGCGCCGGCGAGACAGAGGCCGCGGACCTGACCGAACGAGCGACGGATCGCGAGCACGAAGTAGAGCTTGTCGTTCTCGCCATCGGAGTTTGTATCGAGCACGAACGCGGCGCCGATGGCCGGGTTGTCGGGGATCGCGGCGAAGCGTCCCGCGTACGGAGCCGTCGAACCGTTCGCGGTCCTGTACGTCCCCGTGAACGTGCCCCTCGCGTCGGGATTATCCTGCGTCGCGAGGAGCTTGAGCCGCACGGGCTCGGTGGAACCCGTCAGGCCCAGACGCTGGTACGTGCCAGTCAGGCCCTTGTAGGTCGTGACGCCATCGCGGGTCATCCCGCAGTACTGGAGGACGAGCCGCGCGAGCTCCTCCTCCGGCGGGAAGTTGTCGCCATCGCCGAACGCCGGCGACGACTCGATCTCCTGCGCGACCGCGTCGTCAGGATCGGATTCAGTCACGCATGCAGCCGTGACAAGCAGTGCAACGAGGAGCAGCTTCATGACGCCGCGGCGCTGCATGGCGGATGCCGTGCATCCGAGCGCGTACTTGCGCACAGTTGCGCCGCTAGTCATCCCTGGGCGCGTCGGGTCGCCTGTTGGCGAGCGTCAACAGCTCGAGGCTGGCGAAACCTGATCGCGAACACGCATCCCTTGCCGGGGAGATTGCGGACGGAGATCTCTCCGCCGATCAACTCGGCAGCCTCGCGTGTGATCGCCAGACCGAGACCGAAGCCGCGCCGATCTGTGCCCGCCTGAACGTGGGGTTTGAAGAGCTCGTCCGTCGTTCCTTCGGGAAGGCCACCGCACTCATCCTCGACCTCGATCACGACCGCGTCGTCGTCGCGACGCGCTCGCAAGCTGACGCGAGCACCGTTGTGCGAGAACTTCGCCGCGTTCTGCAGGAGGTTACTGATCGCCGAGACGAGCAAGCGCTCGTCCGCGACGAGCTCGAGGCCGCCTTCTACCTCGACCGCGATCGCGATCCCACGCTCCGAAGGGATTGCCTCGACGACCTCGCCGAGCAGCTTCTCCAGACTCACGGAGACTTGCTGTGCCGCGATGTGAGCACGGAGTCGTGCGTCCAGCAGCGATTGGCCCACGATCTGTTCCAGACGACCGAGGGCTCGATCGAGGACGTCTGCGGTTCGACTGCTGACTCCGACCTGGCCCGTTCGGAGCATCGTGAACGCCATGCGTGCGGTCGCGAGCGCGTTTCGAAGCTCGTGCGCCATGAATCCCACGCGCTCGGTCGTCTCGAGCTCTCGCGTCTCCAGCGCTAGCTTCCAGAACTCCTCGGTCGCCGTACTGATGGCGCTATCAATGCATTCATTGAAGACCTTGTACTCGCGTGCCTCGAAGCTCATTTGCCTCACCCCGCCCAGCTCACCCACGCACGCGGAGATCGAGCCGACATGCAACGCGAGCTCGGAGATGTGGAAGGCGTGGTGCTGGCGCTTCCCCCCGAACTGGGCAGCAGCTTCACTCCTCCCCGGCAGCGGCGACTCGACGTTCATGCCAGCGTTGCGCTGCAGCGCATGAACGACCTCGTCGATCAGCGTTTGAAAGCCATCGAGCAGCTCGTCGTCTCGACGATCGGGCGAGACAAGTTTCCGTATCCGCTGCATGAGCCCCGTCTGGTGAGCTCGGCGTCGGTGGCGCATCGTGATCTCCGATGATCGACACGAGCAGCACGACGACCGAGACGTGGGCGAGGCGCGTGGAAGCGTGGCGCGCGAGTGGAAAGCGGGCGGAGGATTTCAGCCGGCACGAGGGCTACGCGGCGAGCACCTTGCGGTGGTGGTCCTCCAAGCTCAAGCATGAGATGCCGCGCGCGCCGGAGGTGCGGCTCGCGCGTGTGGTCCGGACCGTGACCGCAGCGCCGGCGCCCGGGCCCGCGCTCGCGTCTCCGTTCGCGGCGATCGTGATCGACGTGACTCCGACGAGCGTCCGCGTCGCGGTCGCCCCAGGCGCGGACCGGGAGACCCTGGCGATGGTCCTCGACGTGGTTCGCGCAGGAGCCGCGCGATGATCCCGCACGGCGTGGAGGTCTTCATCGGCCTCGAGCCGATCGACCTGCGCTGGGGCTTCGACCGACTGGCCGGCATCGTCGCTGACCGACTGACGCGCGAAGCTCGTAGCGGCGCGCTGTTCGTGTTCTTCGGCAAGCGGCGCGAGGCGCTCAAAGTTCTATTCTTCGACGGCACCGGACTGTGCTTGTTCTACAAGCGACTGGATCGCGGGACGTTTCGTTTGCCGCTCGCGCCTGAGGGGACGACGACGCTCGCGATCGAGGAGCGCGTGCTCGACGATCTGCTCGACGGCGTCGACCTCGATCCTCCCGTGTCGCCGCGACGACGTGCGACGACGCACTGACGCGTCGATTCTGATCGCTGGATCTCGACAGCGCGATCGCGGATCGGTAGACGAGATCTGTGATCGAGGATCGGTCGACGGCGACGAGCGAGGCGCTACAAGCGCGCGTCGCCGAGCTCGAGGCAGCGCTGACCTCCGAGCGCAGCCGTGCCGAGGCCGA
>JACCRC010000005.1 GCA_013813765.1 Deltaproteobacteria bacterium | reverse complement strand
CGCCCTGGCTCTCGCCCATCGGTCGTGCTCTGTCGGAGCGGTCGGTCAACGCGCGGGTGAGGCGTCGCCGGACTGCAGAAGGGCGTGGGCTTCGTGCTTTTCATCAGCGGCGGCGTGATCGACGTCGTCGAGGGCTTCACGCACGCTGAGCGGTGGCCAGCGGAGGTCACGCTTCGCTACGAGACGCTCTTCTCAGCCCGCAGCACCCGTACTCGAATCGCGCTGGTCGCGCAATCAGAACGGCGCGACGATCGCCAGATCCGCGAGCTCGAGTTCGGCACTCCGCCGCCCCTGCCACGTCGAGATGGTCGGCACGAACGCGAGGTCGACACGCGCACCGACTTCGACCTCACGCTCGCCGAGGTTGAAGCCGATCGCGCTGCGCGTGACCTGCTCGTCATCCTCGATCATCAACTTGAGGTGCGTCCCATCACCGACGCGGCGGACCTGGGTGACACGCGAGTTGCGCGTGATCAGCATCGGAGCGGGGTTCTGCTGGCCGAACGGGCCGAGGCCCGACAGCTCCTGAGCGAGACGCTCGTCGACCTCGGCGAGCCGGACCTCGGCATCGACCTCGCGACCAGTCGCGACCGGGCCCGAGCCCTCGGCGAGCCGCGTGCACGCGAAGCCGAGTGCCTCCTGCAGCGCGGCGAGCTGCGAGCGATCGATCGTGAAGCCGGCCGCCGCAGCGTGACCACCGAACCGTCCTAGGCAGTTCGGCGTCTCGTTCGCCATCGTCAGCGCCTGGTAGAGGTTCACCCCGGCCGACGTGCGCGCGGAGCCGCGGCCGATGCCAGTGGCCGGATCGATGCCGATCACGAACGCGGGCCGCTGGTAACGATCCACGAGCTTCGCGGCGACGATGCCGACGACGCCGGACGGCCAGCCCTCGCCGGCGATCACGATCGCCGCGCCCGGATCCGAATCGCCGAGTTGGGCGAGCGCCTCGGTCATCACGCGATCCTGGATCGAGCGGCGCTCCGCGTTCGCGGCCTCGAGCACGGCAGCGCAGTCGTAGGCGGAGTCATGACCGGCGAGCAGCAGCGACAACGACGGCTCCGCGGCGCCGAGGCGGCCGGGGGCGTTGATCCGCGGCGCGAGCTTCCACCCGACAACACGCGCATCGATCTCGCGCTCCTGATCAACTCCGGCGGCAGCGAGCAATGCGGCGACGCCCGGACGCGCGCGCGCCTGGAGACGGCGCAGGCCGAGCGCGGTGAGGATCCGGTTCTCCGCGGTCAGCGGCACGAGGTCCGCGATGGTGCCGAGCGCGACGAGATCGAGGAGGTCGCGAACGTCCGGTTCGGCGCAGGTCCGGAAGTGACCGCGGTCGCGGAGCTCCGTACGGACGGCTGCCGCGACGTAGAACGCGAGACCGACCGAGGCCATCCCCCGGAACGGGAACGTGGAGTCGGCGCGGAACGGATTCACCAGCGCGAACGACGGGTGCGGCGTATCTGCGGACGGCACCGTGTGGTGATCGATGATGATCACGTCCATGCCGAGGCCCGCGCAGATGCCAAGCGCGTCGAGGTCCGAGGTTCCGCAGTCGCCGGTGATGACGAGCTGGCAGCCGCGCGCGCCGAAGTCGGCGGCGGCGGCGGGGGTGAAGCCATACCCGGCGCTGCGACTGGCGACCGCAACCTCGACCTCGGCGCCGGCGGCGCGCAGGAACGAGGTCAACAGCGCGGCGGTCGTGACGCCATCGACGTCGTAGTCACCGAACACACCGATCCGCTGCTTGCGCACGACCGCGTCCGCGATCCGGCCAACCGCGCTCGGCAGACCTGCGAGTCCGGTGGGCGGACGCAGCGCCGCGAGCCGCGGATCGACGAAGCTCTGGGCATCGCTCGGCTCGTGAACGCCGCGGGCGACGAGACAACGCGCCGTCGCAGGGCGAACACGCAGGGTGGACGCGAGGCGAGCGACGATTCCGTCGTCGGCGGGACGCATCCGCAGTTGCACGCCCGAACACTACGGTGCGGGTATGACACTGGAGGGCGAAAACCGAGGGAATCCCGGATAGATCCCGGGATCGTTGCCTACTCTTCGTCGGGGTCGGGCTTCGACTCGACCTCGGGCTTCGCATCGACGGCGGCCGGAGTCGCGCCGAGGCGGCGCCGCGCCGGCGCCGGACCCGAGTACCACTTCTTCGAGATGAACATGAAGAACGGCAGGGCGAGGAAGATCGACGAATACACGCCGACGATCACCCCGACGTTCATCGCGAACGCAAAGTTCTTCACGATGCCCGCGCCGAAGATGTTCATGACGAGCGTCGTCGCGAACACCGTGCACGACGTGAGGATCGTCCGCACCAGCATCTCGTTGATCGAGATATCGACGATGCGCTCGATCTTCTTGTCCTTGAGCTTCGCCTGGTTCTCGCGCACGCGATCGAACATGATCACGGTGTCGTTGACCGAGAAGCCCATCACGGTGAGGAGGCCGGCGACCGACACCAGCGAGACCTCGGTCCAGGTCACGGCGAACACGCCGATCACCATGACCGCGTCGTGGATCGTCGCGAACGCCGCGCCCGGCGCGTACCGGATGTCGAACCGGAACGCGAGGTACAGCATGATGAGGAAGAGGGCGTAGACGATCGACTTCGCGGCATCGTTGCGCAGCTTGTCGCCGGCCTTCGCGCCGACGCCGTAGCTCTGCACGACGTTGACATCGGTGCCGGTGAGCGACTTCTCGAGCGCGTGCTCGTACACGCGGTCGAGGCCATAGATCGCGAACCACTGGTTGTACTCACCCGAGCCCTCGTCGGCCGAGGTGTACTGCTTGGTCTCTTCCTCGTTCCACTTCTTCAGCTCGAGCGAGTGCTTCGAGAACAGAGCCTCGGCCTGGTCGGGTGTGATCGACTTCTTCGATCGCACGCTCAGCCGATCGCCGGACCACGTGGCCTTGCTGACGTCGCGATCCTTGAACGTGGTGGAGAAGTCCTCGACCACCGCCTTCGCGGTCTCGGGCGAGAGCGCCGTGAACCGCGTGGTGCGGATGAGCATGCCGTTGACGGTGATGTCCTTGCCGTCCTTGTCCTCCGCGGACCACGAGATGTCGGAGACCTCGGTGCTGGTGTCCTCCTTTTCGAGGATCTCGCGGACCGTGCCCGGGTCGGCCTTCGTGTAGTTGCCGGCGTTGTCCTTGAAAGCGACGATGATCTCGGTGCCGCCCTTGAAGTCGATCGTCCAGTTCATGTAGTCGCCGCGGACGCTCTTGTTCACAAACAAGACGGCGATCACCGCCAGGATGGCGATGATGGAGAAGATCATCCACGCCTTGAACTTCGCGACGAACGCGAAATTACTTCCGGGCTGGAGCAGGTAGCGGAACTTGTGTTCACTCATGACTGCCTCAGATCGAGATCGTGCCCAGGGTCCCCTTCTTCCTGGACACGTACCAGTCGAAGAGGATCCGCGAGACCCAGAGGTTGGAAACGAGTGTGGTGAACACGCCGACGAGGAGCATCACGGCGAAGCCCTTGATCGGACCCGAGCCATACTGGAGGAGGACCCAGCCTGCTGCGGCGGTTGTCAGCTGACCATCGAGGATGGCGCTGAAGGCGCGTGAGTACCCGAGGTCGACGGCACCTCGCACGGATTTTCCGAGCAACAGCTCGTCGCGTATGCGTTCGAAGATCAGGATGTTTCCGTCGACCGCCATCCCGACCGAGAGCACGACCGCCGCGATGCCTGGCAACGTCAGTGTGGCGCCGAACGCGGCCATCACTGCCAGCGTCATCATGATGTGGAACATGACGCCGAACACGCTGATCCACCCGGACCAGCGATAGATGCCGATCATGATGATGAAGACGAGCGCGATGCCGATCAGGAACGACAGGCGGGTCTTCTCGATCGAGTCCCGGCCGAGCGAGGGACCGACCTCGGAGGAGGTCTCCTCGTGCAGCGGCGCGGGCAGCGAGCCGGTCTTCAGCACGTTGACGAGCTCGTTGCGCTCCGCCTCCATACGGGTGGCTTCGCTGCCGCCCATGGTGATCGATGCGCGGCCACCGCGGATCGCACCGTTGATGATCGGGGCGCTCTTGACCTTGTCGTCGAGGATGGTCGCGAGCTTCTTGCCGACGATCTGCGCCGTCAGGTCCCCGAAGACGCGGCTGCCGTAGCGGTTGAAGTCGAGGAGCACGATCGGGCGGTTCGTGTTCGGGTCGTAGCTGCCCATCGCGTCGGAGATGCCGGAACCGGTCAACCGAACGGCGCGGTCTAGGTAGTAGCTGCGCCAGTACGGGCGCTTGTCCTTCGCCTCGGGGGCCGGCTCGTTGTACTCGTAGCTGATCTGACGATCATCGGGCAGCTTGAACGCGGGGTCGGTGTCGGCGAGGCCCTTGATGCCGAGCTTGTCGTCGCCGAACAGGTACAGATCGAGGACGCGGCGGCCGGTGACGTTGCACTTGATGCGACCGTTCTCGAGCTTGTCCTTGTTGCCCTTGTTGAGGCAGCCGATCGCCTTCGCCTCTTCGGGCGTCAGCAGCTGCTCGCGGTCGTGCGCCATCAGGAAGTAGTCGGTGCGCATGCCGCCGCCGTCCTCGGGGCGCCACTGATCGATCTCGGCCCGGATCTCCGCCGCGATCGCCGCGGGGTCGGTGGGCCGGTTCTCCTTGCCCTCGCTGCCGACGTGCGCGTAGAGGCGCTTCATGTACTCGGAGTTCTCGTCGACAACCTTGAACTCGAGCTTCGCGGTGCGCGCGATGATGTCTCGCGTCTCCTGGATCGACTCCTTGTCGATGCCCGGGAGCTCGACGAGGATCTCGTCGCCCTTCTCGACCACGGTAGGCTCTGCGATGCCCTTCTCGTCGATGCGCTCGCGGATGGTCGCGACGGCATTGGTCAACGCGGCGCGCTTGATGCCATCGGCGTAGTCCGAAGACACGCGGAAGCAGATCGACCCCGGCGGCTCGGCCGCGGGGCAATCCATCATGACGGTTTCCCCACCGTAGTCGGCGGTGATCGCCGACAACGCGGCCTCGCGCTTGGCCTGATCGGTCAGCGAGACGTAGACAGCGCCGAGGGGCGACGACGGCGTCCTCACGACCGCCGCGGTCTTCTCGTCGGAGAACCGCGCTTCGAGGTCGCGCTTGATCTCGGAGGCCTTGTCGTCGATCGCCTTGTCCAGGTCGATGCTGTAGACGATGTGCAGACCGCCCTGGAGATCGAGCCCCAGGTTGATCTTCTTCTCGAACGGGAACCAGCTGGGCAGCTGATCCCTGCTCATGAAGCTCGGCATGAGGATGCCGACGAAGAGCAAGCAGCCCAGCAACAGGGCGATCGTTCGCCACTTCAGACTACGGTCCATGAACCACCTCGAACGTTCCGAAATAAAGCGCGGGTATCAGGCGGCCTTCGCCGCAGTAGCCGGGACCTTGCCGTCCCACTTGCCTTCGATGTACGCGCGCGGAACGCGAACGCGGACCTTCTCCTGCAGCTCGAGGACGAGAACGCCGTCGTCCGAGATGCCCGTGATCTTGCCGATCATGCCACCGCGAGTGATGACCTCATCGCCCTTTCCGAGCTTCGCGAGCACCGCCTGGTGCTCCTTCTGACGTCGCACCTGCGGGCGGATCAGGATGAAGTAGAAAATCCCAAACATCACCAGCATCATCATGATCGGCTGCATCGCTTGCATGGCGCTCTCCTGCTAACGGCCCCGCGGGCCTAGACGTCGTAAAAATCAGCGGTTGCGTAGCATCCGCGGAAAAAGGGGTCAAGCACGCATACCCTCCGTGAGGATCCGGTCGCGGATCGCCCGGACATGTCTCGCGTAGAACGTGAGGTTGTGCAGGGTTGCGAGGCGCGCGTACAGGATCTCTTTTGCTTGGTAAAGATGTCGCAGGTAGGCGCGGGAGTGCGTGCGACACGTCGAGCACGGGCAGGTCGGGTCGATCGGTCCGAGATCGGTGCGGTTCGCGGCGTTCGGGATGTTGACCCGGCCGCCCCTGGCGAAGAGGTAGCCGTTGCGTGCGTTGCGGGTAGGCATGACGCAATCGAACATGTCGATGCCGGCCATGATCCCGCGCTCGATGTCCTGCGGTGTGCCGACGCCCATGAGGTACCGCGGCTTCTCCGCGGGGAGCGTATGCGCGACCTCGTCCAGGACCCGATAGGTGTCATCCACGCTCTCGCCGACGGCGAGCCCGCCGAGCGCGTGACCATCGAAGTCGAGCTTCGTGATCTCCTCCGCATGGCGGAGTCTACGCTGCGTGTCGATGCCACCTTGGAGGATCCCGAACAGAGCCTGACCGCTCGCACGCTCTGCCGCACGACAGCGCGCCGCCCACCGTGTCGTACGCGCCAGCGCGACCTCTTGGATGTCCGCGGGGGCGTCGCCCGGAGGGCATTGGTCGAAGCACATCGCGATGTCGGAGCCGAGCACCTTCTGGATGTGCATCGACACCTCGGGTGTCAAGCGGTGCTTGCTGCCGTCGATGTGTGAGCGGAACGTCACACCCTCGTCGTCGATCTCGTTGATGGCGGCGAGCGAGAACACCTGATAGCCGCCGGAGTCGGTGAGGATCGGGCGATCCCACGCCGCGAACTTGTGCAGACCACCGACGAGCTCCATCACCTCGAGGCCGGGGCGAAGGTAGAGGTGGTACGTGTTCCCGAGGATGATCTTCGCGTCGATCGGATCGGCGCGTAGCTCGTCGGCGGTCATCGCCTTGACCGTGCCCGCGGTGCCGACCGGCATGAACACCGGCGTCAGGATGTCGCCGCGCGGCGTGTGCAAGATGCCCGCACGAGCATTCCCGAGCGTCGCGAGTAGCTCGAACGAAAATCCGGGGGTGGGCAGCTGGGTCAGCATCGATGCACGAGTGTGGCGTCGCCGTAGCTGAAGAACCGATAGCGCGTCGCGACCGCGTGACGATAGGCCGCGAGCACGCGATCCGTGCCGGCGAACGCACATACGAGCATCAGCAGCGTCGACTCGGGGAGGTGGAAGTTCGTGATCAGATGATCGACGACGCGGAACGTGTGGGCCGAACCGGGATAGATGAAGATGTCCGTCGAGCCGGGGCCCGCGGGTACCGTGCGCGGTGCGGTGGCGGCGGCCTCGAGCGCGCGCAGTGCGGTGGTGCCGAGCGCGACGATCGGACGACCGGAGCCGACGAGCTCCGCGGTTGCTTCGGGGATCACGAACCGCTCGCGGTGCATCACGTGCTCGCGCAGGTCGTCGGTGCGGATCGGCGCGAACGTCCCCCAGCCGACGTGGAGCGTCAGCGTCGCGACTGCGATGCCGCGCGCCGCGAGTCGCTCGGTGATCGCCGGCGTCATGTGCAGGCCTGCGGTCGGCGCGGCGACCGCGCCGGGATGCGCGGCAAACATCGTCTGATAGCTCGCGCGATCCTCGGCGGTCGCATCACGGCCGAGGTAGTGCGGCAGCGGGATGCGGCCGTGCGCCTCGAGGAAGCCGATCGTGTCGGCCGGCGCGGCGACGAGCAGCGAGCCATCGCCTGCGCGCTCCGACACCACCATGAGGGTCACGTCAGAGCCGGTGACCCGGATCAACTGCCCCGGCCGCAGCGGTCGCCGCGCCTTCGCGAGGCAGCGCCACGATGCGTGGCCCGCGGACCCGTCACCTTCGGGTTCGAGGAACAGCACCTCGACGTTGCCGCCGGTGTCCTTCGTACCGAGGATGCGCGCCGGGATGACGCGCGTGTCGTTCGCGATGATCACCGCATCGGGCGGCAAGAGCTCGACGAGGTCGCCGAAGACGTGATCGCCGAACGGCCCCGCCGGGGTCACGTGGAGCAGCCGCGACGCATCGCGCGCGGCTGCAGGCTCGCGAGCGATCAACTCCGGCGGTAGCTCGAACGTGTAGTCGGCGGGCGCGAACAAGGCGCGGCACGCTAGCACGTGCAATCGCAGGCTGCGCCCGGTGTCCCGGTGGGCATGCTCGCACGCGGTGGTAGGCTGCACGGGATGCGAAGGCTCGGTGTCGCTGCAACGCTCCTCGTCGCCGGACGCGCTCATGCCGCGCCGGTCGCCGCGACGACGGCAGACCTCGACGGCGATGGCACCCTCGAGGCGGTCGAGCTCGGACCCGACGGCGTGGTCACGATCGCCGGCAAGCTCGCGGGGACGATCAAGATCGCGCCCGACGCGTCGCGCGCGAAGCTGTTCGTCGGCCGGCGCGATGGCAAGCCGATCGTCGTGGTCGACCTCGGGCCACCCTCCGCGCGCCAGGGCATCGTGCTCACGCGTGCCGGAGCGACCTGGAAGGAAGCGGCGCGGTTCCCGCTCGGCGGCGTCGGGCTCGATGCCGACTACGCGGTCGACATCGACGTGAACGACAACGAGGTGTATCGCTACCAGTCGCGCGCCGGGCTTCGTCGCTGCGATGGAAAGCCGGCATATCTATTTGCGGACAAGTTTGATGGCACGCAGTTCAAGCGCGTGTCGAAGATCCCGACCGGGGTTCCCGCGACGGCGACCACGGTGACCGCGAAGCTCGACGCGACCCCCGCTCCGCCGTCGGTGCTGTTCCGCGCGCGCGTCGCGTCGCATCAGCCCGGCACCGGGGACGCCGGAGGCCTCGGCACGCCGACCGAGCTCGACGACGCGCGCCCAGACACCGCGTGGCGCGAAGAGCTCTCCTCGGATGGCACGGGGCAGTTCTTCACGTTCGAGAGCAAGGTCACCGCCGCGAAGGCGCGGCAGCTGCGGATCGTCGCGGGACCAAAGCCAGCGAATCGCCCGAAGCGCCTCGGCGTCGTCAGCGCGCAGGGCGCGTGGCACGTCGACCTCCCGGATGCGGCGAGCGACCCGGCCGGGAGCGCGTACGTCGCCGATCTGCCCGAGGCGATCGGCGGCTGCGTCACCGTCGTGATCGAAGCCACCTATGGTCCGCCGGGCGGACAGACGGCGATCGCGGAGCTCGAGATCTTCGCCGAGGGTGAGCGTGCCGGAGGCGGCGACGCGATGCTCGTCAAGGCGGTCGCCGAGGGCGGCGATGGCGCAAACAGCGCTGCGCAAGCGCTCGCGCGACGCGGCGCCATCGGAGCGCAGGCGCTCGACGCCGAGATCACGCGCACGCAGGACGCCGCTGCGCGCGCTCGCCTCGTGCGCGCACTCGTCAAGATCAAGGATCCCGCCACCGGGCCCACGCTCGCACGTGCCGCCGGCGAGAAGTGGGTGCGCGATCAGGAGCTGATCGCGGTGATCGACGCACTCGGCGAGCTCGGCATGAGCACCGAGCTCGCGGAGCTCGCGGGCAAGGCGAGCCTCGAGATGGAGGCGCGCGTCGCGGCCGTGAAGCGGATCAGCGTCGGCCCGACGGAGCTGCCGCTGCTCGTCGACCTCGCCGGAAAGGGCCAGCGGGAGCTTCGCCGCGCCGTGATCGATCGCGTGAGCAGCGCACCGATGGACGCGCTGATCGATCGCGCGACCGCGCAGAGTCGAGCGACCGCCGCGGGCGATCTGTGGCGTGCGGTCACCCGGCGCGCGCGCGCGAACCCTGCCGAACGCGGCGCTGCGCTCGAGGCGCTGCGCCTCGCCCTGCCCGGCGCGACCGACTACGAGCGCCGGTACCGCGTGATCGACGGCATCGCGACCGTCGGTGATGCCGCGGCGATCGCGGAGATCGAGAGGTTGTTGCGCGCGCTCCCCGCCGGCGCCGAGTCCTCCGCGCTGCGCCAGGTCGCGATCCGCGCGATCGGCACCGCTCCACGCACCGAGGCGCTCGGTCTCGTGCTCGGCCACGTGGCGGATCCGGATCCGGGTGTGCGACTCGCGGTGCTATCGGCACTCGCGGGCGCCACCGCCGATCCGGCATCGCCATGGCACAGCTCGGGCGCACCCGACGGCATCGATCGCGTGATCATCAGCGCACTCTCGTCGGATCGCTGGCCCGAGGTTCGCCGCCGCGCAGCGACCACGCTCAGCTCGCGCTGCCAGCGCATCGGCCCGGCCACCGCGCTCGCGGATGCGGTGAGGAAGGATGCCTCTGTCGATGTGCGCCGCGATTCCTTGATCGCACTCGTGCAGTGCCGCGCGGCCGGCGTCGCCGATCTGCTTGCACGCACGTGGGACGACAGCAAGGCGCCGCTCGAAGTTCGAACACAGGCCGTCGATCTCGCGGTCGCGCTCGGCGATCGCGAGCTCGGCAAGATCCTCGTCGGTAGGTTCGCGAAGTGGCGTGGCGCCGCACTCGAGAGCGCAGAGGCACTGGCGCTCGCGCAGATCGCGGCAGCTTCGATCGCGCGGCTCGATGCACCGGGCGCAGCGCAGGTGCTGATGGCTGCGCTCGATGACTCGGCGTTTCCGGAGATCGTCGCCGCTGCGGCACAGGCGCTCGGTGCGCTCGGCCCCGCGTGTCCACCTGCGGCGAAGGCAAAGCTCCTCGCGATCTCGAAGAGCGAGGACACTCCTTCGCAGGCGATTGCACAGGTGAAACGCGCCGAGAAGCAGTGCGGCCGCTGACGCGCTGACCGCGAACTTTTCCGAGCGTCATCCGCGCACGCGCGCTGCCGCGCACGCCATTCGAATCGCGTTTCCCCGCGAACTCACGAGCATCGTGAGCGGCACGACCGTTGCTCCAGCTCTCGTCATCATGCTGACCAATCGCCTCGCTGTCGCGGCCCTTGCGGCCACCCTGTCCCTCTCCGCGGCCGCATGCGGCGGCGGTGGCTCCGGTACCGTCATCATCGATGACGTACCGGACTCGTCGCTCGTCGTGGACAACCAGTCGGACTTCGCGATCGTCGAGCTCTACCTCACGCCGGTAAACAGCGGCACGTGGGGCGCAAATCTGTTGAGGGGTGACGTGCTTCTCCCCGACGAGAACCTCACGCTCGGCGTCGACTGCGGCTTCTACGATGCACTGCTCGTCGACGAGGATGATGTCGACTGCGTGCTGACCGACATGGATCTGTGCCTCAACGACGCGGTCTGGATCATCCGCAACAACACCTGCACCGTGTTCGGTGCGGCCGCCAAGGAGCGCGCCGAGAAGGCGGCTGCCGAGGCAGCGGCGAAGGCCGAGACCGCCGCGACGAAGTGAACGCGAGCCGCTGCGCGAATCCGCGTTACGCGAGGGACTGCAGCGCTTCCTTCAGCTTCTGATTCTGCGGCTCGATCTCGAGCCCGCGCTGGAACATGCTCTTCGCCTTCGGCGGCTGGCCCAGGTGCAGGTGGATCTTGCCAAGCGCCCAGTACACCTCGCCCTTGGTCACGCCGGCGTCGGCGTCGATGTTCTGCAGCACGAGCGACTGGTAGATCTTGCGCGCCTTCTCCCAGTCCTCCGCCGCGAGGTAGAGCCGGCCGAGGCCGGTCATCGTCGTGACGTCGGTCGGGTTGACGCGCAGCGCTTCCTCGTAGGCCGCGAGCGCGCCGGCCCGATCGTTACGGGCCTCGAGAATGCCACCCTGCCGCTGGCGGTAGCGCGCGACGTCCTTCATGCGGCGCTGCGACTTCGCCTCCTCGGCGAGCTTATCGTAGATCGGCGCGGCCTCGTCGAGGCGGTTCGTCGCGAAGTACAGGTCTGCAAGCGGTCCGAGCACGCGCGCATCGGTCGGCGCGTCCTGCGCTGCGCGCGCCAGGGCTGCGAGCGCAGCGTCGGGCCGATTCGCCTTGCGCTCGAGGTCCGCGAGCTCGACGAGTAGCGCGACCCGCTCCGCGGGCGCATGGATCGTCTCGACCCGGCGCTGGAGCAGATCCGCCAGCAGCCGATCATCGCGGCGTTCCCGTGCGAGCTTCTCGAGTGCGCCGAGCGCGGCGGTGTGCGTGATCTCGTGGCGTAACGCCTGCGCGTAGTGCTGGATCGCTGTGTCGTTGTCGGAATCGCCGACGCGCGCGACCTCGCCCAGGCGGAAGAATAGATCTGCCGCATCGCGACCGGTGGGTGACAGCTTGAGCGCTTGCTCGAGCGCGGCCTTGCACTTGTCCCAGTCGCCCGAGCGCTCGTAGATCTTCGAGAGCCGGGTGAGCGCGGCGACGGAGCCGGGCTCGCGGCGCAGGATCTTCTCGAGAATCTCACCGGCGGCATCGGGGTTATCGAGCTGGCCTTCCCAGACGTCGGCGGCACGCGCGAGCGCAGCGATCTCGCCGGGACCGTCGCCGAGGGCGGCCATCAGCTCCGCCTTCTTCTCGAGAAGCTCGACGAGATCGTGCGAGCGGTTCGCCTGCGTCAGCAGACGGTCGAGCTCCGCGTAGGCGGGCTGGTAGCTCTTGTCGACATCGAGCGCCGAGTACCAGCTCGCGATCGCGTCGTCGATCGACTGGCGGTGGTGCTCCGCGGTCCGCGCCATCTCCGCGTGGATCGCGACCTTGTCCGCTGGCGAACGCGCGAGCGCGAGTCGGCGGCCCTGGATGTCGGCGACCGCCATCCAGTCCC
>JACCRC010000030.1 GCA_013813765.1 Deltaproteobacteria bacterium | reverse complement strand
GACAGCAAGGTCCGGCTCCGCCGTCCCGCGCAGCACCGCCGCAGGCGGTGCGTAGGTTGACAGCAAGGTCCGGCTCCGCCGTCCCGCGCAGCACCGCCGCAGGCGGTGCGTAGGTTGACAGCAAGGTCCGGCTCCGCCGGCCCGCGCAGCACCGCCGCAGGCGGTGCGTAGGTTGATCAACGCTTACTGAGCCTGAAGCACGGTGAGGCTGCGGCCGCCGCGATCCATGCCGAGGTTGCGCTCGAGCAGCCAGAACTTGTCGCCCGCCTTGTCGGCGACGAGACCGAACCGGTGGCGCATCCCCTTCGCGAGCACGCGCGCCTTGCGCTGCGCCTTGCCGTCGGCGCTGACGCGGAAGATGTCGAAGTACTCCGGATCGGCCTTCTTGCGCGCGACGGCCGCGGCGTTGACCGGATCGACCTTGAACGCGATCCACGCGCCGCCGTCGGCCGTGACGATCGCCTGCATCGACTTCGCGTCGTAGGTGGAGAGCGGCTCGTCGAACGTGATCGGCTTCGGCTTGCCGGCCTTCCACAGCTGGAGGCCGGAGTTGTCCCACGCCATGCGAACGAAGTCCGGCTGGTTGCCGGAGTCAGCGAGCGCCTGGAAGCGGCGGCGCTGCTCGTAGAGATCTTCGATCCTCTTGATCTCGACCTTGCCGGTGATCAGATCGTACGCGGCCTCCACATCCGGAGAGCGCGTATCTTCCTTGCGGTCCCACGCACCCGCCTTGATGCCGTGCGCCTTCGTGAAGCCGTCGCTCCAGTGGTTGACCGTCAGCTCGAGCTTCGCCTGCTTGCTCGCGGTGTCGAGCTCGAACGATCGACCCGCGGCGATCCGCTTGCCCGTCTCGATCGCGATCAGGTCGAGCTCGTGACGCGTTCCCGAGGTGCTCGCGGTGGCGCGGTGCACGGCGAGTCGCGCCTTGCCGTCGCGAACGATCGGCGTGATGTGCGTCGCGGGGCCGAGCTTGTACACCACCGCGCCCGCCTTCTGCTTGCCCTTCGGCGCGAGCTCGACGAGCGCGGCGATGTTGCTGCCGTCCTCGGTCACGCCGATCACGAGCGCGCGCGGACCGACGAGCTGAAGCGCCACCGGGCGGAGCGTCACGCCGGTGATGTCGACCACCTGTTCGGCCTTGAGCGCGTAGCTGTACACGTGGAGCTCGGCCTTGCTGCCGGTCTCCGCGACCACGTACGCGATCCGCTCGCTGTCGGTCGCGACCGGGTCATCGATGAAGCCCGCGGGCGGGTTCAGCTTGACGACCTCGGTAGCGCCCACGAGCGGCGGCAGCGGGGCCTGCTGCGCGAGCGCGAGCCCGGAGAGACCGGACAGTACGACAAACGAGAGGACTCCGCGACGGACCGTCACCATAGTGCCGACGGGGATGCCATGGCTGACTCCCGGGATCAAGGGGGCTGGTTTCCCCCGACGAGTCTCATGAACGTCAGGCCTCATGGGCGCCATCGCATTCACCCGGAACTACAGGGACCATTCCAACGACACTGGGTACCAGTTCGAGCTCGATTGTGACAAATGCGGCAACGGGTACCGGTCGAGCTACCAGGCCAGCGCGCTCGCGTCGCGGGAAGAAACAGTTCTGCAGGGCTGACACTCACGGCGAGCTTCACAAGCATGCTCGGGCTGGACTTATCGTCATACTCAGCCTCCAGGTTGAAAGCGGCTCCACGGAAGCGAGGCCACCTTGACGCTGCGGAGTGCCGCGACATGCTTCGGACGGCCTCGGAACCGCGGCTGCCCATCTTCGTCTTGTGCCATCACGACGACCGGCACGCGATACCGGACCTCGAACGCGATGCGAATCAGCTCGCACTCGTAGTGATCATCGAGGATCCGCGGACGAACACTGACGATCAGCATCTCGGTCGAACCGAGCCGGATATGGGCCCCGTTGAACGACGTCATCACAATGTGGGCGGGAACTTCATGGCCTCGCGCACGACATCGGCGTGCTCGCGCTCCCATGCTTCGACCTGCGACTTCTCGGTCTTCGCGCGCGGGTGCGCGACCTTGAAGTAGCCGACGCCCGGCTGCGCGGCGGTCGAGCTCCACACGATCGCGGGGAGACACGGCAGCGACTTCGCACGGCAGGCCGACGTCACCTCGCCGAGCGCGGCGTAGAGCGCGGAGCTGCGCGGGTGTGTCGGGTACTTCTTGCTGACGGCCGCGGCGAGCTCCGCGTACGTGATGGACGGGTTACCCCTGCGGAGGTGACGGAGGAGCTGGCGATAGATCTCGTGAGCGAGCGGGGTCATCGAAGTGTCCTGAGGGTGAGGTTGTCGAGAACGTCGGAATCAGTTCGCGGGTGGAGCGGGCTCCGGTTCGGGCGGTGCGAGCTCCGCGGCGAGCGGATGCGGGTCCGCTGGCGGCTTGTCCCTGCCGGCCGCGATCACGATCCGCGCGAGCTCGAATACCTGCTGCGCCATGTGAACGTCCCTGAAGGACGCCACGTCGCGCAGGTGCTCCGGTTGGATCCGATCGCTGCCCTCGAGGTCGGCGACGGTGCGAGCGCACTTGATCAGCCGGTCGATCGAGCGCGCCGTGTACTTGCCGTCCGTGTGCACGATCTCCGCGAGCACACCCTCGGTGCGTGCGTCGAGCCTGCAGGTGAGTCGCATGATCCGGCTCGTCATCTCGGCGTTGCAGCCGATGCGGAAGCGCGCGAGGCGCTTCTGTTGTCGCTCGCGCGCGACGATCACTCGCTCGCGGATCGACTCGGACCTTTCGCCGGGCTCGACATCGCGAAGCGTTTGCAACGAGACCGGATCGACGTGGACCTGGAGGTCGATCCGATCGAGCAACGGGCCCGACATTCGCAAGCGATAGCGATCGAGCGATGCCGGTGCACACGTGCACTCGCGCACGCCCGAGTACAGCCAGCCACATGGACATGGGTTCGCCGCAGCGACGAGCAAGAATGAAGCGGGTAGCCGGAGCGTTCCGCTGACCCGACCGATCGTGACCGAGCGCTCCTCGAGCGGCTCGCGCAACGACTCGATCGCGTTGCGCGCGAACTCCGGCATCTCATCGAGGAACAGCACGCCGTTGTGCGCGAGCGAGATCTCGCCAGGCCGTGGCACGGTCCCGCCGCCGAGCAACGCTTGCGTCGAGATCGTGTGATGCGGCGCGCGGAACGGCCGCTCGGTGATCAACCCGTCCGAGAGGCCGAGCGCCGAGTACACCTTCGTGCATTCGAGCGCCTCGTCGCGCGTCATCGGTGGCAGTACCGTCGGGATCCGGCGCGCCAGCATCGTCTTGCCAGTACCCGGTGGCCCCGACAGCATCAGGTTGTGGCCACCCGCGACGGCGATCTCGATCGCGCGACGCGAGAGCCCCTGCCCGCGCACCTCGGCCATGTCGACGCCTGGCATCGTGATCACCTTCGGCCCGCGCGACATGCCCGCCGGCAACGCGCAGCCAGCGAACGCATCTACGATCTGACTCAGGTGCGAGACGCCGTAGATCTCGAGCCCATCGACGACCATCGCCTCATCAACGGAGTCCGCAGGCACGATCATGCCGCGCAGGCCGCGCTGCTTCGCGAGCATCGCCGCCGCGAGCACGCCGTGAACGCGGCGCACCGAACCGTCGAGGCCGAGCTCGCCGAGCACGAGCAGACCCTCGACGACGTCAGGCCGCGCTCCGTTCGACACCATCACCGCGGTCGCGATCGGCAGGTCGAGCGCGGCGCCGGGCTTACGCAGATCCGCGGGCGCGAGGTTGACCGTGACCTTCTTTAGCGGAAGGTCCGCGCCGATCGAGATCAACGCGCTGCGGATTCGCGTGGCGCCTTCCTTGACGGAAGGCGCCGCGAGCCCGACGAGGTGATAGCCGGGGAGCCCGGGCGAGATCTCGCACTCGACATCGACGAGCACCGCATCGATGCCGTCGAGAGTGCAGGACAGGATGTGCGCGACCATGCGCCGAGCCAAAGCACGCGGCGGGCCAGCTCGGCAGCGTGGAGCCACGCGGAGTTAGCTGGAGCGCGCGGCCGGCCACCGGCCGGTTGGCCGGCACCCGGTCGGACGCCGGACGCGACTGCAATGTTTCTTCATGGAGCGCCGGCCCGTGATGAAACATGCGCCGCCCATCCTGAGCCAGTGAAAGGACTCACACCATGATCTGTCTCGCGATTGGCCTCGGCGTTCTCGGTTTCGTTGCCATGCGGCGCGCTCGCCGCTGCCACGGGTACGGTCACCACGGTCACGGCGGACACTGGCACGGCTGGCACCACCACCACGGACGGCACGGCGGCCGCAACCGGTGGATGCTGCACGCCGCGCTCGCGCGGATCGACGCGACGCCCGCGCAAGAGCGCGTGATCGTCGGGGAGATCGAGAAGCTCCAGGAGCGCATGTACGGCGCTCGGACGAGCCTCAAGGACGCGAAGCCGGATCTCGCGGCGGCGGTGCGAGGCCCGGTGCTCGACGATGCCGCGCTCGGCGCGCTGCTCGGACGCGTGGACGCATCGACCGGCGAAGCCCGCACGGCCGTGCTCGATGCCCTGCGCAACATCCACGCGGTCCTCGATGACCGCCAGCGCCAGACCGTCGGCGACCTGATCGACCGCAATGGCGGCGGGTTCTGGCGCCGTGGGCCCTACCGCTGAGATGATGCAGAGGTGCGGGTCCTGCTGATCGACGACGACGCGCGGCTCGCGGAGCTGCTCGGCGGCTACTTGACCCCGCAGGGTGTGGCGTTGGTCCACGCCGGCGGCGGTCAGGCGGGGCTGTCGGCGCTCGCGGCCGGCGGCTTCGACGCCGTCGTGCTCGACGTGATGATGCCCGGCATGGATGGGCTCGCCGTCCTTCGAAAGGTCCGCGAGGCCGGCCATCGCATCCCGGTGCTCATGCTGACCGCGCGCGGCGACGAGGCCGATCGGGTCGTCGGGCTCGAGCTCGGTGCCGATGACTACATCGCCAAGCCGTTCTCTCCGCGCGAGCTCCTCGCGCGCCTGCGTGCGGTGCTTCGCCGAGCGCAACCCGATACGGTCGCCGAGAAGTTGTCGGCCTCCGGGATCACCATCGATACAGGCAGTCGCGAGGCCTGGGTCGACGGTACTCCGGTCGAGCTGACCGGCATCGAGATCGATCTGCTAACCGCACTCCTGCGCCGCGCAGGCCGCGTCGTACCGCGGGCCGCGTTGCTCGAGCTCGCGGGCCGTGGCGATGTGTCCGTCGGTGAGCGCGCGGTCGACGTGCACATCTCCCGCCTCCGCAAGAAGCTCAATGACGATCCGCCGACGCGAATCCGCACCGTCCGCGGTGTCGGATACGTGCTCGCGCGGTCGGCGGACGAGCCGTGAGCGACGAGCCCGCGAAGGAGCTCCGCGTCACGATGGGCTCGATCGAGCGCCGCGGCACGTGGAGCGTGCCCGAGCATCTCGACGTCCGCGTGCTGTGGGGCAACTGCGAGCTCGACCTGCGCGACGCGAAGCTCTCACCCGGCGCGACCACGATCGACGTGCAGATCACGATGGGTAACTTCGAGCTGATCGTTCCTCCGGGGATGAACGTCACGCTCGACGTGCAGACCGTGGGCGGCAACGTCGCGGAGTCCGAGCACCTCAAGGATTCGATCGCGGGCGAGGCCGATGCACCCCGCATCCGCGTCACCGGCAAGGTCAAGCTCGGCAACTGCGAGGTGATCACACTGCACCGCGGCGAAACTCGCGCCGACGGCGCCCGCCGCGTGCGCCACGAGCGCCACCACCGGAAGCACCACCACCGCCACGAGCGCCACGCGCGCCGTCATCAGCGCTGGCACGAGCTACACGCCGAGCGCGAGATGTGGATGCGTTCGCGCGATCCCAAGCACCGCTGGCAGCCGTGGTGGCTGATGTCGCGCATGCGGCGCCGGATGTTCATCTGGTTCACGCTCGCCTTCGGTGCCGGCATCGCCGTCGGCTTGCACCTGTGGGCCGATCGCAAGTGGTGGCACATCGTCCTCGCGCTGATGCTGCTGCTCATGATCTCCGGCGGCATCGCGTGGCGCCTGACCCGTCCGCTGCTGATCGCGATCCGCGCGGCGCAGGACATCGGCGACGGCAAGCTCGACACCCGCCTCGATCCCGATCGCTACGGCGGCGAGGTCCGGCTGCTCGCGACGGCGCTCAACGACATGACGACGAAGATCCAGCAGCAGCTCGCCGATCAGCGACAGCTGCTCGCCGCCGTCTCGCACGAGCTACGCACACCGCTCGGGCACATGCGCGTCCTGATCGAGACCGCGCGCGACACCAACGATCCGAAGGCGCTCGGCGAGCTCGAGAAGGAAGTGCTGATGCTCGACGATCTCGTCGGCCGCCTCCTGGCCCAGTCGCGCCTCGAGTTCGGCAACCTCGACCGCCGCGAGCTCGATCTCGGCGAGCTCGTCAGCGACGCCGCCACCTCCGCCGGCGTTGCGCCCGAGGCAATCGAGGCGATCGGCGACGTGCGTGCTCCGATCGATCCGACGCTCGTGCGCCGCGCCGTCGCGAACCTCCTCGACAACGCGCGCGTCCACGGCAAGGGCGCAGTCGCCGTCCGCATCGAGCGCCGCGCGAACCAGGTCGCGATCGAGGTAGACGATGCCGGCCCCGGCGTGCCCCCGGATCGCAAGGCCGATGCGTTCCGCGCGTTCGTACCGTCGAGTGCGGGGGGCCTCGGTCTCGGCCTCGCGCTGGTGTCGCGAATCGCCGTCGCGCACGACGGAGGCGCGTGGATCAGCGAGCGGCCCGGCGGTGGTGCTCGCGTCGGCTTCGCAGTCTCGGTCGGGGCCTAGGTACTCGCAGCGAGATCTGCAGCGCGTCCTTCGCGGTAGCACTGGATCGCGCCGACCACCCACAGCACGAACATCGGCAGGCCCTTGCTCGCGGCGAGCGTGAACCGCCAGAACGGCGACCACATCGGTGTCGGATCGTAGATGTGCGGGTCGAGGGTGTCGACGAGCACGAACGGCGTCGGCAGCGCGAGCACGATCACGCAGCCGAGCGCGATCCAGCGGCCGATCCACGCGCGGTCCTGGTTGAGGCGCACGAGCAGGAACACCCCGAGCACGACGGCGCCACTCGCGTGGTGCTCCCACACGTGCTTGTACGAGATCATGTGCGCGAGCGCGAGCGTCAGGCCGCCGGTGAGGATGGTCGGCTTCTTCCACAGCACGAGGATCGCGGTGATGCCGAGCACGACCAGCTGCCAGTTGCGCGCGAAGATCAAGAAGCCCTTCACGGCCGCGGGACCGGCGATGCCCTTCATCGCGAGGAACACCATGTAGAGGAAGCCGTAGTTCCCGCCGTGGAAGCCCTCGGTGCCCGTGTCGCCAAAGTTCACCTTCGCGAACGCCTTCCACTCGTCGGGATACGACAGGAAGTAGGGCACCGCGGTGATCAGCACGAGGCCACCGGCGACGGCCGCCGCGTAGAAGCCCTTGCGCCGCCGGATCAGCGCGGCGCCTGCGGCGAGCGGGAAGACCTTGAGCAGCACGGCGGCGGCGTAGGCAGCGGTGCCGCCGGCCGAGAATGACTTCTCGGATCGATCGAGCAGCGCGAGACCGATCGCGAGCAGCGCGCACGTCGCGAACGTGAACTGACCGATGTGCACCTCGAGGAAGTACGGGCTCGAGAACAGCAGCGCAGCGGAGAGCCCGAGCTTCCAGCGCCGCGAGGCCTCGATCTTCCAGAGCACGAGCAGCGTGCCGGCGAGCAGCAGCTCGAGCAGCACGCACCAGATCACGTAGGCGGTGCGGCCGTCGAACATCGTCGCGCCACGGCCGAGCGTCTGCCCGACGATCGGCAGGTAGCGGAACGGATAGAACTCCGGCGTGACGCGCGGGCTCTCCTTGTTGTCGTACGGGCTCTCACCGCGCGCTTGCTTGACGGCGGCGTGATAGACGGCGAAGAAGTCCGAGCCGGGGCCGGCGCGGTGGATCGTGTCGTGGTGGTACTTCCAGATCAGCGATCGCTGCTCGGGAAACGCGTTCACGCGCAGCGGCTGCTTCGCGACCGAGATCACGATCACGAGGTGAAGGATCACCGCGACCGCGGCTGCGCCGAGGAGGATCTGGGTGCGGCGGGTCACGACGGATCCGGCTCGGTGCGCAGCCACAGCGCGAGCACCGTGAACCCGGCGAGGAAGCTCAGCCAGCGCGTGCTGTCGAGGTTTGCACGCAGATCGGGGGGCGCGCCGAGGGAGAGCACCGCCGTGAGCAGCGTGCCGACAGTGAGGAACACCGCGAGCACGATACCGAGCTTGCGCGTGCGTGGGATCGCGAGGCCGAACAGGACCAGGCCGACGTACGACAGCGCGAACTTCGTTCCCGATAGCACCTGCTGCGCTGCGACCCAGGTCTCGCTGACAAGCTCGCCGTGCTGCGCGAGATCGAGCGCCGTGATGATCTGGTGATCCTCGATGGCGTCGAGCACCGCGGTACCGATCATGAACGCGAGCGCGAGCCGCACGAACGGCCGGCCGAGCTCGGTCAGGAACTTCGCGAGCGTGGCGAACAGCGCGGTGTAGAGCACGAGGAACGCGAGGTCGAGCCCCATCAACAGACGCAGACCATTCGCGTGTGCGAGCAGGCCCACGGCGTATGCGCGCGGCGGCGAGTAGTACTCGTGCGCCTCCTGCGTCGCGCCGGTGACGACCGACACCATCACCATCGCGACGAGCACCGCGGACGTCGCGATCGCGAGCACGAAGGCGAGGCGGCGCGGGCTCATGTCACACCGTGAGCCGCGTGCGCACGCGGCCGGCGGGACCGGCATCGACCTCGATCACATCGCCGGGACGGAGCAACGCGGTCGAGGTCGCGAACGAGGAGACGAGCAGCTCCGCCTTGCGGAACCGGTCCTTGATCAGCGCGGCGACGCGGCGCTTGAGCGGGGACATCCGCATGCCGACACCGGCGGGCGTGCCGGTGAGGATCACGTCACCGCGGCGCAGCGGCCGATCGAGGTGCAGCCGCGCGGCAGTCACGATCGCGGGCAGGTCGTAGATCATCAGCTTCGTCGATGCGCTCTGCCGTCGATCGGCGTTGACGCGCGTCTCGAGCATGAGCTCCGGGATCTTCGCGACGCCGCCGGCCGGCGCCCACACGTGCGGTGCGACCGGCAAGAAGCGCGGGAAGGACTTCGCCGCGGTCCAGTACGCGAGCGGCTTCTCGACGGTCTCGCCGAATGCCTGCACGATGCGCGCGGTCAGATCGTTCGCCGCGGCGAAGCCGAACGGCTGCGGGGCGCCTGCGGCCAGCGCGGTCTCGTCGATATCGCCGAGCGCGACCAGGGCCAGCTCGCCCTCGTAGTCCATCACGGCCGGGAGGTGTTTGAACCGTTGACGGAGGATGTCCCTGAGGTCGGGCTCGACTTCCTCGAGCGCGGCGAACAGCTCCTCGGTGTCTGGCACGCGTACCGGGCCGTCCCCGTGCACGAGCGTGCGCACGTGCTTGTCGAACGACGTCGGAGGCGCGCTGCGATCGAGCTTCTGCCCGGTCTCGCGAACGTGGTCGCTATAGGTGAGCCCGAGCGCGACGATCGCACCAGTCTCCGGCCAGTCGACACTCTCGGCCGGGCGCGGCAGCGGCGCCTGAACGCTCTCCGCGCGCCGCGTCGCGTCCCACGCGATGTACTCGACACCGGGCAGCGGCGTGCGCTGATGGATCTCGACGGCGACGCCGCCCTCGACGCGACGCTCGTCGGCCGGGTGCCACGGTGCGCCGGGCGCGGCACGCGTGTAGACCTGGAACAGCGCGGAGCCGATGTCGCTCTGCGCGATCATCAGATCGCGATCGTCGGTGTCGCGATAGACGTAGCCGACGGTCGACGACGGCTCGGCCCACGCGCGCGCGTGCACGAGGCGGCGCGGTCCGGCGACGGTCCCGGTCACCAGCATGTTCGCGTGTGCAGCCGTCGCAGGGCGCCCGCGCATCTCGGTGGGACCATCGAGCCGCAAGCTCGCGAGGCCGAGGGAGAACGTGTCGCGCAGCGAAACCGCGCTGACCTCGAGCGAGCCATCGCCGATCCAAGGCGCCCAGATCCAGTGCAGCGTGGGCACGCGGCGCTTGCCCCAGAGGTGCATCGCGATCGCACGTCCGGAAATATCGACCACCTCGCCGCCGACCGTGACGGTGCCCTTCGCCTCGGCGTCGTGCACGATCGGTCGCGCGTGTGTGGGTGCCGGGAGCCACGTCGGCACGTCGGGGTGCGTCGCCGTGCCGCCGGTCCACGCGACATCCCACGCGAGCCCATCGACTGCACCAACGGCTGCGGTACGGGAAAGCCGACTGTCGAACGTGCGGATCAGCGTCTCGCCCTCGTCGACGACGGCGGCATCGAGCGGCGCGAACCGCTTCGCCGCCAGGGTCTGCGGAGTTGCGTCGGCATCGAACCATGCGCCCCACACGGTCGCGCGCGCAGTGCCGGAGCGCGGCACGAACATGGTCTGCCGCACCCACAGAGCGCGCCGCTTGCTCTGGTCCAGCACGACGGCGAACCAGATCTCGAACCAGGGGCGCTGGCCGCGCCAGACCGGGCGGTCGAGGTCCTTCCCCATCCCCCCGACATAACATCGATCGTGGGAGCGGAGTTGGATTCGCGCTAGTCTGGCGCGCAGTGTCTTCGCCGAGCGAGCTTCTGAGCGAGGTCCAGCGCCTCCTCCACTTCGGGATCGCGGAGATCGAGCTGCCGGCGTACGTGGTGACCTGGAGCGACGAGCTGTTCCGGATCTACGGCTGGGAGCCCGGTTCCGTGACGCCGTCGCGCGAGACGCTCCTGCAGCGCGTCCACCCGGCCGACGTGGACCGGGTCGATCGAGAGCTCGCACGCGCGACGCGCATCCCGACCACCCAGCCGATCGAGTTCCGGATCGTGCTCCCGGGAGGCCAGCTGCGTACGCTCGAGGTGCGGTCCCGCCTCGTTTGCGATGCGGCCGGTGCTCCCGTGCGGATGATCGGGACCACGCACGACATCACCGACCACAAGGAGACCGCCGCGCGGCTCGTGTTCGCGGACCGCATGGCCTCGGTCGGGACGCTCGCCGGTGGTGTCGCGCACGAGATCAATAACCCGCTCGCGTTCATCTCCGCGCACCTCGAGCTGATCGCGCCGGAGCTCGGTGCGAGCCCTGTTGAAATCGCCGCGATGCTCTCCGAAACGCGTGCTGGCGTCGATCGCATCAAGAACATCGTGCGCGGCCTGCAGGCCTTCTCGAGCACGGACGAGGATCAGCGCTCTCCGCTCGACGTCCAGCGCGTGCTCGAGCTCGCGTTAGTGATGACCGACAACCAGATCCGCCACCGCGCGCGACTGGTGCGCGCGTTCGCACCGATGCCGGATGTGGTCGCGAATCCGGCGACGCTCGCGCAGGTGTTCCTGAACCTCCTCGTGAACGCCGCCGAGGCGATTCCCGAAGAGGAGACGCAGGGGCACACCATCACGGTGTCCACGCGCTCCGACGACGCGGGCTGGGCGATCATCGAGATCCGCGACACCGGCCGCGGCATCGCACGCGACATCCAGAACCAGATCTTCGATCCGTTCTTCACCACGAAGCCTGTCGGCAAGGGCACCGGGCTCGGCCTCTCGATGTGCCACGGCATCGTGCGCTCGCTCGGCGGAGAGGTCGGGTTCACGACGTCGCCGGGGGCCGGCACCGTGTTCCGCGTGGCGCTGCCGCCGGCGATCGCTGCTGTCCGGGCGAACGAACGGCCGCCTGCGCCGCCGCCGGCGATCGCGAAGGACGTGCCGAAACGCCTGCTGATCGTCGAGGACGAGGTCGTGTTCGCGAATGCGCTCCGCCGCCTGCTCCAGCGCGACAAGCACGCGATCACGATCGTTCACGAGGGCAAGGAGGCGCTGGCACGCGCCGAGGCCGGCGAGCGCTTCGACGTGATCGTCTGCGATCTGATGATGCCTGCGATGAGTGGGATGGAGCTGCACGCGAAGCTGTCGGTCGTTGCACCCGATCAGGCCGCGCGTGTCATCTTCCTGACCGGCGGCGCGTTCTCGCCGATGGCGAAGCAGTTCCTCGACCGGATGCCCAACGCCTGGTTCGAGAAACCCTGCGACCTCGATCAGCTCCGCGCAGCCATCCGGCGCGTCTCCACGAGCTAGTTTGTAAGCAATCTTGCGAGGATGCCGCCGTACGTAGAAACACGTATCGATCGCTTCCGAGCACGGTATACACCCGCCGCTAGATGCCCCTTGTCTCGCAAGCGTCACCGGCCGCGGCCGGACAGGTCCGGGTTCTTGTCGTCGATGACGATGGTCTCCAGCTGCGTGCGTTGCAGCGTTCGATCCGCGTCCACAAGCACGTGCAGCTGTCGGTCAGCGACAACGCGATCGATGCGTTGCTCCATGTCGGCGCGCGCCGGCCCGACATCGTCGTGATGGACGTCTTCATGCCCGGTCTCAACGGCATCGAGGCATGCCGGCGCATCAAGGCGAATCCCGAAACGCGCGACGTCGAGGTCATCCTCGCGAGCGCGGCGATGACACCCGAGCTCGAGGCTCGCGCCCGCGAGGCCGGCGCTACCCGCGCGATCGCGAAGCCGCTCGATCTCGCCGTGCTGATCGAGGAACGCGCGCGCGCTGCCGAGCCGCCTGCGCCGGTCGAGATCTCGGCGCCGCCCGTGCGCGGGGCCGATCTGCTGGTGCGGATGCTCGAGGAAGCCGGTGTCGAGTGCGTGTTCGGCATCCCCGGCGGCGCGATCTCGCCCGTGCACGACGCCATGATCGACTCGAACCTGCGCGTCATCACGACGCGCTCCGAGGCCGGCGCGATGTTCGCCGCCGCGGGCTACGCACACGCGACCGGCAAGCTCGGCGTCGTCGCCGTCACGTCCGGTCCCGGTGCACTCAATGCGATGACCGGTCTGGCGTCCGCGTGGTGCGATGGTCTCCCGGTGCTGCTCTTGATCGGCGAGGTCCCGCGGCCCGCGCACGGCAAGGGCGTCCTGCAGGACGGCTCCGCGCACGGTCTGCAGATCATCGAGATGATGAGTCACATCACGAAGCTCGCGCTCGAAGTTCCACGCGCGAGCAACCTGCCGCACATGGCGCGCCGTGCGATCGCGACCGCCATGTCGGGGCGCAAGGGTCCCGTGGTGCTGACGCTGCCGCTCGATGTCTCGCTCGCGCAGCTCACGCCACCGCGGGTCGGTGGTGCCGTTCGCGTCGGCGACGTGCTCGCGCCCGCCACGATCGACGAGATCACAGATCTGCTGCTGCGCGCGGAGCGTCCCGTGTTGCTGGCCGGTAGCGGCTGCCGCGGCGCGGGTGCACCCGCACGCCTGCAGACGATCGCGGAGCGGTTCGGCTGCCCCGTTGCTACCACTCCGAAAGCGAAGGGCGTGTTCCCGGAAGACCACGCGCTCGCACTCGGCGTGTTCGGCCTCGGTGGCCACATGTCCGCGCAGCGGTACATGGAGAGCGGGGTCGACGTCGTGATCGCGCTCGGTACCAGCCTCGGTGACATGGCCACGAACGGTTTCTCTCCGGCGCTGCAGGCTCCCGCACTCGTTCACGTCGACATCGACGCCCAGCAGATCGGCAAGAGCTACAGCCCAACGCATGCGGTCGTCTCGTCGGCCGCGGAGTTTCTCGGTGGTCTCGCGGTCCGGCTCGCGGAGCGTGGCTCCCCCGCGCCGAAGCGACTGCGCGCCATGCCCGGCCGCGTCGAGCGCCAGAAGCTGCCATCGTCGAGGAAGCGCAATCGGATCGCGCCGCAGGATGCGCTCGCGGAGATCCAGGCGCTGCTGCCGCGCGACACGATGTACACGGTCGACTCCGGCGAGCACTTCATGTTCGCGACGCACTTCCTCGAGATCAGCGATCCCGATTCCTACATCGTGATGACCGGTCTCGGCTCGATGGGCCAGTCGATCGGCGCCGCGATCGGCGCGCAGCTCGCGTACCCGCATCGTTCGGTCGCCGCGATCTGCGGCGATGGCTGCTTCGCGATGAACGCGTTCGAGATCGCGACGGCGGTCGCCGAGCGTCTGCCGATCCGCGTGTTCGTGTTCAACGACGAGCGGCTCGGCATGGTCGAGAACGGCCACGAGAAGGTCTACGGCCGCCGCCCCGAGTATCCGACGACGCCGCTCGATGTCTGCAAGGTCGCCGAGGGCCTCGGCGCGGTGACCCTGCGGATCGACGGTGTGCACCAGCTCTCGTCCGCGCGCGAGATCCTGAGCTCGACGCCCGGTCCCGTGGTGATCGATGTGCGCATCGACCACGAGATCCTGCTCGCGAAGCAGGACCGCGTCGCGACGATGGCCCCCGGGTCGACGCTGCCGCCGAAGCCGCGCCCGTCGTTCGAACTCGTCAACTGAACTTGATCGGCAGCCGCCGGATGCTGCGGACGAAGTTCGTGCGCGCGGGGATCATCTCGCCCGCACGCTCGATTCCTTCCAGCTGAGTCAGCACCTCGCGGAACACGTGCCTTGCCTCGAGCCGCGCGAGCGGCGCACCGAGGCAGAAGTGCGCACCGAAGCCGAACGCGATGTGATCGTTTGGCGTGCGTTCGGGGTCGAAGTGATCCGGATCGGGGAACACGCGCTCGTCGCGGTTCGCGGACGGAAAGAACACGACGACCTTGTCGCCTTCGGCGATCTGCGTGCCGGCGAGCTCGATCGCCTGTGTGGCGGTGCGCCGGATCTGGATCACGGGCGGCTGATAGCGAAGCATCTCCTCGATCGCGAGCGGGATCCGCGCTGCGTCCGCGCGCAGGTGGTCGAGGACGTCACGCTTGTCGAGCAGCAGATCGAGGCCGTAGGACAGCAGACTGCGCGTGGTGTCGGTGCCGGCGTTGAACAGCAGCATGAAGAACGCCTGCAGCTCGCCGTCGGTGAGTGACGGCTCGGCGGCGAGCTCGCTCATCAGATCGTCCTCGGGCGCGGCGCGCTTCGCGTGCACGAGCTGCAGGCCGTACGCGCGCATCTCACCGGCGGCCGCGACCTTGTCGCGCATCGCTTCTGCGGGATCGCGGGGCTCGGTGCTGAACATGCGGTCGGTCAGCGCGTAGAGCGCACGCCGATCGGCGGCGGGCACGCCGAGGATCTCGCAGATCACGAAGAGCGGCATCGCCTCGGCGATGTCCGTCGCGAAGTCACATGCGCCGCCAGGTCGAACGCTCGCGACGAGCTCCGCCGCGTGACGCGCGACGCGCGAGTCGAGTTGCTCGAGACGGCGGGGGCTGAGCGTGCGGTTCACGAGGCGGCGGAGCTGCGTGTGATCCGGCGGATCGCGGTTCATGAGGCTCTCGCGAAGCTTGTCGAGGAACTCGGGCGGCGGATCCTGGAGGAGTACGCCGCCCTTCCACGACGAGAACACCGCGGGCGTGCGGAGAACTTGCACGACGTCGTGGTAGCGGGTGACCGCCCAGAATCCGGGACCGCCGACCTCGGCGCACCACGAGACGGGGTTCGAGTCGCGTAGCGCACGGAACGCCGCGTGCGGGATTCCGCTCGTGTACGTATCGGGACTGGCGAGGTCGATCGTCACCTTGACATGCCTCGCGTAAGCACCTCTGATCGATGCGTGGGGCGCCACGTCGGCATCGTCGGTATTGGAACATACTTGCCGCCGGAGGTCCGTACCAACGACTGGTGGCCCGCTTCCGTTGTCGACGCATGGATGGCGCAGCGCCGACCGCCGCCGATGCCGTCGGATCCGACGCCGGGCATGCGGCGCGTGCTCGAGGCGATGGCGAAGCAGGCAGTCGATCCGTTCCAGGGCATGGTGTCGCGACACGTGATGCCCGAGGGCATGACGTCGGTCGACATGGAGGCGGAGGCCGCGCGGCGCGCCCTCGCACACGCGGGTGTCGATCGCGACGAGATCGATCTACTGCTCTCGCACACGCCGGTGCCGGAGTACCTGCTGTCGAATACCGCGTGCGTGCTGCATGCCGCGCTCGGGCTGCGCGCGGAGTGCCTCACACTGCAAGTCGATGCATCGGGCAATTCGTTCCTCGTGCAGCTCGCAGTCGCGGAGCAGATGCTCGCAAGCGGCCGTGCGAGGCGCGCGTTGATCGTGCAGTCGTCGGCGGGCTCGCGCTTGCTCGAGCGCGCCGAGCCGCAATCGCCGCTGTTTGGCGACGGTGCCGCAGCGGTCGTCCTCGGTCACGTCGATCAGCCGCGCATCCTCGCGCTGTCGCATCGCACCGACTCCAGGCACCCGCGCGCGTTGATCGCGACGGTCCGGGGCAAGCGCTGGTACGACGAGGGGCCGATCGTGCTGCATCGCGGAGACCTCGCGAGCTCGTTTCAAACGTTCCTGGAATCGGCGGATCGAGCGAGCGAGGTGATCCGCCCGGCGCTCGAAGCGGCCGGGGTCACGCCCGAGCAGATCGACTTCTTCGCGGTCCACCAGGGCACTCCGTGGCTGCGGCAGGTCACGATGGAGGCGGCGGGAATCGCCCGGGCACGACACGTCGATCTGTTCACGCGTACCGGATATCTGTTCGGCGCGAGCATCCCGTTCGTGCTCGAGGCGGCGCATCGCGATCGGCTCGTCGAGCCCGGGCAGCTCGTCGTGATGCTCGGGGGCGGCGTGGGTTACACGTTCAGCGCGGCGGTGGTGCGCTGGGGAGAGCTCACGCGATGAAGGAAGTCTCCGCGAAGGTCTTCCACATCTTCTTCAAGCCGGCGGCTGCGAAGGGCATCACGGTCGAGCACATGGTGGCGGGCACGAACGTGTCCGCGGATACGCTCCAGTCAAAGAACGGCCGGATCGACTGGGCGGACCTGTGCCAGATCCACCGCAACTTGCGACCGGCCTTCTCCGACGAAGAACTGGTCGAGGTCGGTCGGTCGTATGCGCGTTCTCCCGCACTGCGCTTCATCTTCGTGATCGCGCGGCTGCGATTCACTCCGATGGAGTTCTATCGCTGGATGAACGCGCCGAAGCAGGGTGCGGGCAACCAGATGTTCACGTGCATCCTTCCGAAGCACCGCGAGATCTCCGAGACCGAGTGCGAATTCGATTTGACGCTCCCCGACGGCTACGAGGTGTGCTGGGACTTCTTCCTGACCTCGAAGGGAAACATGGGCGAGATGCCCAAGCTCCTCGGTTATCCGAGCGAGGCGCTCGTTCGGCTCGACCGCCTATCGCGCGGGGCGCGCTATCACATCACGATCTCGAAGCACACACCGCTGCTCACCCGAGCACGCCGCGTCGTGACCTGGCCGTTCACGGTGCGAGCAGCCGGTCGCGAGCTGCAGGAGGCGCACGAAACACTGCGCGATCGATACGCCGAGATCGACGCGGCGCGCATCGCGCTCGACCGCCAGCGCGAGCTGCTCGATACCGCGTACCACTTCGGACAGCGGATCTGGACCGAGCGCGATCCAGCGACGACGGCAGTTGCGATCTCTCGGGCGCTCGTCGAGATCGGCGGCTTCGCTGGTGCCGAGATCGAAGTCGCACCGACCGACGCACCGGACTACGTCGAGCGAGCGCAAGCCGGAGTGCCGGTCAGCGCAGACGCGAAGCTCATCGATCTCTCGAAGCGCGGCCATCTGACCGGTGGAGTGCGGATCGCGCTCGACGACGGCGCGGACGATGGCGAGGCACAGACGCTGATCGACCTGGTCGCCCCGACGATCGCTCTCGCGCTCGACAACGCCTTCTATCAGAAGAACCTCGAGCGTCTCGTCGAGCAGCGCACCACCGAGCTCCGACAGACGAGCGAGAAGCTGGCCGGGACGGTCGGCGAGCTGACCGCGGCCCAGGGTGTACGCGAGCGATTCTTCGGCCACATCTCGCACGAGATCCGGACGCCGCTCTCGCTGATCATGCTTGCGGCGTCGGATATCGAGCGCAGGGCGGGCGAGCACCTGGACGCGCGGGGCCGCGACAGCCTGAACGCCGTCAACGACGCTGCACGCAAGCTGGTTCGGCTCGTCGACGAGCTGCTGCTGCTCGCTGCGGGGCAAGAGGGCAAGCTGCGGCTCTATCGCGAGCCCACGGATCTGGCCGCGCTCGTCTCGCAGCTCGCGTCGGCGTGGCGGCCCGCGACGGAGGCGGCCGGGCTCACGCTGGTGACACGAGCACCCGAGGCGCTCGTCGCGAATGTCGACCCGATCGCCATCGAGCGCATCGCCACGAACCTCGTGTCGAATGCGGTGAAGTACACACCGTGCGACGGCACGGTGGAGCTCGACCTGCGCATCGTCGGCGAGCGTGGCGTCGAGCTGTCGGTGCTCGATACGGGTCCCGGCATCCCGCACGATCTTGCCGCGCGCCTGTTCGGACGGTTCGAGCGCTCGGCCGGGGACAACCGCCGCAAGGAAGGCCACGGGCTTGGACTGTCGCTCGTCAAGCAACTCGTCGAAGCGCACGGCGGCACGATCGATGCGAGCTCTCGCGGACACGGCACGGGTACGCACATGCGGGTCACGATTCCGGATGCGGTGGAGGCGGCGACGACGACCGCGGTGCTCCCCACGATCGATGCGGTAGACGTTCCATCGTCGAGCCAGGCACCGGTGCGCAAGCCCGACGGCGTCAGCATCGGAACGGTCCTCATCGTCGACGACGACACGCGCCTCGCCGAGATGATCGCGCAGGAGCTCGCCGACGAGTACACGGTCGTGGTTGCGCACGACGGCAAGCGCGCGCTCGAGCTCGTCGAGCAGCATCAGCCACAGCTGCTGGTGACCGACGTGCAGATGCCCGGCATGAGCGGCATCGAGCTCGCGCGACAGTTCCGCGAGGTCACGCGCGATCGACTGGCCCCGGTGATCATCCTGTCCGCGGTGATCGATCTGCGCACGCGCGTCTCGGGGCTAGAGGCGGGCGCGATCGACTACGTGATGAAGCCGTTCGATCCACAGGAGCTGCGCGCGCGCGTCAAGGCGCAGTTCCGCATGCGCACGCTCGCGCTGCGGTTGCATCGAGCGGAGCAGCTCTCCGCGCTCGGCATCCTGACCGCTGGGCTCGCGCACGAGCTGCGCAACCCGGCGAACGGCATCGTCAACGCGATCGGTCCACTGATCTCGATGCTGCCGAAGGAAGTCACCGCACCCGAGACCGGATCGGGTCAGCTCCTCGAAGTGATGTCCGATTGCGCGGATCAGATCGCGTTCCTGTCGCGCCAGCTCCTGAGCTTCCGCAGCGGCAATCAGCTCGAGCTGCGATCTGCACCCGCACGCGAGCTCGTGAGTCGCGCGCTCACGCTCGCGCATCGATCGCTACAGGGTGTGGAGATCCGTTCGGAGCTCGCGCTACCCGGTGATGTGATCTGCGCGCCTCCGTTGATGATCCAGGTGCTGACCAACCTGATCGAGAACGCCGCCCACGCGGCAGGCGAGGGCGGCTGGGTTCAGATCGCCGCACGCGCGCAGAACGGATCGGTGCTGTTCGAGGTCGCCGATAGCGGGCCGGGCGTGCCTGCCGCATTACGCGACAGGGTGTTCGAGCCGTTCTTCACCACGAAGCCTCCCGGAGCCGGCACCGGGCTCGGCCTTCCTCTGGCGCGGGCGATCGTGCACCAGCACGGTGGCGTGCTCGAGATTCGCGACCACAGCGCAGGTCAGGTGTTTGTCGTAGAGCTACCGGTCGATTCACGGCGTGATCGCACCATCGGCGCGGTATGATTTTTCTGCGCGATGGGTGATCTGGAGCTGCAGCCGCTCGTCCTCTACGTCGACGATGAACGCGCGAACCGCATCGTGTTCGAGCAGTCACTCGGCTCAGACTTCCGCATCAAGTCGGTCTCCGACGGCCCCGCAGCGCTCGCGATCCTCGATGCCGAGGACGTCGCCGCGCTCGTCACCGACATGCGCATGCCCGGCATGAGCGGCGAGGAGCTGCTGCGGATCGCGAAGGAGCGCAAGCCCGCGACGATCCGCATGGTCGTCACGGCCTACGCCGATGTCGATCCGATTCTGCGCGCGATCAACGAGGGTCTCGTCGCTCGCTACATCATCAAGCCGTGGATCCGCGCGGAGCTCGTCCAGGTCTTGCGGTGGGCGATCGAGGCGTGGACGTTCACGCGCAACTCCACCGCGCTGTACGCGCGCCTCATGGAGACGGAGCGGCTCGCGACGCTCGGCAGCATCGCCGGCATGCTCGTCCATGATCTCAAGCAACCGCTGATGTCGCTCCTGATCAACGTGGAGCACCTGCGCGAGCTCGCGAAGGCGGCGCCGATCCTCCAGGACTCGCTCTCGCGCACGCCGCTCGCGCTCGAGGAGAAGACACGGCTCTCCGAGCTCGTCGATGATCTCGATCCGGTGACGACCGATCTGAAGGCGTCGGCGATGCACCTGAGCTCGCTGATCGATGGCCTCCGCGAGCTGAGCCGGCCGCGCGATCGCAGCTCCAAGGTCGAGTTCGCCGATCCGCTTCCGATCGTTCGTCATGCGATGGCCGTGTGTCAGGAGATCGCGCTCACCGCGCACGCCTCGATCGACTATCAAGGTCCGGGTGTTCTGCCGCGCGTCGCGATCTCCGCGACCGAGCTCACGCAGATCCTGATCAACCTCGTGCAGAACGGAGCGCAGGCCGTGGCCGCGCGCGGTGCGCCGCAGGGCAAGGTCTCGATCGTCGCGCGCACCGAGTCGAACATGCTCGAGCTGTGCGTGCGAGACGACGGCGTCGGGATGCCGCCGGACGTACTCGGTCGCGTCGGCACGCCGTTCTTCACCACGCGCGCGGAGGGCACGGGCCTGGGCCTCGCGCAGTGCCAGCGCCTGATCGGCAGTGCGGGCGGCAGGCTGCGCATCGAGAGCGCGCTGGGCATCGGCACCACGGTGACGATCGTGCTCCCCGTCGCCGCGTAAGCCTGCGAAATGCTGGGCGTGCTAGGACCGTGTCCACCGAGGTGCGACGTCAGGGCTCTTACTGGGCAGCGTGCAGGTCCGAGGACACATGTCTCTCAGCAGCGGAGCTCGACTAGACGTGGCGTCTCGTACCGATGCACGTGGCCGCCTGCTCGCCGAGCTCGCGGCCGCACCGGCGCGCAAGGGCTACGGCATCGCGTATGACCTCCTCGGGAACCGCGCCGAGGCCGAAGAAGCGGTGCAGGAAGCGCTCGCCCGCGCGTGCGAATCGATCGGAGATCTTCGCGACCCGGGCGCGGCGACCGCGTGGTTCCTGCGCATCGTCACCACGATGTGCCTGCGCACGCTGCGCCGTCGCCGCCTGAAGAAGAAGCTGTTCGGCTGGTGGCCGGGCAAGGACGACGACACCGATGCAACACCCACGAAGGCAGACACCGGCAACGATGACATCGCGGGCCGCATGCACGCGACGCAGACGGTCGAGCCCGCCGCGGCGCTCGCGGGTCAGCAAGCGCTGACCACGATGCTCGGTCGCCTCGACGACCTCTCGGCGCAGCAGCGCACCGCGCTCGTGCTGCGGTACGGCCACGACCTGCCCGTCGCCGAGGTGGCCCAGCTGCTCGGCGTGGAGCTGGCCACGGCAAAGACACATCTCGTTCGCGGCCTCGCGAAGCTGCGTGATCTGATGGAGGAGCACCGATGAGCACCAACCCGATCTGTGACACCGTTGCGGAGCGCGTCGCGCTCGGAGAGCCGCTTGGCGAGCACGAGGAGCACGCAGGTCACTGCGCGCGCTGCAAGCTCGTCGTCGAGATGCCGGCCAAGCTCGGCGCGACGAAGCACGAGATCGATCCGGGTCTCGGCTTCGCAGCACGCATGACCGTCGGCGCGCAGCAGCGGGTCACGCAGCGGCGCCGCCGTCGCGTCGCGGCGGCGCTCGGCACCACGGTCGCAGCGGGGCTGGTCGCCGTGTTCTTCGTGACGCGCCCGCCCGCGGCGGAACCGACGAACAACGTGTCCACCGAGATGCCCGTCGTGGATCCTACGCTCGAACCCGCAACCGACGCCGAGTTGAAGGCGCTGGTCGACCTCGCCGACGTCGAACGCTCGGCCCACCTCTCGGCGAACTGGCGGCAGATCAAGAAGCCGCTCTCGCCGTACCGCAAGTTGCTGCAAGGAGTCGTCACGCCATGAGCCGGATCCGCACGCTGTTCTCCATCGTTGTTCCGTCGATGATCGCCGGTGGCTTGCTGTTCAACAGCGCCGCGGGCATGGCGTCGGCCGGTGGCGGCGAGATGTTCGGGTTCTGGCCCGCGGGCAACGACGTGACGTCGCCGGGCACCGCGACTCCTCCGACGCCGCCGAAGGCTCCCGCCCCTCCGCCGCCGGCGCCGAGGTCACCGAAGCCGCCGACTCCGCCGACTCCGCCGACTCCACCAAAGCGCGGCGTGGGCGGCGGGTTCTCGGTCAGCATCAACAACGGCAAGGTCCAGATCGACGGCCTGCACGACATGGTGCTCGGTCAGCTCGACGCTGCGCGCGAGGGGATCAAGAACAATGCATCGATCCCGAAGGAAGCACGCGACAAGGTGCTGGCGCGCCTCGACAAGGTCCGCGCGACGGTCGACAAGCGACTGAAGAACCTCAACATCGCCGACCTCGAGCAACTCGAGAAGGAGATGGAGGCGATGGGGGAGGAGATCGAGGAGGCGATGGAAGGCCTCGACAAGGATCTCGACAAGCTCGGCAAGGACTTTGGAAAGGACTTCGGCAAGAAGTGGGGAAAGAACTTCAACGTCAACATCGACTTCGATGATGACGACGATGACGATCTCGGAGCGATCGACACGCCCGACGTCGATGACGATGACGACGACATGAAGGAGGCGATCAAGGACCTCCGCGATCTCGCCCTCGACAAAACGCAGAAGGAGCAGATCAACAAGCTCCGCGCCGACTCCGACAAGAGCGTGGCCACCGCGAAGAAGCAGCTCGACGAGCTGTCGGCCAAGTTGCAGACCGCGCTCGGCAACCCGGCGACCAGCGACGCCGAGATCGGCCGCATGGTTGATCAGATCAGCGCGCAGGAGGCGGCGATCCGCAAGGCTCGCATCGTCGCGTGGGCGCAGGCGCGGCGGCTGCTCACCGATGCGCAGCGCAAGCGTGTCGAGGACGCCGCGAAGAAGAAGCCGACGAAGTAGCGTGCTATAGCTCGGGCGATGTCAGGCGCCCGCACCGCGATGATCGCACTCGTGATCGCGGGATGTTCGGGCGAGGCACCGCCGGCGCCGGCACCGGCCCCTTCCCCAGCTGCGCTCGCGAATGCAGATGCCGGTGCGGATGCGGTGCAGCTACAGGCCGCGGACCTGGATGGCATCGCGCGCACCGCGAAGAAGGCAGGTCGACCGATCGACATCGTGCTGCGGTCGAGCCCGGTGCCCGCGAAGGTCTCCGTCGACGGCACGCCCGTCGGTGTGACGCCGCAGGTGTGGATCGGCGAGACCGGAGCGCTGCACACGTTCGTGTTCGAGGCACCGGGCTATGCCGAGGCGAGGTTCCAGTTCGTGCCGGTGTCGAGTGGCGTGCTGCACCCGCGGCTCGATCCGGTCATCGAGTACCTCGACGCCGGTGTGCCTCCGCCCCGCGAGGTGGTCCCGCAACCGCCACCGCCCGCGACGATCGACGCCGACGCGCAGCTCGCGCCGCTCGCACCGACGCCCGTCGCACCGGATGCACCGGCACCGGGTCTCGGACCGCTTCCGTAGCTCGCTACTTC
>JACCRC010000023.1 GCA_013813765.1 Deltaproteobacteria bacterium | reverse complement strand
GCGCTGGATCACGATCGCGAACGGCAGCGGCACGCGGCAGTCCGGCTGGATCGCCGGCTCGGTAGCCATCGCCTCGGTCGTGGGCTCGGACGGAGCCACCGGTGCGAGCGCACCCGTGGCTCCGTCGGGCCTGGCCGTCTGGTAGGTCGGAGTGGCCGGCGCGAGCAGGCTGGTCAGAAAGCCGAAGGCTCCCTGACTCTGATTGCTCGCGGTCGGCTGACCGCGGCCCGCGTACGCGGGCGTGGTGTTCGTAAACAAGCCGAACATGGTCATCTCCTCACTTCACCAGCTTGCTGATCAGCGAACCGAGCGTGCGGAGTTGCTCATCCCGCTTCGCGTGGGTCGCGAGCGCCGACTGGTACAGGACCAGGTTGCCCACGTCCGTTGCCGCCTCTTTGGTGGCGACGGGCGCAGTCGGCAGCGGCTGCAGCGCCGCCAGCACCTGCGACGCGATCTCGATGATCTGGCCGAGGGCCATTCCACCGAAGTATGTCGCAGGCGCCTGCGGCATCAGCACGCCGCCGGCCACGGGGGCCATCGGCTGCATCACGTAGCCGGCCGGCACCTGTGCCGGGTTCGGGTAGCGAATCACCTGCACCGATTGTTCAGGCGCGCTGCCCGAGCCCGCACCACCGCCGGGCCGCCAGCCACCGGCGGGCCCGCGGCCTGCCGGTCCGCGGTGTTCACGCGCGTTTCGTTCGTCGAGCCAGTAGATCTGTGCGTAGTCTTCCATAACGTTCTCCTTTGCTGGCCTCGCGCAACGCGCACCACTCCAGACACCGATCTCCGTCGAGCTACGCCGTGTAGGTGGGATACAGCTCGAGGTCGGGATCGATCATTCGTTCCTCGTCATCGACGAGGCCGTAGTCGCGGCCGTAGCTCTCGAACGCACCGCTCACCGACGGCGGCATCAGCGCGTTGCTCGGCTTGGGCGAGCCGGCCACCGCGGTCTTGACCTTGTCCACCGCGGCCTTGTGCATCGTCGCGAGCGCGAGCTGTCCCGCGCCCGCCGCAGCGACACCGTTGGCGGCGACACGCCACGGCCCGGGCAGAGTGAGCGCACCGACCACGCCGCCGGTGGTCATCGCGATGCCGACCATCTGCGGATCCCATCCGCGGTTGGCGAGGAACCCGCCCATGAGCGCGCTACCGCCACCGCCGACCGCGGAAGCAAGCGTCGTCTTCCAGTCCGGCGGATCGGGAATCGGCAGGAACCGCCTGCTACGGGGCGCCGGGCGCGGCGCGGGCGGCGCGGCGTTACGCCGCGCATGTGAATGCTTGCGAGTCTTCTTCTTCATAGCTTCAGCCTTTCAGCCGGGGGTTCCGGCATCGTTCCGTCGAGAGTCGAGGCACACCCGTCCCACCGCGTCGGGGTCGACGCGCCGCGCGTTGGCCTGCGTTGTGTTCGTGTCAGGCCGCGGAGGTCGCGGGCTTTGCGTCGCTGCTACTGCGCACGGTGCGCAGCACTTCGGGCACGATCAGCGCCGCCGCGCCGAGCCCCGCGATCATGAGGATCGATTTCCACGGCACCGGGCCCTCGTCGGGTGGCAGCGTCGGGATCGGTGTGGTCGGAGTGCCGCCGAGCTTCTGGAACTGCTCGCGCCACTTGATGGTGCGCTCGCGGAACTCGATCGCCTTGTCGTAGTCGCCCTTCCACATGCGGTCGTACCAGCGATCGTTTTCGGCCAAGAACTCGTCCCACTCCTTCTCGAACTCGCCCCACTGGTAGACGAACTCGCCCTGATAGCTCTTGTGCGCGATGTCGGCCGCGGTCGGCACGGGATTCATCCATGCGTAGACCTGCGCGTAGTCGTCGTCGCCGGCCTGCCGGCCCACGCCGGGCTTGCGGCCGTACTGCTTCTCGAACCGCGTCTCGGCGAGGGTCTGCTGCGCCTCGAACGGGCGGCGGAACGTGTTCGCGATGTCGGTGCCGAGCGCGCGCATTTCGGTCCGCGTCGTCATCATCTCGTCCCAGATCACGCCGGGCGTCTTGATGCTGAGCCAGCTCGCGTTGCGCTGGTGCGCGTTGCGGAACGCCGACGCGATCAGCGCGTCGTGCGACAGGGCCGCGAGCGATCCGGGCTGCGGCGGAGGCGCAGCGATGGCACCGAGCGTGGCGCCCTCGCGATTCAACTCGCGCTCCAGCTCGCCGATCACCTGCGAGCCGATGCCGAGCTTGGCGAGCTGGGTCTGGAGCGCCGCGGATCCGATCTGGACGCCGAGCCGACCGCCGACCCGCGCGAGCGCACCGAGCAGCTCCAGATCCGGCTTGATGCGAACGCCGCCGAGCGAGAGCCCTGAGCCGGCGTTGCGGGTCGCGCGCCGCGCGGCAAGCGCGGTCGCGAGCTTGCCCGCGGTCTGATGATGGAGCGCGCGCCCCCGGTGCCCGAACTTCTTCGCCTCGTCATCGGCGACCGCCACGGCGTAGGCGACATCGCCCACCGAGCGGTTCGAGATCGGCTTGCCCGCGAGCACGCGGCGCATCGCGGAGCGCGCGTTGCGAACCTTGTGAGCGTCGCCCTGCTTCTCGGCAGGCTCTTGCGCGAGCGTCGCGATCCAGTCCGCTGCTTCGCTCGGCGTGATCGCCACCGGGCCGCGATCGAGCTTGAACAGCGAACCGACGAGCGCATTTCGCGTGTGAAGCGGATCGAGCACGACGGGCTCCCCGTTTTCGATCGGGAACGTATGGCGCCCTCCGGGTACATCGATGGTGACGAGCGCACGCGTCGGTCCCGGATCGATCACTTCGGCGATGACCACGTAGTCCTTCGCGCGCTCCACGCAGTTCCCGTCCGGCGCCGCGAACCGGAGCCGCTGGGGCGGAGAGCACGCCATGACCTTCGGGCCATCGTTCGGATCGCCGGTGTCGTCGCGCTGGGGAGTCGAACGGATCCACGCGACCAGCTCGGCGGTGGTGGCGAAGCGGCTCGCGAGCTCGACGAGCGCGGGAGGGCGCTCGGCGACGAGCGCGCGCATGATCTCGGTGATCGTCGAGAGGCACTTGCGGTCGTTGATGGGATCGGCGATCACGACACCTTCTCCTGGTTCTGGGCCGCCGGCGTTGCCGTGGACTTGGCCTTGGGCTTCGCCGACCTTGCGATCTCGGCGCGGATCGCCGCGACCGCTTCCGCGATGGACATGCGGGAAAGCTGCTGCTGCCACTGACCCACCTCGGAGATCGTGAGGCGCGCAATGGCGCCCTCGACGAAGCGACGCTCGTCCGCGGTGAGCTGCTTCTGGATCTGCATCACGTGGTTGCCGATGTCGGCGACCGGCGCGCGCTCGGGCGTGGGTGACTCCGAGGGCGTGTCCGCGTTGGACGCAGTTTCGTCGTCGGTCGGAGTGGGTGGCGCAGGGGTACCCCCGTTCGGCGCACGGGTGGGCTTGGGCGCGGTGGCGCCGGTCATGCCGAGCTTCGAGCCGAGGTAGGCGCTACCGAGCTGAATGAGCGGCGCCAGCTGGCTCATGATGGCCCCGAGTGGGGCGTCGGGCGCGATATCCGCATCGTCGCTGCCGTCGTCGTCGTCACCGTCCCAGTCCGCCGACGGGGCGCGGCGAGACAGGCCCGCGCCGTCGGCGGCGCGCAGAATCTCGGCAGTGGACGCCATCACCTCGGGCTGCCGGTTCACCACGGTCTTGGCCAGCTCGGTGTTACAGCGCGCCAGCTCGAGGTTGGCGCGCACGATCTCGCGAAGCGCGTGATCCACCGACGTGAGCCCCGTCAGCGCGCCCAGCTCCGGCGTAGCCGCGTTGCGCTCGGGGAGCGTGACCTGCACGTACGCGGCAGGAACGCCCTCCACGACCTTGCCGTTCTCATCGATCGGATCGAGTCGGAAACGGCCACTCACGTCGAGCTCCTCGCGCAGGTCGTCGTGGGTCGCGTCGACGGGCACCGTCAGCGGACGCCCGTCGCGCGCGTAGGCGATGGCGGGTGCGCCGCGGCCCGCGCGCAGCCCTTTGACGCGCCAGTCGGTCACCTTGTCGGAAACCTCGAACGGCTCGCCGTTGACGTTGTATGCCAGCTCGCTTTGAATCATCGCTTTCGTCTCCTCATAGGTGATAGGTCACGACCGGCTCTTGATCGCCATGTGGCATGCGAGGGGGTCCGCGCGGACGTTTGGCATTGGGTCGTCAATCGCGGACACACCGCGTTGATTGCCGCCGCAGCTCGCGGCGGTACGATCGAGGGCCTCTACTTAGAGATGCGCACGAGATCGCCAAACAACCCGCCGCAGTTCGCGGCGGTTCGATCGAGGGCCTCTACTATGGATACCCGCGAGAACGCGAAATGGTCCGCGCGAGGTTTGCGCGTTGGCACGCCTCTTTCGCTTTCCCTCTCTCACTGGGGCGTACCGGCGCCCCGTAGGGGTGCAGCTGCATGCACGCGCGCACGGATCGCGCGCGCGGTCCGCTAGTGAGCGTCCGGTGGACCGCGCCGGGATCACCCTCTTGATCGGGACGGGGTAGCCGTGGTTGGCGCGCGGGCTACGTCGCGGACGCCGCCGCCGCACGTGCGGCAGCCCAGCGCGA
>JACCRC010000022.1 GCA_013813765.1 Deltaproteobacteria bacterium | reverse complement strand
ATCAACCGATAACGCTGCGTCCGCGGCGCGTGTGAGCTCGCGCCCCTCGTCGTTGTCAGTCGAGGCCGAGCTTCTCGAGGTCTTCCTCGTCGAGGCCGAAGTAGTGCGCGGTCTCGTGCAGCACGGTGATCCGGATCTCCTCGACGAGGTGATCCTCGTCCTCCGCGAAGCGGGCGAGGTTGGTCTTGAACAGCAGGATGTTCGTGATCGAGGGCGTGCCGCCGGCGGACTCGGGCAGCGGGCTGCCCTGGAACAGGCCCAGCGAGCGCGGATCGAGACCGTCGGCGACGAGGTCCTCCGACGGCGCGGTGTCGATCAGCATGGGCACCTTCTCGAGGTGCGTGCGGATGTTCGCGGGGAGCTCGGCGAGCGTCTCGAGGGCGATGCGCTCGACCTCGTCGTCGTCGACCTCGAGCTCGGGCGGCGGGGCGGCGGCATCGAGCACGCGGACCTGCTGCCACGCGGCGACCATGGCGGCGCGATCCTCGTTGAATTCGTGGATGCGGCCGATGAGGTGAAGGGCGTCGGCCTTGATCTCGGGCGACAGGGCCTGCGCGGCCTCGGTCCACTTGATCGCCGTGGGCGCGTCCTCGGCGGCGAGCGCGAGCTCGGCGATGTCGAGGGCGAGCTCGGGGTCTTCGATCACGGAGGTCGCGAGCTCGGCGAGGGTCTCGCGGGCGGCGGCGGGCTCGCCACGGACGAGCAGCGCCTCGGTCTTGATGTAGATGGCCTCGACGAGGTCGGCCTCCTCGTCGATGAAGTCGAACGCGCCTTCGAGGGTCTCGAGGGCCGCGTCCGCGTCGCCGATGCCGTGGAGCTCGAGGCGGGCGATGCAGATGCGGGGCATCGGATCGTCCTTACGAAGCTCGGAGAGCGTGCGGTACTGCGCGATGGCTTCCTCGACATCCCCGCGGGCGTCGGCGAGAGCGGCGGCGAGCGTGATCACGTCGGGGTGCTTGCGATCGATGCGGCGGCAACGTTCGAGGCAGGCGGTGGCGGCGTCGAGCTGGCCGTCTTCGAGAGCCTCGAAGCCGCGCTCGAGGTCGGCGGTCATGCGATCCGTGCGGGACATATTATTCCGGGTTGATACTCCGATTTGGTTCCGTGCGCTTGCCCGCTCATTTGCGGAGGGGGGCAGGGCTCGCTACTGTCGAGCCGTGCCGATGTACCTGATGCGCGCGCTGACCTGCCTACTTCTCGTCCTGGGGCTCGTCGCGTGCCCGCGCAGCACGCGCAAGACGCTGGTGCCGGATGTTCCGCAGAACGGGGCCGCCGAGGCGCGAAGCCGGTTCGCAGAGGCGAAGTCGAAGTTCTTGCGCGACGGGCGCAACACCGAGGAGTTCCGGCAGATCGCCGAGGATTTCCCGGATGACCCGATCGCGCCGTGGGCGCAGCTCTACGCGGGCATCGCGGCGGTGAAGGGACGGCAGTTCGATGTGGCGATCAAGTCGCTGCAGTCGACCGTGGACGCAAATGTCGATGCGGGCCTGACCTCGCGCGCGCAGCTGTTCCTCGGCATCGCCTACAACTATGCCGGCAACACGCCGAGGGTGCTGCCACTGCTGAAGGCGGGCGAGAAGGCGATCGAGAACGACGACGAGCGCACCGAGTACCTCGGCGCGCTGGCGTATGCGCTCGCGCTCTCGGAGCGTCCGCTCGCGTCGCTGCCGGTGTTCGATCAGCTCTACGGCCGGGTCACACCGACCGAGAAGGCGCTCATCGTCACGCGCGTCGGCGAGGTGGTCGCGGCCGCGGAGCCCGATACGCTGCGCCGCATCTTCGACCAGATCGACGACCGCAAGGGTCCCTCGATGGCCCAGGTCGCGAGCCGGCTCGCGATGATCGCCGACGCGACGGGCAGGGCTGACGAAGCGCAGAGGCTCCGCGACGCAGCGGCATCGGCGCGCGTGGCGGTGGGACTTCCGAGGAACATCGGCGATGCGCCGGTCACCGCGGCGGGCGGCAACGGGAACGCGGGCCTGGTGGGCGCGGTGTTGCCGCTGGGCGGAAAGCAGAACCGGGTCGCCGAGGCGGCCGCGGCGGGGCTGGGCATGGCGGCGGGTGTGTCGGATGGCAAGGGCATCGCGGCGGTCGAGGTGCGGACCGCGATCGATCCCGACGCGTCGGCGCTCGCGGTCGAGGATCTCGCGCGCAGCAACGTCATCGCGATCGTCGGACCGATCGACTCGAAGGAGGTCGACGCCGCGGGCATGCGAGCGGAGAGCCTGCAGCTACCACTGCTCAGCCTGTCGACCGCGGCGGAGAAGAACGCGGGCTCGAAGTTCGTGTTCCACATGGTGCACTCGGGCGAGGCACGCAGCCGCGCGCTCGCGCAGCGCGCGCTGAGCAAGGGCGTGAAGAAGTTCGCGGTGCTCGCGGCGGAGAACGGTTACGGCCGCGCGATGACGGCGGCGTTCAAGGACGAGGTCGACAGGGGCGGCGGCACGATCGTCACGACGGTCACCTACAAGACCGAGACGAAGTCGTTCGCGGGCTTCACGGGCAAGCTCACCGGCGACTGGGACGCCGTGTTCGTTCCCGCGCAGGCCGACACGCTGGGCCTGATCGCACCGGCGCTGGCGGCGACCGGAAAGATTCCGAAACCGCTCGGCACGAAGAAGGTGATCGGCGGCAGGGCGGTGATGCTGCTGTCGACGGCGGAGAACCTGACGGGCGCGTATCTGATCGATGCAGGGCGTCACTCCGAGGGCGCGCTGTTGGCACCGGGTTACTACCCCGATGATCAGGATCCGGCGAGCAAGGCGTTCCTCGATCGGTTCATCGCTGCGTTCGGTCGGGCGCCGGGCTTCCTCGAGGCCTACGCCTTCGATGCCGTGCAGCTCGCCGCTGCCGCCGGAACGCAGGGCAGGGCTGCGCTCGCCGCCGCGCTCGCGAAGGGCGAGCTGACCGGCCTCACGGGCACGATCCGGTTCGATAGCGGCCATCGCCGCGCCGATCCCGGAATGATCTACACGGTCGCCGAGGAGACGGGTGTGTTTGCGATCCGCGTCGCGCGTTAGCACCCGTGGTACACCCGCGCCGTGGCCACGTTCCCCGGTGTCGGCAACCGACTGATCGCAGCCCTCGATGCTCCGAATCGCGCGGAGGCCGACTCGCTGGTCGGCAAGCTCGGCGGGGTGCCGAGCTGGGTGAAGCTCGGGCTCGAGCTGTTCTGCGCGGAGGGCCCGTCGATCGTCGGCGACTTCGTCGCGCGCGGACGGAACGTGATGCTCGACCTCAAGCTGCACGACATCCCCGAGACGGTCGCGCGAGCCACGGCGCGCGTCGCCGAGCTCGGCGCGGGCCTGCTCACGGTGCACGCGGGTGGCGGGCGCGCGATGCTCGAGGCCGCGGTGAAGGCCGCGGGATCCTCGATGGGTGTCCTCGCCGTCACCGTGCTGACCTCGCTCGATGACTCCGACCTCGCGGACATCGGCGCGCAGGGCCCGGTCGGCGAGCTGGTGGTGAAGCGCGCGCAGCTCGCCATCGCTGCGGGATGTGCAGGCGTCGTCGCCTCTCCGCACGAGGTCGCGGCGGTGCGTGCGATCGCGCCGGCGGGATTCTTGATCGTCACGCCGGGTGTTCGCCCGGCGGGCGCTGCAGCCGGCGACCAGAAGCGCGTGATGACACCGAGGCAGGCACGCGCCGCCGGAGCTGATCTCGTGGTCGTGGGCCGTCCACTGCGCGATGCACCGGATCCCGCCGCCGCGGCGCGCGCGATCGTCGACGAGCTCGCATGAGAGACCGGCGCGGCGGCAGAGGCGGTCCAATCGTTCCTCGCGGGACGGGCTCGCCTGCGAGTGGAGAGCGCTCCGCGTCGCGCGGCAGCGGTCCGCCGCCGTCGAGTGGGCCGGGCGAGCGCATGGTGTATGGCGCTGGGCCGGTGCGCGAGCTGCTCGCGGTGCGGCCGGCGTCGATCAAGGCGATCTGGGTCGATCCGCAGCGCGCTGGACGGCAGACCAGCGATCCGGTCGCAGCGATCGTTGTCTCGGCGCGCGCCAGCAACGTCACGCTCGAGGATCGCGATCGCGGTCAGCTCGATCGCGCGGCAGGCGAGGGCGCGCTGCACCAGGGCGTGATCGCGTGGCTCGGCGAGTTCCGCTATGCACAGCTCGAGGACATCATCGAACCGAGCCCGTCGCTCGTGGTCGCGCTCGACAACATCGAGGACCCGCGCAACCTCGGCGCGATCCTGCGCTCCGCGTACCTGCTCGGCGCGGGCGGCGTGATCATCCCGGACCATCGCGCCGCGCAGGTCACGAGCGCCGTCGCGAAGGCGTCGGCGGGCGCGAGCGAGCTGTTGCCCGTCGTTCAGGTCGGCAACCTCGTGCGCGCGCTCGACGAGTTGCGCGAGCTCGGCCTCTGGCGCGTCGCGGTGCACGCGAGCGAGCAGGCGCAGCGGATCGATCAGATCGACGGCAAGCTCCCGCTGTGCCTGGTGCTCGGCGCCGAGGGCACCGGGATCCGGCCGCTGGTGGCGAAGAACTGTGACTTCCACGCCGTGATCGACATGGCCGCGGGCCGCGAGGCCGTGGGCTCGTTCAACGTTTCGGTTGCTGCATCGCTCGCGCTGTACGAGATGCGCCGCCAGCGCGCCGCCGCGCCGTAGTCAGTTGTCGATCTTCTCGAGGAAGCTGGTCTTCAGCAGCTTCTCGCCGTGGACGGGGAAGAACGTGTAGACGCTGTCGCCGACGACCTTCACGACCTCGCCCTCACCCCACATCGCGTGGCGAACGATGTCGCCCTTCTCGAGCGGACCGAACACGGGTCTCTTCACGCGCTCGATCTTGAGGGCGCGCCCGCGGCCACCGCGACCGCGTCGCAGCGCTTCCTCGAGCAGCGCCTTGCGCTGGGTCGCATCGACCCCACCGCGCCGCGCAGCGAGCGCCGCAGCAACCGTCTCGACTTCGCGGCTCGGTGCGGAGGCGGACTTGGCCGAGCGCACGCAGTTATCGCAGGTACCGCACGGCGGCGCGTCGAGGTAGCCGAAGTACGTGACGAGCAGGCGCGTGCGACAGAGGTGTGATTGCGCGTAGCGAAGCATCGACGCGAGCCGGGCGCGGTCCTGTGCTCGCTTCTGCTCGTAGCGGTTCGCGGCGCGCGCGAGATTCTCGATGCTCGGCGGTTCCTTCGCGAGCGGAGCGAACATCGCGCCCGGGGCCTCTGCCGCGAACCCGACCTCCTTGAGGAACGAGAGCACGACGCGCGCCTTCTTCGCCGGAGCATCGGCGCGCTCGGCGATCTCCTTCACGCTGCGGAACACGTCGTCGTGATCGTCCGTGTCGGCGGTCGCGATCTTGCCGCCGGTGGTCTGCACCAGGGCCTCGGCGACCGCACGCGTCTGCTCGGGCGTGGGATACCGGCCACCGAGGAAGAAGCTCTGGATGCGCTTGTCCTCGGGCTGGTAGAGCAGGACGCAGTCGGCGGGGAGGCCGTCGCGGCCGGCACGTCCGGCTTCCTGGTAGTAGCTCTCGAGTGAGCCCGGGAAGTTGTAGTGGATGACGAACCGCAGGTCCTGCTTGTCGACACCGAGGCCGAACGCGTTCGTCGCGACCATGAGGCGCGGATCGCTGCGCTCCATGAACGCGCCCTGCACGCGCTCGCGATCCTTCGCGCGCATGCGGCCGTGGTAGCGACCGCACTCGACGCCTTGCGACCACAGGAAGTCGGCGAGCGCATCGACGGTCTTCACCGTCGCGGCGTAGATGATGCCGCAGCCCTCCTGCTTCTCGATGAGGCGGAGCAGCAGCGCCTGCTTCTTGCGCTCGGACGACGCCTTCACGACGTGGTAGCGCAGGTTCGGCCGATCGAGGCCGATGTCGATGACACTGGCGTCGGGGATCTGGAGCTGCGCGAGGATGTCGTCCTTGACCTTCGGCGGCGCGGTCGCGGTCAGCGCGAGCACCGGCGGCGTGCCGAGGGCGCGGACCGCTTCACCAAGGCTCAGGTACGCGGGGCGGAAGTCGTGCCCCCACTGCGAGATGCAGTGCGCCTCGTCCACGACGAACAGCGACACGTTGACCGTCGCGAGGCGCTCGCGGAACCGCGGCTCTCCGAGCCGCTCCGGCGTGACGTACGCGATGCACGGCTTGTTCGACGACAGGCGCGCGAGCGCGGTCGCTTCATCGCGCGGCGAAAGCGTCGAGTCGAGGCGCAACACTTCCATGTGCAGCTGCTCGAGCTTGTCGTACTGATCCTTCATCAGCGCGATCAGCGGCGAGACGACGAGCGTGACGCCGTCCAGCGCGAGCGCCGGCAACTGATAGATCAGCGACTTGCCGGCGCCGGTGGGCATGATCGCGAGCGTGTCGATGCCCGCGAGGACGTTGCGGATCGCGAGGGCCTGACCGGGACGGAACTCGGAGATGCCGAACCGGCGCTGCGCGAGCTCCAGCATGCGCGCATCGATCGAGGACGCAGCCGCTGACTCCTGGGGGTCGGTGATCTCGACGTCGTCATGCTCCTCGGAGACATCGACGACCTCGGCGTCTTCCAGGAGCAGGGGCTCCATGGCGTCGCGCGTGCCCCGCGCAAGCTTCACGCCTCTCTTCCGCTCTGGAGGAGTGCTCTTTGCCACTATCGGATACGCTCGCCTGGAACCACTGTTCAGGCAAGCGCTACCTGACGAGTCAGTAGCAACTACAGGGTGTGCGCTAGCGCGCGGGCTCCGTCGGAGAACTTCACAACATCGCGTATTTTGCGGCGTTCTCGATCGAGGTGGTAAACACACTCACACGAGTGGTGAGTTGCCTGACACGAATCACATCCGGCCCCGGGGCGGGATCGTGGGTGGATCACTTCGCGACGATCTGTCCGTCGGCCTTGAGCAGCTCCGCGGTTAGCACGGCGCCGCCTGCAGCACCGCGCACCGTGTTGTGCGAGAGCGCGACAAACTTCCAGTCGAACATCGCGTCCGGGCGCAGGCGGCCGATCGTCACGGCCATCCCGTTGCCCGCATCGCGATCGAGCTTCGTCTGCGGGCGCGTGTCGTCGTCGAAGTACTGGAGGAACGGCTTTGGTGCGCTCGGCAGCCCGAGCTGCTGCGGCCGTCCACCGAACTCCTTCCACGCCGACAGGATCTGCTCTCGCGACGGCTTCTTGTCGAACGCGACCATCACCGCGGCCATGTGGCCGTCGCTGACCGGAACGCGAATGCACTGTGCGGTGATCTGTGGGGACGTCGCGTTGACGATCTTGCCGCCCTGGATCGAGCCCCAAACTTTCAGTGGCTCCTGCTCGCTCTTCTCTTCCTCGCCCTTGATGAACGGGATCACGTTGTCGACCATGTCGGGCCAGCTCTCGAACGTCTTGCCGGCTCCGGAGATCGCCTGGTACGTGCAGACCGCGATGCGCGTGGGACCGAACGACCACAGCGGATGGATCGCCGGGACGTAGCTCTGGATCGAGCAGTTCGGCTTCACCGCGATGAAGCCGCGCTTCGTGCCGAGCCGCTTCTTCTGTGCCTCGATCACGCCCATGTGGTCCGCGTTGATCTCGGGGACCATCATCGGGACATCCGGGGTCCACCGGTGCGCGGAGTTGTTCGACACGACCGGTGTCTCCGCCCTCGCGTAGTCCTCTTCGAGCTTCGCGGTGGCGGCCTTGTCCATGTCGACCGCGCAGAAGACGAAGTCGCACTGGCTCGCGATCTTGTCGATCTCGGCGGCCACACCGACCGTCAGGCGCGCGGCCGTGGACGGGACGTCGCCACCGAGCGTCCAGCGCCCCGCGACGGCATCGGCGTAGGATTTACCCGCAGAGCTCGGACTGGCGGCGACGGCCGTCACCTCGAACCACGGGTGACCTTCGAGCAAGGAGACGAAGCGCTGACCGACCATGCCGGTCGCGCCGAGGACGCCGACCTTCAGCTTGTTTGCCATTGCGAAGGGAATCTACCTCGAAGATCTCGTTCGGGCTTGCAGTCTTGCGATGGATCCGAAAGATAGGGCCCGACCAATGCCCCTGCTCGAAGGCCTACGCGTCGTTCACTCGAAGATCCATGGCTACGGCGTGATCACCACGCGTCCCTTCAAGGCCGGGGAGAAGATCTGCGACGGCGACGGGGTGCTCTACCTCGAGAACGACGAGTTCGACGACACCTACGCGCTCGTCGTGCCGGGCGAGGACTCCGGTAAGGGCGAGCTCCTGTTCTGGGACCTTGCCTGCCAGACGCGCTGGTTCAATCACTCGTGCGATCCGAACAGCGGGGTCCACTCGAAGTGGGACCACGCCGAGAACACGCTCCGTGCCTGGTGGGTCGCCACGCGTGACATCCCGGTCGGCGAGGAGATCCTGTACGACTACGCGTTCGTCGCCGAGGTCGCAGAGGTGTGTCACTGCGGCGCCGCGAGCTGCCGCGGCCTGATCGTCGACGACGATCCGGAGAACCTCGCGAAGCTCCCGGAGCACCTGCGGCAGTACCTGCGCCAGCCCATCGCGCCCCGCGTCGCGTCCTGAGATAGTCCTCGCGTGAGCGACCTGGTCGAACCGAATGGGACGAGTCCGATCGTCGGCGCGTGGGATCACCCGCTGCTCGATCCCAACTTGGAGGACGCGAAGATCGTCCACTCGCTCGATGTCCTCGCGGACGTTCCGGGCATGGGCCGCGCCGAGAGCGCGTATCGTCAGAAGCTGCGGCTGAAGAGCTGGCAGTACATGACCGCGTCCACGGACACGCTGTTCCTCGCGTTCGTCGTCGGGACCGCCGGCTTCGCGAGCAACGGCTTCGTCTATGCGGCCGAGCTCGACGGCGGCAAGGTCCACAAGAAGTTCGCGATCACGCCACTGCAGATGGGCACGCGAGTCTCTCCGTCGAGCGCCACGGGCTCGCACACGTTCCGCACGCGCGGGCTCGGTATCGCGATCGAGAACCTCGATGGCGGCCGCCGGTTCGCCGCGCACGTCGACGCGAAGACCGAGGGCGGCGGCCAGCTCACGGCGGACCTCGCATTCGATAGCCAGCCCGCCGACGAGCATCTGTCGCTATGCGTGCCGCTCCCCGGCGGCCGGTGGAACTACACCCACAAGTTCGCGGCGTTCTCGGTGAAGGGCTCGGTCGTGGTCGACGGCAAGACGTTCGACTTCAAGCCCGATCGTTCGTTCGGAACGATGGACTTCACGAAGATGTACGCGCTGCGCCACGCGGTCTGGAAGTGGGTCGCGCTGTGCGGGCGCACGAAGCACGGGAATGTCGTGGGGCTCAATCTCGTCGATCCCACGCCCGATGCGCCGGTCAGTGAGAACGCGGTCTGGATCGATGGTAAGCGCGAGCCGATCGCCGGCGTCGAGCTGTCATCGCAGACCGACGAGGGACCGAGCCCGTGGCGCGTGCGCGCGGAGACGATCGACATCTCGATGAAGGCCGTCGCCCACGTCTCCCAGCGGCTCGATCTGCCACTCGTGCGGCATCGCCTGCGCCACGTCATCGGCGCGTTCAGCGGCCGAGTACGGACCGCGAACGGGCGCGTTCACGATCTCGAGCACGTGATCGGTATCGCGGAGGACTACGACACGTGGTGGTAGCGCGCCTCCTCTTGATCGCGGATCGCGCGTGACCCGGCTCTGGTTCCTGGTCGTACTGGTCGGCTGTCGGATCAACTTCACCGAGGTCACGGCGAACGATGCTGCGCCGGACGCCGACGGCGCGACCGACGGCCGGATGCCGCTCGCGCCGCAGTTCGTCCAGACGAGCTCGACGGGGAACGGCGGTTCGACGACAGCCGCAATGTCGCTTCCAAACGATGTCGTCGCAGGGAATCTGCTTCTCGTCGCGATCGATCTCGTCCCGGGACCTGGGAACACGCTCGTCAGCGTGACCGACGACAAGGGCAACCCGTACACGGCGCTCGGGCCGTGGGATGGAAACAACGTTCGCCACTACCTCGCCTGGTCGATCGCGCAGACCGCCGGACCGACGACGATCACGTCGACGCTGAGCGCGGCGCCGACAATCTACGACCTCCGGTTGCACGAGTACGCGAACACCGAGCAGACAGATCCGATCGAGGTCACCGCGTTCTCGACCGGCACGACGACGGCGGTCGACGGTGCACGCAGCCCCACGATCACGACGCTCGAGCCGAACGAGCTGGTCTTCGGGTTCTTCACGCTCATGAACGGAACCGGTATCGCGGGCACCGGGTTCACGGCGCGATCGACGTTCGACGGGGATCTGGTCGAGGACAAGCTCGCACCAACGCCGGGTCCCTACGAGGCAGTCGCGACGTGCCCCGGAATCTGGTGGAATGCGGTCGTCGCGGCGATCCGCGGACGCTAGGTCGCGCCGGCCTGCGCGAGCATCGTCTCGCCGTCGCGGACGTACGTCGAACCTGGGATCGCCTTCGCGGTTCCCTTGCCGACGGCGGCGAGCTCGGCGAGCGATGCGTAGGTCTTCGCGCGGACGAGCGAGATCGCCGCGATCGACACGCTCATGATCGGGAACTTCCGCATCACGCCAAACCGGTCCTTGGTCTCGATGTAGCCGCGCGCGCGGTCGCCCGGATCGTAGTAGAGGCGAATCAGCTGATCGAAGCGCTCGCAGATGCCCTTGCACACGGCGTCGACGCGGTCGGCGGTGGTGACGAAGACGAAGTCGTCGCCGGCGATGTGGCCGATGAAGTCGCCCGAGCCGCCGCACTGGACCACGACGTTACGGATCACGTCGCCGGTCTGGCGGATCACCGCGTTGGCCTTCGCGTAGCCGTAGTAGTCGTTGAACGCCTTCAGGTTATCGAGGTCGAGGTAGCAAGTGACCGCGTGGGCGTCGCCGGCGTCGAGGCGTCGCTCGATCTCATACTGGATCGCATCCGCGCCCGGAAGCTGCGTGGTCGGTGATGCACCGAGCTCGCGCGCCTGGCGGTCGAGCGCCTTGCCGACGCGTGCAAGCAGCTCCGCCGCGTCGAACGGCTTCACCATGTAGTCCTCGGCGCCGGAGCGGAACGCGCGGACCTTGTCGGCGGTGTCGCCGCGTGCGGACAGGAACATGATCGGCGCCATGCTGATCGACGCGTCGGCGCGGATCATCTCGGCCGTGCGGTAGCCGTCGATGCCCGGCATCAGCACGTCCATGAGGATCATGTCGGGCCGGAACCGGCGAGCTTCGGCGAGCGCGGCGTTCGCGTTGCCGACATCACGGACCTGGTAGCCGCCGAGCTCGAGCACCTCGCGGCAGATCATGCGGATCGACGGATCGTCGTCGACGATCATCACGCGCGGAGCTTCGCGGCGGCCGGACTCGACGAGCCGGAGGCATGCATCGCGGAACACCGCGGGCTGGATCGGGAAGTCGAGGAGATCATCCGCGCCGGCCGCGAGCAGGTCGGTGCGGCGGTCGGCCTCGCCGACGACCATCACCGCGGTCTTCGACGTATCGGGGTCGTGCTCGAGGATCGCGAGCAGCGGCAATGCATCCACCATCGCGCCGGCGACGACCGCGAGGGCAGGGTGCTCCGCGCGCGCGAGGGCGAGCGCGCTGTCGACATCGTTCGCGACCAGCACGCGGTCGGTCAGCGACATGAGCAGGCCCTTCAGCAACAGCGCGCGGCGAGGGTCGTCGTCGATCACGAGCGCACACGAGCCCTCGCCCAGCCCGCGGCGTCGGGGCTGCGCGTCGTTTGGGCTCGGCGGCTGCGCGGACTTGTCGGACTTCGCGGACACCGGGAGCGTGAACACGAACTTCGTGCCGGTAGGTCCGGACTCGACCCAGATCCGCCCGCCGTGCGCCTCGATGATCGTGCGCGAGATCGAGAGGCCGAGCGCGGTGCCGCCGACGCGCCGGCTCGACGCCGAGAACGGCTCGAACACGCGCTCGCGGTCCTCCGGCGGAATCGGATCACCCGAGTTGTGGACGGACACACCGACCGCGTCCTCGGAGAGCGGCGGACCGAACACCTGGACGTCGATCACGCCGCCCGTGGGCGCGAATCGGATCGCGTTCGTGATGAGGTTTCCGAGCACCTGCGCGAGCCGCTCTGGATCACCGAGGATCGAGATGTCCTCCGCGGATGCGCCGAGCACGATCGTGAGCTGCTTGGTGGCAGCAGCGCCACGGTAGCGGTCGATCACCTCGCGCGCGAGCCGATCGAGCTGGACGGGCGCCGTGGCGACCGTGATCGAGCCCGCTTGCGCACGCGCGAGATCGAGCAACTGATCCACCAGCTGGTTCATCCGCGTCGCGGCCTGGCGCGCCATGTCGACGTAGCGCAGCTGTCGATCCGACAGCGTCCCCGCGTACCCCGACAGCACGATGTCGAGCGCCCCGGCGATCGACGTGAGCGGCGTGCGGAGCTCGTGCGACATCACCTGCGCGAACTCCGCGCGGCGGCGCGCGACATCCGCGGTGTCACCGAGGTCGCGCAGGATGACGATCGCCCCGGTCGACCGAGATGCATCGCCGTCGTGGAGCGGGGTCACCACCGAGTGCAGCACCCGATCGCCGATCCGGACCTCCTCGCGGATCGGATGGCCATCCGTCGTGCCCGCGGCGAGATCGAACGGGTAGAAGCCGACGACGTCCTTGAGATACGTGGTGTTGACGACGGCATCCGCTGGGATGCCGAGCATCTCGCGGGCCGTTTGATTAACGAACACGTCGCCCGTGCGGGTGTCGGCGACGATGGCGCCGTCCGCCATGGCCATGATGGCTGCTTGCAGCCCGGTCGACCCCAGAGACATCTGTGAGCAATGATACCCAATTACCCGAGGCTTAGCTGAGCCGTCGCGGGTGCGCGGATGTGTGCTCGCCCGAAGTTCACGACTCTTCGCGGTCTTGCCGGCGGAACGTGCGCTCGAGGGCAGCGTAATACCCGCCCTTGGCCACGAGTTCTTCGTGGTTTCCCTGCTCGATCACGGTGCCCTTGTCGACCACCACGATCTGGTCCGCGTTGCGGATCGTCGACAGCCGGTGCGCGATCACGAGTGTCGTGCGGCCCTTCATCAGCTCGGCGACGCCGTGCTCGATCAATCGCTCGGCTTCCGGATCGACGTGCGCGGTCGCTTCATCGAGGATCAGGATCTCGGGGTTGCGCAGAAGAGCGCGCGCGAACGCCACGAGCTGGCGCTCTCCCGCGGAGAAGTTGGATCCGCGCTCGGCGACCTGCGTATCGAGCCCGCTCTCGCGACGGGCGAGCGCGCGATCGAGTCCGACGCGGCGCACCGCCTCTTCGAGCTGCTCTCGCGTGTACTGCTGCCCCAGCTCGATGTTCTCGGCGAGCGTGCCGGCGAACAGGACCACGTCCTGCGAGACCACCGTGATCCGGCGCCGCAGCTCGTCGAGTGGAAGGTCGCGGATGTCGACGCCTTCGATCTTGATCGCCCCACGTTCGCGCTCGTACAGACGCGTCAGGAGCTTGATCACCGTCGACTTGCCGGAGCCCGTGGCGCCGACGACGGCGACGGTCGCGCCGCGTGGCACGCGCATGTCGAGGCCGCGCAGCACCGGCTCCGCGCCGTAGCTGAAGTGCACGTTCGCGAGCTCGACCGCGGGGCCGGTCCTGTTCGGCGCTGCCGTGTCGGCGTCCTTGCGCGTCGAGGTCGGATCATCCGCGCCGTCGGGCTCGTCGTTGTCCAGGAGCTGGAAGATCCGCTCGCTCGCGGCCATCGCGCCCTGCATCACCGCGTACTTCGCCGACAGATCGCGCACCGGGATGAAGAACTTGTTGATGTACTCGATGAACACCACGACGACGCCGATCATCGGGATGCTCTCTGCGCGGTGGCCGGCGGCGAACCAGATGATGACGCCGATCGCCGCGGAGCCGATCGCCTCGACGATCGCGTACATCGCGGAGTCGGCCCGGATCTGACCGAGGTAGGCGTCGCGGTGGCCGGCGTTGATCTCGTCGTACTCGCGCTGTGCGGTCGTCGATCGGCCGAGTAACTGCACCACCTTGATGCCCGACAGGTGCTCCTGCGCGAAGGCGTTCATCGCGGCGAGCCGCACGCGGATCTGGCGGAACGACGCGCGCATGAGCCGCCGCGCGTACTCGACGAGCGCGATCAGGAACGGCAGCGTGACGACCACGAGGAGCGTCAGCGTGGCGTCGTAGACGAGCATGATGCCGAGGATCGCGAGCATTTTGATGAAATCGGCGACGAGGGTGATCGCGCCCTGGGCGAACATCTCGTTGAGCGACTCGATGTCGTTCGTCATGCGTGTCATGAGGCGCCCGACGGGGATCTTGTCGAAGAACGCGGCGCGCTGAGAC
>JACCRC010000001.1 GCA_013813765.1 Deltaproteobacteria bacterium | reverse complement strand
CGACGGCGGCAGCAGGAATGACTGACCGGGGGCGTACGGGCGATAGCTCTTCACCCCACCGATTCGATCAAAACCGGATCGAGAAGTCCATCCGGAATCGACGACCTATGGTCTACAGGCTCCTAGCGGCCCTTCTTCGCGTCGCGCTTGTCCTCTTTGCGCTCTTCCTTCGCATCGCGGCGATCGTCCTTGCGCTCTTCCTTCATCTCCTTGCGCTCTTCCTTCGCGTCGCGGCGATCGTCCTTGAGGTCCGCCTTCATCTCCTTGCGCTCTTCCTTGCGCTCCTCGCGAACGTCCTTCCGATCGTCCTTCCGCTCCTCGCGGGCCTCCTTGCGCTCTTCCTTGCGATCCTGCTTGTCCATCGGCGGCGTCCAGCCCGGCTGCTGCGGCTGGTGAACCGGGTGCGCGTGCGGCTGCGGCTGCGGCTGCGGCTGCGGCTGCTGCCAGCCGCGGTTGTCGTCGCGGCGATCCGGACCGCGGCCACCGCCACCGGCGTTGGCGTGGCCGCGCCAGCGAACGTACATCGACGGGTTGGAGATCCGCACCACGCGCGGCGCCGGCGCCTCGACGCGAACCCAGTCGCGGCGGCGGTAGTCCTGCGACCGGTACCAGACGCCGGCGTTGAAACGCCAGTAGTAGTTGTCGCTGTAGAACACCGGCTCCTCGTAGTCGTAGACGACCTGGACGCCCGGCTCGATCTCGACGAGCTGGCCGCTGGTGTACTGGGCGCTTCCGCTGTACTGGACCGAGCCGGTGCCAGAACCGGTACAGCCGGCAATTGCAGCGGTAAGAATAATAGACGCAAGCAAACTTGATCGCATGGTGGGCCATCCACACGCACCGGATGTGCCAGAGGCGCACGCCGCGCCCACGCGGGGTTAGGCGAATCCAAGAGAGCGCTCCGGCCGCGGCGAGCGCGCACGCCACACGCGAGTGGGCTATTCTTGGGTCGCGATGGGCATCTTCGGGAAGATCAAGGGCACGATCTCGAGCAAGGCGAATAGCGCGCTCGACAAGGCGATCAACCCGGAGAAGGAGCTGGAGATGGCGATCATGGAGCTCGAAGAGGGGCGCAAGAAGGCGCTCGCCGAGCTCGTGTCCTACAAGGCCACCGCCCGGAACATGGACAACGACCTCGAGAAGTACAAGGCGAAGGCGGCCGAGTGGGAGCGCCGCGCGATGGTCGCGGTGCGCGCCGGTGATGACGAGGCCGCGAAGGTCGCGCTCAAGGAGAAGAAGGCCGCGGAGCAGGAGTACGTGAAGATCCTGCGCGACAAGAACGAAGCCTCGGGCTACGCGATCCAGCTCAACAAGAGCCGCAAGGAGTTCGAGACGAAGCTCCAGCTCCTGAAGATGCGCAAGGGCACGCTCGCCACGCAGATCGCGGCGGCGCGCTCCGCGGGTGGCGACGCCTTCGGCAACGACACCAGCGTTTGGGACAAGTTCAAGTCGGCCGAGGATCGGATCGATGCCGAGGTGATCGAGTCCGAGGTCGATGCAGCCATGCGCGGCGAGTCCGCGAGCGCGGCCGAGCTCGATGCAAAGATCCTCGCGGCGTCGCAGAAGGAAGATCAGCTCGCGCTCCCCGGCGGTCCCGAGGACGCGCTGTCGAAGCTGAAGTCGAAGATGGCCTCCGACAGGGCGGCGAAGCAGAAGTCTCTCGAAGCGCCGAAGGATGCAGACGCGTCGAAGGACAAGGACAAGGCGTGATCGTCACGACGACGGGCATGCCCGGCACGACCGCCGCCGGCACACCCGATCCTGATGAAGCGCTGTCGACACGGCTCCGCGATCTCGCGCTGGTCGATCTCGATGCACTGACCGTCGGCGCGCGAGACACCCACGAGCTGCTCGCCACGTTCGCCGACGACGTCGCGGATGCACTACGCGAAGCGCGCACGCGGATCGCTGCGCTGCGCAGCGCGCTCGGCGGCGCCGATCCACTGAACATCCTCGATCTCCCGGCGCGGCAGCGCGCCTCCGATGCCGGCGCCGCCGGTGCGCAGCGCGTGCGGGAGAAGCTCGGCACCCACGCCGACGCCGCCCGCTCCCTCGCCCGGCTCTCGGAGCTGGCGGCGAGCCTGACCCCGAAGCTCTTCGAAGCGGACCGCAGGCGCTAGGAATGCGGCAGGAAACTGGCAATCGGCGGCGGGACCCAAAGAATGGCTCCATTCTGTTGTCCAAGCCTTCGTCACCTTATAGTTCCCGGAATGGCTGACGAGGATCCAGACCTCGACCGGGCGCGGCAGGGTGACCGCGAAGCCTTCGGTCGTCTCGTCAAGCGTCACCAACGACGTGTGTATGCCGCCGCGCTCCATATCCTCGGCAACCACAGCGATGCCGATGACGCCACGCAAGAGGCGTTTGTTCGCGCGTATCGCGGTCTCCCCACCTTCGACGGCCGCGCGGACTTCTTCACTTGGCTCTACCGGATCACCGTGAACACCGCCCTCAACGCGCTCCGCTCCGACAAGCGAGGCGCCGCGCTCCACCAGCGCGGCAACCTCGAGGCAGCGCACGTCGGTGGTCGCCCCGAGGCGCTCGGTCAAGTCGCGCCGAATCCTGCATCTCAAGTGCAACAGACGGGTGAGGTCTCCCGTGTGCTGCACGCGGTCGCACAGCTGTCAGCGTCGCTGCGCGTCACGCTCGTGCTCGCGACGATCGAGGAGCTGCCGCACAAACAGATCGCGGAAATCCTCGAAATCCCCGAGGGGACGGTGGCGTGGCGCGTCAACGAGGCGCGCCGCCTGCTCCGACAGAAGCTCTCGGGCGACGAACCCAAGGCCGCCGCACCTGCGACGACCCCTGCGACGGTCAAGTGAATTATGGCTGACGAGCTCGACGAACTACTTCGCCGCTCGATGAAAACCCTGGACGACCAGGTGCCGTCGGGTTATTTCGATGCCCTCGCAGACAGGACGCTCGCGCGTCTGGAGGATGTCAGCATGCAGCCAACGGGGACCACGGGCATTGATCGTGATCGTGACGCAGCAGCATCGACGGGCATTCCACCGATGACGAAGGAACGCGACGAAGACAGCGGCCTTCACGACATTCGCAGTCTCGCCTCCTCGACGAAGGCACGCCTTTCGTCGAGGCGCTCGACGCAGAACCCGGTGATGAGCGAGGACGATATCCTCGCGTCGTCGTCGGCTGGCTGGAAGGCCGTCGCGCTGCCCGAGCCCGCGAAGATGATCTCGCTGCCGGAGGTCGCGGAGCTACCGACCGCGAAAGAGGTCAAGGCCAAGGAGAAGGCCTCGAAGAGTCGTTCTTCTTTCGAGGCCAAGGCCGCGCCGGTCGCCGCTGTGGCTGCTCCGTCGATCAGCGAGCCCGCTCCGAGCGCCGCCTCGTCGATTCCGAACATCGGCTCTCGCATCGCCGCGCAGAAGGCGAGCGGTGGCAAGGGGAAGACCATCGCACTCGTCGGCATGGGCCTCGCGGCAGCCGCCGGCGTCACGATCTTCTTCGTGATGAACAAGAACAAGGACGCGGCGACCAGCGCCGACCGGACGCAGACCGTCGCCGCGGGTGCTCCGGCCGACTACGAGAGCACGACGAAGATGCTGCCGCCGCCGCCCGCTCCGGCGCCGGAGACTGCCGCCGCCGGTAGCGCGGCTTCCGTCGAGCCGCCGGTCGCGCAGATCGCTGCCGCCGAGGAGGCCGCGCCGGCGAAGCCCGCCGCGAAGGCGGACAAGCCGGGCAAGGTGCACAAGGTCGAGGTGCGTGACACCTCGATGAGCGACAAGGCAAAGGACGAGCCGAAGGTCGCGCCGAAGAAGGACGAGAAGAAGGAGCCCGCGAAGGGCGAGGGCGAGGGCGAGCCCTCGTTCGACGCGCTCCTCAAGGAAGCCGGCGTCTCCGACGCGAAGAAGGAAGCCAAGCCGACGCTCGACAAGAAGTCGCTTGCCGGCGGTGACATCAAGACGGGCATGGGCGCCGTCGCTGGCAAGGCGCAGGCCTGCTACGCGGGCACGCAGGGCCAGGCTGTCGTGAAGCTCACGGTCGCACCGTCGGGCCAGGTCACCAAGGCCACGGTCACCGGCGTGTTCGCCGGTACGCCGGTCGCAAAGTGTGTCGAGGCTGCGGTGAGGTCGACGTCGTTCCCCGCGTGGGACGGCGGCCCGCAGAGCTTCAATTACACCTACCTGCTCGCCGAGTAGGCCGATCGGCCGAGCGGCCCGCCTTGTCGACGCCCGGCACCCGCGATAGGGTCGCCGTTCGCGTCATGCGGAAGGTTTTCACCGGCAGATTCTTCGAGGACTTCGGCATCGGGCAACACCTGGTGCACGCCGTCCCGCGCACGCTCCACGGCGGCGACATCTCGATGTACATGGCGCTGACGGCGGAACGGCCGCCGCTCGCGTCGTCCACCGAGCTCGCTCGCTCCCTCGGCTATCAGCGCGAGGTGATTCCGGACCTGCTCGTGTTCCACGTCGTGTTCGGCAAGTCCGTCCCCGACATCTCGCACAACGCCACGGCGAACCTCGGCTATGCCGACGTCCGCTTCATGCGGCCCGTCTATCCCGGCGACACGCTCGTCGCGGAGAGCGAGATCATCGGTCTTCGCGAGGTGTCCTCGGGCGAGGCCGGCGTCGTCTACGTCCGCACCCGCGGCACGAACCAGAAGGGCCAGGAGGTCTTGTCGTTCGTCCGCTGGGTGATGGTGCCCAAGCGTGACTCCGGCGCGGCGAAGGGCGTGAACAACGTCCCGCAGCTCCCCGCCGTGGTCACCGCGGATCGGTTGCCCGTGCCGGAGGCGCTGAACCTCCAGCGCTTCCCCGACCTCGCATGGGCGTTCGGCTCGACGGCGCGGTGGGATGACTACGAGGTCGGCGAGCGTCTCGACCACCCCGATGCGATGACGATCGAGGAGGCGGATCACGCGCAGGCCACGCGCCTCTATCACAACACCGCGCAGGTTCACTTCGACGCGCGCGGCATGGCGGAGACCAAGGCCGGCAGGCGCCTCGTCTACGGCGGTCACGTGATCTCGGTCGCGATGGCGCTCGCGCAGAACGGTCTCAACACGCAGCTTCGTATCGCAGCGTTCAACGGCGGCGCGCACGTCGCTCCGACGTTCGCGGGCGACACGCTGCGCGCGTTCACGCAGGTTGTCGAGCGCGCGGAGATTCCCACGCGCCGGGATGTCGGTGCGCTGCGGTTGCGGCTGTCGGCCGTGAAGAACGTGTCGTATGCGGAGCTGCAGAACGTGGCGCCGCTCCTGTCGGGCACGAAGGAGCCGCGGATCGTGCTCGAGCTCGATTACTGGTCGTTGTTCCCGCGTCGCTGACGCGGGGGCGCTCGCGGCTCGCGGCTCGCGCGCCGCGCGCCGTGTCACGTGCGGTGCCTTCGCAGGATCATGACGACCGCGATCGCGGCGTCTCGGCTAGCGCTCGCGACGCTGAGATTCTCGAAACGCGATCCAGCCCGCCAAGAGCGCGATCATGCCGAGCGCGAGCGCGAGCGCGATGCGCAGCATGGGCTTCGAGCTCTCGGTCACCGTGAACGGTCCCACGCTCGCGAGCGCGGGGCGGTGCGCGCCGACGATGATCTCGATCGCGGGGTTTGGAACCTCGGGCGCGGAGGCTGCGAACAGCGTCCGCGCGGTGCGCGCGAGCTCGTCGCGGTTCGCCTGATCGTCGACGACGAGCAGCACCACACCCGATGCCGGGGTCGGCGCGGTGACGCCCAGTGGATCGCGAACCGCGCGGTGAAGCGTCACCGAAGCGGTGACCGTCCCGGGAAGTGCGCCGAGCTGTGCCGCGAGGTGATCGGCATCCGCGCGATCGACGGCGCGCTGGCGCTCGACAGGACCGTCGACGCTGGGCGCGCAGGCGACGAGGGCGACCACGCACGCTGCGATGATCCCGCGCCTGGTACCCACGTCGCGAACGTAGCATGCTGCGGTGACGTGAACGCCGTCGTACACATGGCTGCGCTGCTGCCGCCACCGACGGTGCGACGACTCGCTGCGCTGCGCGCGAACCGCTTCGATCCGCGCGCGACGCCCCTGGTGATCGGCGCGCTCGACGTGGCCGAGGCGACCGAGCGCGTGATCGCGCGGTGGGCCGATGATCTGTGCGGGCTCTTGAACGCCATGACCCGCGGCGAGCTCGCGGCGCTGGCGACCGCGCTGCGGATCGATCCGCGCGGCCGATCACCGGAGCTCCGGCAGAACGTCTGGGAGCGCGGTGCAGAGCTCGAGCGAAACGGGGTCGAGCTGCCGCCAGGCGTTCAGCCGCGCCCGATCGTGCTGGGCGGCCACCTGGTGATCCAGGCGCCGGCGCGCGGACTGTCGCCGCCGAGCGAGGCGTGGCCGCGGCCGGTGCCACCGGAACGGGGGGCGGCGCCGCCGGCGGAAGAGCCGGAGTCGCTCGACGAGCTGCTCGCGGCGGCGGACCGCTTGCTCGGCGTCCGGCTCGGGCCGCGCGGGCGCGACAAGGGCGCGTGGGGCGTGCGGGCGGCGGCGCTCCTGGGCATCGTCGAGCACGGCCGCGACGAGCCCGACTGGCGGGGCGATGTCGAGGTGAAGACGGTGCCGGTCGCGCGCGAGACGAGCGGGCACTGGGGCGTCGTCGAGGATCCCGCGATCGCGATGGTGGGCGAGGGCGGGCTCTCGAAGCTGCAGCGCACGCTGTGGCTCGCGCGCGCCACGCTCGGCGACGACGCGACGATCGTCAGCTGGTACCTGCTCGACTGGGATCCCGAGGTCGCTCGGCTCGCGCGGCGCTACCTGCACGAGCGCCCGAAGGGGCCGGCGGGTACGCTCGGCCGTGGGATGTACTTATCGAAGCGCTTCTTTGCAGACGCGGGCCTGCTCTCCGCGCTCAATGGAGCCACGCCGTGATCGTCAATGACCTCCGCATCGTCGGATCCACGCAGACCAACGTCGTGATGATCGCGGAGCTGAAGCGCGTGGCGACGCGCGCGCTGAAGCGCCGGCTCGACAAGGAGCCGAAGAAGGAAGGCCTCGGACAGCTCGTGCTGCCGTTCGATCGCGACCTCGCATGGGCCGCCACGACGTACATGCGCACGCCGACCCGCGTGCTGTGGGACATCGCGCGTTCGAACGCCGAGCGCCTCGAGCCGCTGTACGACGACTTCTTCAACGACCTGCTCGAGGATCAGCGTCCGCTGTGGCACGACGGTGATGGCATCTCCGTCGAGGCGCGCCGGATCGAGGAGTTCGCGGCGGGCGAGCGCCAGATCGTGGGCACCGTGAAGAACGCGATCATCGATGCGGCACGCCGGCGCGGTGCGCGACTGCACGTGGATCCGGATCGACCCGCGTCGCGCTGGGTGGCGCGGCTCGACGACAAGCGCGAGGTGGTGCTGTCGATCGATCTCGGCGGCGGATCGCTCTCGCAGCGGGGATGGCGCCGTGATGCGGGTGCGGCACCACTGCGCGAGCACCTCGCGGCGGTGTTGCTCGTGCTCGCGCGCTTCGATCCGCGCGTCGACACGCTCGTCGATCCGATGTGTGGCTCGGGCACGATTCCGATCGAGGCGGTACACGCGGCGCGCGCGATGCCGCGCAAGCACCACGCGCTCGCGGGGCTCGGGCTCGATCGCCCGGCAGAGCCACTGTTCGCGGATTCATCGCCGGTGGTGATCGGCTGCGACTACGATCTCGAGGTGCTCGGCGCGGCCCGCGACAACGCGCGCGCGGCGGGCGTGACGAAGGACGTCACGTGGCAGCGCGCCGACGTGACCACCCTGAAGCCCCAGGTCATCGCGGACATCCAGCGCGAGCGCGGCAGGGAGCCGGGCCCGGGGCTGATCCTGTCGAACCCACCGTACGGCGAGCGCCTCGACGAGCACGATCTACGCGAGCTCTACGGCGCGATCGGCCACACGCTGCGCGGCTTCGCCGGCTGGCGCGCCGGCTTCATCGTCGGCACGCCGCTGTTCGAGCAGGTGCTCTATCCGATCATCGGCGAGCCGCGGATCAAGAAGCCGCTCGCGAACGCGAACCTGCGCGCGTACTTCTACCTGTACGAGCTCTAGTCGCCTTGCCGAGCAGCCCAGGCGGAGATCAGCTCGAAGTCGTCGATGATGCGCGAGTGATAGTGGCCCCAGACGTCACTGACCATCACCATCGAGCCGCGCGAGAGCTGCGGCGTCAGGTAGATCGCGTAGTAGCGCGCACCGGAGGCATCCTCGACCTCGCCGACCAGATCGAGCGGCTGCTTGGACACCGGGCAGAACAGCTCGCACCGGGTGCCGTGTGCGATGTCGAACGGCTTCATCTTGCGGCCGTCGCCATGGATCGGCGAGAGGTGCACGAGGCCCTCCTTGCCGTCCGCGCGGATGCCAACGGTCACGGCGGGATGGCCATCGAACGCGACGTCGGAGATGCCCACGAGGGAGTCACCGCGCGGCCCGAACGCCTGGGTGAGGATCACCGTGACGTCGTTCTCCACCGCGAGGTGGCGACCGGTCACGGCCTTGTGGCGGCCAGTGATGCTCAGGTTGCGGCGGTCGACGGGGTCCATACGTGGCGCCCAGCTGGCCACGGCGGAGGCGGGTTGGCAAGCGTGATGTCCATCGCAAAACTCTCAGCGAGCACGGCGCCGCGCGACGTGTATACTCAGCTCTCTGGACCCTGCCGGGACCAAGCCCGCACGTAGCGGAGGACCGATGACTCGAACCCTGGCGACGGTGACCCTGGCGATGACGGCCCTCCTGGCTGTATTGCCCAGATCCGCGGATGCGAAGCCGAAGATCGCGCTGACCGCGATCGATGGCGACGCGAGTGGCTCGGTCGGCGATGCCGTCACCGAGGCGCTCGATGGCGACGAGCTGACGGTCATTTCACAACGGACCGTCAACAAGGCGGTCGACAAGCTCGGTCTCGACAGCGAGATGACCGAGAAGCAGGCCAAGAAGCTCTCGACCGAGGTCGAGGCCGATGCCGTCGTGATCGCCACGCTCGGCAAGAGCGGCGCGAACAAGACGCTGCAGTTCAAGCTGTTCATCAACGGCAAGAAAGCGCGTGGCTTCAAGGTCACGTACAACAACGCGAAGTCGGATCGGTTCCGCGCGAAGCTGCGGGACAAGTTCGTCACGAAGATCGCGGGCGAGACGACGTCCGACGACGAGGGCAAGCCGAAGAAGAAGGGCAAGGGCGAGTCCGAAGGCGACGAAGAGGATCCGCTCGGCGGCAAGGGCAAGAAGGCGAAGGCCGCCAGCGAGGACGAAGAGGACAAGCCGAAGAAGGCGAAGAAGTCCGACGACGACGAAGAGGACGAGGAGCCGAAGAAAAAGAAGAAGAAGAAGGTCGCGTCCGCGGATGACGAGGACGAAGATGATCCGGAGGTGTCGGTGCGCGCGTCGTCTTCGCCGCGACACTCGGCGAATCGCGTTGCGGCGCGCATCGATGTCGGCGTCTCCGTGAAGAACCGCCAGCTCACGTACAACAACCGCGCGAACTTCCCCGAGGGCCCGAAGCCGTTCAAGAACGCGCCGGTGCCGGGTGCCCGGTTCGAGGCCGAGCTGTACCCGCTGGCGTTCGCGAACCCGAAGAGCATCGCCGCGGGCCTCGGCTTCGCGGCCGAGTACGACAAGACCATCAGCCTGACGCTGCGCACCTCCGCCGAGCCAGCGGTGCCGGTCAAGGCGAACCAGCAGAGCTACTCGGTGGGCGCGCGCCTGCGGTTCGTGCTGGGCTCCACGGCGACGAGCCCATCGATCACGCTCGGCGCGGGCTACGGCAAGCGCCGGTTCACCACCGACAAGAGCGGGCTGCAGATGCAGTCATCGCTCGACGTCCCCGACACGAATTACACGACGATCGATCCGGGCCTCTCGATCCGTATCCCGTTCATCCCGCAGCTCGCGCTGACGTTCGGCGGCCGCGCGCTGATCATCACGAATGCGGGTCCGATCCAGCAGCCCACGTCGTACGGGCGCGCGAAGGTGTTCGGCGCGTGGGCGCAGGCGGGCTTCGACATCGTCCTCGGCAACCGCTTCGCGATCCGCATCGTCGGCGAGTTTCAGCAGGTCGGCTTCGCGTTCACCGGGACGGGCGACATGGCTCGCAAC
>JACCRC010000555.1 GCA_013813765.1 Deltaproteobacteria bacterium | reverse complement strand
ACGAGGCGAAGGCGTGGGCGCGGTTGTCGCGCCTATACTTCGATCACCTCGACGATCCGCAGAACGCAGCCGCGGCCGCCGCGACAGCACGCAAGATCGCGCCGCGCGACACGGATGTCGCGGCGCTCGTCGCGCGCAGCGAGCAGGTTCGCGGGGGCGCGGCCGAACCGATCCGCGCGGGTTGGCGCGAGGCGCTCGCGGATCCGCAATCCGGCGCGATGCTCGTCAACACCACGGTCGCGAGCGGTCACGCCGATGCAGCGTTCCTCGCGGCATCGACGATGGTCGCGCTCGGCACCGCCGACCAGCAGATGGCCGCACTGTACGAGAGGCACCGCGTGCGCGCCGCGAAGTTTCCGACCAAGACGCTGGGCCGCGACCAGTGGGCGCTGCTCCGTCACAAGGACGACAACGTCGAGCTCGGCGGTCTCATCGAGCTCGTCGCACCGGCGGTTCACGCGCTCGCACCGATGACGCTCGCCGAGAGCGACCTCGACGTCGGGATGCGCCTCGATGATGCGGATCTGCCGGCGCCGTTCGCGCGGCTGCGCGGGAAGATCGCCGAGCTGCTCGCGGTCACGACCGCGCCGGTGTTCGCGCGCGTCGAGCTCGGTACGCAGATCCACGTCGTCGCCGCGGATCCTCCGGTGCTGGTCGCCGGCGACGAAGCGCTCACGGCACCGGAGCGCCCCGAGCTCGTGTTCCGTCTCGTGCGTGCGATGACGTTCCTGTGGCCGGGCCGTGCCGTCGGCGCTTCGCGTCCGGGCCGCATTCTCAAGGCGGTCGTGATGGCGATCTTCCGCGAGGCATCCGGTTCCACGGTCGGCGCCGACGATCCACTCGCGACCGCCGCGGGCGAGTCGCTGGCCACGCTCTCCGAGGCTTCGCGTGTGCAAGCGCGTGCGGCGGCGCTTCGCCTGCTGTCGCGCGGCGACGGGCTGAACCTCTCGCTGTGGGCCCGCTCGCTCTCGCGCACGGCGGATCGCGCAGGTATGTTGCTCTGCGGCGACGTGCCGGCCGCGTTCACCGGCGCCACCGAGGCCGGCGAGCTCGACCGCGATCTCATGGAGTTCGCGTACAGCGCGGCGCACGTGAACCTCCGCTCGCAGCTCGGCCTGCGGTAACCGGCCACAGGCGCTATAGTCGCCGTCGTGGACAAGCCAGAGCACCTTCGGCCCGTCGACACCGCGCCCGGTGCGTGGCTCGCAGCGCGACCCGCGGCGTGTGCGGCGGCGGTGCTCGGCGTGCTGTCGTTCATCATCGTTGCGATCTCGCAGGGCGAGCTGTGGTCCACGCCCGACTGGCGGATCAGTGTGCCGTGCTTCGCGATCACCGCGATCGCCTCGCTGGTCTCGATCGCGCGCAAGGAGCGCGGCGCCTATCCCCTCTGGACCATCGGTCTGGGCCTGGCCGCGGCGGCGCTGGTCCTCGGGTGGTTTCTGATGCTCGCGATCGTCATCGGGGCGACCGTGGTCGTGCTTCTGATCCTCCACGCCGTGATGTAAAGAGGTTCGCCATGTCCGACAACGAGCTGATCTACGACTGGAACTCCGTGGAGAAGGTCGCGCCGCTTTCGCCGAAGCGCCGCATCCAGTTCCTCGACGAGACTCTGCGCGACGGCATCCAGTCACCGAGCGTTGTCGATCCATCGATCGACGACAAGCTGCGGCTCGTCGATCTCGCGAACGACCTCGGCATCGACACGATGGACATCGGGCTCCCCGGCGCCGGCAAGCGCGCCGTCGAGGACTGCACGATCATCGCCGAGCACATCAAGAACCAGAAGCTCAAGGTGAAGGCGTCGTGCGCCGCACGCACGCACGTCAACGACGTGCAGGCGATCATCGACATCTCGCAGAAGGTCGGTATCGAGATCGAGGTCCTCGCGTTCATCGGCAGCTCGCCGATCCGGCAGTACGCGGAGAACTGGGACCTGCCGAAGATGCTCGAGCTCACCGCGACCTCGATCGATCTCGCGCGCAAGTACAACTTGCCCGTCGCGTTCGTCACCGAGGACACCACGCGCTCGCGCCCCGAGATCCTGACGAAGATGTTCACGACCGCCGTCGAGCACGGTGCGCAGCGACTGATCGTCTGCGACACCGTCGGCCACGCCACGCCCGACGGCATTCGCAACTTGCTTCGCTTCACCCGCAACATGCTCGACGGACTGGGCCGCCACGATGTCGGCATCGACTGGCACGGGCACAACGACCGCGGCCTCGGTGTCGTCAACTCGATCTTCGCGATCGAGTACGGCGCGGACCGGATCCACGGTACGGCGCTCGGAATCGGCGAGCGCGTCGGCAACGCGGCGCTCGATCAGATCCTGCTGAACCTGAAGCTGCTCGGCGAGCTGCCCGATCACGACCTGACGAAGCTCGTGCTGTGGTGCAAGACCGCGTCGCAGGCGACCCGCGTGCCGATCCACCCGCAGTACCCCCTGACCGGTACCGATGCGTTCCGCACGGCGACCGGAGTGCACGCCGCGGCGATCATCAAGGCCGAGAAGAAGGGCGACTCCTGGCTCGCCGACCGGATCTACTCCGGCGTTCCCGCCGGCATGTTCGGCAAGGAGCAGGAGATCGAGATCGGGCACTACTCCGGCGAGTCGAACGTCGTCTACTGGCTGAAGAAGCGAGGCTACGACGCCACACCCGACCTTGTCGCCGCCGTGCTCGGCGCCGCAAAGCGCGGTAATCGCGTGCTCTCCGACGACGAGGTCGTCGCGGTCATCAAGGATTGTCGTCCGGCGTAGGCACTTCTTGGATCGCGGCAGGAATGATCTCGTCCCATTGCTGACCCTGCTTGCGAAGCCGAAGACACACGCGTGCCCGCTCCATCGTGAGTCGATCCTGCTTGTCGCCTGCTGATCCGTACGCGAGCGCGGTCGACATCGAATCGGGCGATTTTCGGCGGAGCGAGAACGCGGCGAACTCGCGCGCCGACATTCCGTACCGTTCGGTCAGCTCGAGCATGACCCTGACACCGTCTACCGCCTCCGCTTGCGTGAGCGAGACGCTCGCGTTTGGATCATCCGGTAGCGGTCGGATGGGCTCGACAACGAGGCGGCGGCCGTCCGTCGTGAGCTTGACACGGCTGTTGCGACCGATACCCAGCAACCGGAGAATGGGCTTGTCGATCGTCAATGCGACGCTGTTTCCGATTGTCGAGAGTCGCTTTTCCACGACACGGTCGTAGCGCATGGCTCTGACGAAGGAGTGGTGACAACCGCTTCGCCCATGTGTCCGGTCACCGGACAAACCAGTACGCACTGCGTCCGTACCGCTGGCGAGGGCTCGCCATTTCGGAAACGGCACGTACCACGTCCGTACCGAGCTGTCGGGAGGCGGTCCTGCGCTGGCTGCGCTGGTCCTGCTGCAGTACGTACAGCGTCCTTACCGGTTGCAGAGGAGCCTAGATTCCGGAGATGGCACGTACGACGTACGTACCGTACTGGGCGGAGACCTACTCCACCTGCGGCACGTACGACGTACGTACCGAACTGGGCGGAGACCTACTCCACCTGCGGCACGTACGACGTACGTACCGAACTGCGCGCGAGCCGGTCATGCGCCGGACGCTGCACGGTTGCGCGTCATCGTCCACCGCCGCGACCGATCGTGCTCTCGCGGCCACGTACGACGTCCGTACCGAACTGCGCGGAGAGGTGCTCTCGCGGCCGCACGTACGACGTCCGTACCAATACGTGGTGACGCGCGCGAGGTTGCACGCCTTTCCCTAGTCGCCGCCGCCGCCGCCACAATCGCTACTGCCGGTGTCTCCGCTGGAGACGCTGTCGCAGCTGCTACCGTCCTCATTGCCGACGCTGTCGCCAACCCACCAGTGGCCGGCGCCGGTCTCGACGCTGACCGGCACACGGGGGGCGTGCGCGAAGATCTCCGCGCGCATCGCGTCGTAGTCGCAGACCTCGCCCGTGGCTGCATGATAAGCGTCGAACATCGCGCGCTCGGTCAACATGCTGAGCGCGTAGCACTCGTAGTCGACGCTCACGCCGATCGTCCGGATGCCGGTGCGTACCTCGTCGGTCGAGTAGTACAGCTTGCGCCCGTAGGTCCGGCGTAGATGCTTGAACAGCTTGGTCCGGTACGCCTTCAGTGCCCGCCGCTTGCGAAGGTATCTCCACATGGTGACCTCCTCGCCATCGAGGTGATCACGCGATGTGTCCGGACGGTGACGGCTACGCGGCGTTGAGGATCTTCCAGCGCTGGCCGGCCGCCTCGAGCTCGAAGCCATCAGCCGTCTCGACGATGCGCTCGGCCACCGCGTGGTAGGCGGAGCCCGCGATCCGGCCACGCAGCTTGCCGCCGCGCGCCGTGGTGTAGAGCGCGTGGTCCGTGGCCTGGCGGAGGTGCGCGTAGTCGAGCTCCTCCTCTTGATCGTCGTCCCACAGGACCGTGCAGTGATCGCCGTCCCAGTGCGCGGACCTCGCGCGGAGGTGGGCGTCCTCGATCTCGACATACGCGTAGCGCTTGTCATCGAGGCGGATGATGTCCTTGCCGTCGTCGCGGACATCGAGCCAGCGCAGCAGCGCCTGGCGCAGCCGCGGATGAGTCACGTCGGCACTCTCGTGCCAGAAGGTGCCGGATCGATCGAGGCGCAGGCCGACAGCCCGCATCTTCTCGATCTGCTCTTCGGTGAGGACTCCCACCGACCGAGACTACGCCAGTCTGGCGATCCGATCCTTCGTCAACAGCTTCTGCTTCTTCAGCCGACTGATCTCTACCTGTTCGGCCGCAGTGAGCGAGCGCCGCCGCTCGAGGATCTGCACTTGTTCGTCGAGCCGGCGATGTTCCGCGGTCAGCTCTGCGAGGAGAGTTTCCTTCGAGACCTCGGTCTGTGTGCTCACGCAGCCTCCGCCTGCGATCCTGCAGGCACCTCTAGCCTAGCACCGGTTCACGGATCGCGACGCCGAAGTGCACCGGGGACCCCATCCGGGTACATGACCTCGGCCTCGGAGGGCCGGATGTACGTGGGGCCTCCGCCGACGAGCACGTCGACCCGAGCGCCGCTCAGTGCGAGTCGCGCGACGGAAACCCCCGAAGGAGTCTTCGCATCGAGCCACAGTCCTCCGAGTGTTCCGAGCTCGGCGGGATGCGCGGCAAGAGCGTCCCCCGCGTAGCTCAGATAGAGGCCGTTCCAGTCGCCGTACAGCTTACCGGTGACTTGATCAACCCACGTTGCGAGATCGCGCGGCGCTAGGACCCGCTCCTCGCCGATCAGCGTCCATCCGTTGGTCGTCTCGTCGGCGTGGTAGCAGCCGGCGTACACCTCGCCGCGCCGCGCGTCCAGTGCCGCGATGAACGCGCCGCCGGGGATTCCCCACGTGCGCTTGATCGCGATCGGGTCTTGCGACGCGTCGAACGCGAGCGCCGCGAGCGACGACACCGCCCACAGCGGCTTGCCGGTCGCGAACGCGATGCCCTTCGCGGTGGCCATCCCGATCCGCAGCCCGGTGAACGAGCCGGGACCCGCACCGACGGCCACCGCGTCGAGATCCTTCGGGCCCACGCCGGCGCGCTTGCAGCAGTCATCGATCGCGACGAGCAGATCGGCTTTGCGCCCGCTCGCGTCGTGCCGCGCCTCTGCGAGCACACGGTCGCCGTCGACGACCGCGATGCCCGAGGTCATCGTCGAGGTATCGAGACCGAGGACCTTCACTGGAAGAAGAACCGCATCACGTCGTTGCGGATCGCGAGGATCGTGATGAGGCCGATCAGGATCAGACCGGCGAGCTGGATCCGCTCGCGCTGCTTCGGTGTGAGCGGCTTGCGGCGCGCACCTTCGACGGCGAACACGAGCAGGTGACCGCCATCGAGCATCGGGATCGGGAGGAGGTTGATGAGGCCGAGGTTCACGCTGATCAGCGCGAGCATGAGGAGGAAGCTGTCCCAGCCCTTGTTGCCGGAGACCGACGCGACCCGGTACATCATGAGTGGTCCGCCGAGCGCCTCGCCGGGTGTGTCGCCGGTGACGATCTGGAAGAAGCCGCGCGACATCGTCGAGATGGTCTCGCCGGTGCGCGAGAACGCCTTGCTCATCGCGTAGCCGACGCGACCCTCGATCGCGACCATCGCGCCCTTGCCGCGATCGACGTCGTTGCGCGCACCGAACACGAGGCGCGACACGGTGTGATTGTATTCGTCGAGTTGCTTGCGCCAGACCTGCGTGACCTCCGCGTGGAGGGTCTCGGCGGGCGCGTCACCGACGCCGGCGCGTCGCCACGTCAGCTTGAAGGTCTTGTTGGGCTCGGCCTGCAGGCGCTGGTCGAGATCCATCCAGTGCGCGACGGGCTTGTCGTCGAGCGAGACGACGAGGTCTCCCGGCCGCAGGCCAGCGCTGTCCGCGGGCGAGCCTGCATCGACGTGCGCGACGAACATCTCCGCGTGCTCGAGGCCGGTATAGGTCTGCCGGTTCAGCTTCGCGTCGACGAGCGTCTCGGGCACGAGATCCGCGAAGCCGGCGCCGAGGAGCTCGATCTGCGGGACGCCAGGGATCTCGGTGCCGCGGAAGTAGACGATCGACGTGCGGCGCGCGAACTTGCCGAGCTGGCGCTGCACGTCGCGCCAGTTGCGGACGGCCTGGCCGTCGACGCTGATGATCAGATCGCCGGTGCGCAGGCCGGCGCGCGCGGCAGGCGAGGCGCCATCGATCACGCCGACGAGCGGCACGAACGGCGCGTGCGTGATGCCGACGCGGCCCTGCACCGCGACGTGACCATCGCGACGGCGCACGGTGTCCTCGATCGGTGTGAGGTAGCGCTCGAACACCTTGCCGTTGCGCGAGATCCGGAGCTGCAGCTCCTTGCCCGGCGACCTGCGCACGGCGGCCTCGATCTCTTCCCAGTAGCGCACCGCGCGGCCGTCGATCTCGAGCACGCGATCACCCGGCTCGATCCCCGCGCGTGCGGCCGCACCGCCGTCGAGCACGTCGCCGATCACCGCGGCGGGGAGGGTGGTGTGACCTGCGAACAGGACGAAGTAGATGATGACGGGGAGCAGGAGATTCGCCGCGGGCCCCGCGAGCACGATCACGAGCCGCTGCCATAGTGGGCGGCTCGCGAAGCTACGGCCATCGGAGTCAGTCTCGCTCTCGATGCCGAGGATGCGGACGTACCCGCCGAGCGGGAACGCGCCGATCTGGTACTCGGTCTCTCCCAGCTTGACCCGGACCAGCGGCCGGCCGTAGCCGATCGAGAACCGGAGGACCTTCACGTCGAGCAGCTTGGCGGCCACGAAGTGCCCCAGCTCGTGGATCAACACGAGCACGCCGACGAGGAGAAGGAAGTAGAGGACCGACACGAAACCGCCGCCGACGCTATAGCAGAAACTGCTATCCTCCCGGTACGTGGCGTCGAAGTCCGCTCAACCGGATAGCGTGGTCGATACCGAGGAGGTCCTCGATTACATCGACAAGACGATGGAGCGTCTGAAGTCGCTGTACGAGCAGTACTTCCTCGGGATGCAAAAGCAGCCGCCGTCGCATCTGCACAACGACGTCGAGCGCCGGATCCGCGACCTGATGCAGGTCCAGATCCGCAACACCGGTCTCCGCTACCGGTTCGCGACGCTGCAGCAGAAGTTCGGCTCGTATAGCTCGTACTGGCGACGCACCCTGCGTCAGATCGAGCAGGGCACGTACCTCCGCCAGCTCTCCCGCATCAGCCGCAAGGCGGCGCAGACGGGTGAGGAAATTCCCGAGGAGATCCTCGCCGCGATGCCGAAGCGCATGCGCGAGCAGGTCAAGCGCGATCGCGAGCAGGCACTCGCACTCGCCGCGCGTCGAGCGGCGGCGGGCGGGCCGGTCGACGACGAGATGAACGACGAGGGAGACGACGCGCCGGCGGTGATCGGCGAGGCGGTCGCCGTACGAAACGCGGTTCGCAAGAACCAGCACACGCTGAACGACACCGACGGCGACATGGACTTCGAGGCGTTCTTCGCCTCGATGGCCGACAAGAGCGACGACACGAACCCCGACGCGAAGGCGTACCCATCGGGCGGCGACAACCAGGCGACGAGCTCCTCCGCGGGGCCGCCCGCGTTCACACCGCCATCCGTC
>JACCRC010000542.1 GCA_013813765.1 Deltaproteobacteria bacterium | reverse complement strand
TGGATCAGCGTGATGTCGCCGGAGCGCAGCGCCGCATCGACCGCGGCGCGCTGGCGCTCGTCGAGCTCGTTGTCGAGCGGGGTCCACGACACGCCGGCGAGCGGGCGCGGCGGCTTGATCATCGCGGCGACATCGCGGAGGCGGGCGAGGTCGCTGGTCGCGAGCGCGGCCTTCGCGCGGTTGATCGCCTGATCGCCGCGGTCGAACGTGACCTCGGGGACCTCCGGATCGAGCGCGTACTCGCGATCCACCTCGTCGACCGGGCGGTCGAGCATCAGCCAGACTGATTGCTCCTCACGTCGCTCGAACACGCCCCGCACCGCGCCGGCCTCCTCGGGATGCTCGCCCCAGAGGCGGATCGGGTCGCCCGGAGCGATCCGCATGTTGTCGAGGTCGGTCGCCTCGGGAACCGCGACGCGCACGCGGACGCGCTCGCCCGGCGCGGATTGCTCGTCGACGATCCGGAGGTTCGCGAGGGCGATTCCAAGCGCGACTCGCTCCGACAGCACGCGGCCCGAGCGCTCCAGGGCGATCTTCGCGCGGGCCGCCAGACGCTCCGCGCGCCAGGCGGCACCGAGGGCATCGAGCCAGTCGCGAGCGTCGACCGTCACGCGGCAAACGTACCGCGACTTTCGCGTATAGTTCGCCGCCCATGCCCGAATCGACCGCTCCCGAGCGTATCACCCGCAAGACGACGTCGATCGCTCAGCTGCTCGCCAGCCGGGTGCAAGAGACTCCCGATCGCGAGGCGTATCGCTACCCCGTCGGAGAGGACTGGCGGTCGATGACGTGGAAGCAGGCGCACGAGCGCGTGAAGGCGATCGCCGCGGGCCTGCTCTCGCTCGGCCTGCATCGCGAGGAGCGCGTCGGCCTGCTCTCGAACACGCGCGTCGACTGGTTGATCATCGACCTCGGCATCCTGTCGGCCGGCGGTGCAACGACCACCGTGTATCCGTCGAGCACCGCCGAGGAGGCCGCTTACATCCTCGCGGACTCCGAGACGAAGTACGTGTTCGTCGAGGATGCGACGCAGCTGAAGAAGCTGAACGACCACAAGGCCGAGATCCCGGGCGTCGTGAAGGCGATCATGATCGACGGCGCGCCCGAGGGAAAAGACAAGAGCTGGGTGATGACGCTCGCCGAGCTCGAGGCAGCCGGCGCCGCGCACCTCGCAAAGGATCCACGTGCGGTCGACGACGTCGTCGCCGGCATCAAGGGCGAGCATCTCGCCACGCTGATCTACACGTCGGGTACCACCGGCAAGCCGAAGGGCGTGCGTCTCCTCCACGAGTGCTGGGCGTACACCGCCGACGCGATGGAGGCGACGCACCTGATCGACGCCGATGACGTGCAGCTGCTCTGGCTGCCGATGTCGCATTCGTTCGGCAAGGTGCTGATGGCCGGGCACGTCGCGTCCGGATCCGTGTGCGCCGTCGATGGCCGCATCCCGAAGATCGTCGAGAACTGCGGGGTCGTGAAGCCGACGATGATGGCGGCCGTGCCGCGCATCTTCGAGAAGGCCTACAACAAGATCCTCGAGGGCGCGCGGCAGGGCGGGATGAAGCAGAAGATCTTCGAGTGGGCGATCAAGGTCGGCAAGGAGGGCAGCAAGATCCGGCAGGCCGGCAAGGAGCCCGGTGGTTTCCTCGCGCTCAAGCTGAAGATCGCCGACAAGCTGGTCTTCTCGAAGGTGAAGGCGCGGTTCGGCGGGCGCGTGAAGTACTTCATCTCCGGGTCGGCGCCGCTGTCGAGCGAGATCGCGGAGTTTTTCCACGCGTGCGGAATCTTGATCCTCGAGGGCTACGGCCTCACCGAGTCGAGCGCCGCGAGCTTCGTGAACCGGCAAACCAAGTACGCGTTCGGCACTGTCGGCATGCCGATGCCGGGCACCGAGCTGAAGCTCGCACCGGCCGACGGCGAGATCCTGATCAAGTCGCCCGGCGTGATGCAGGGCTACCACAACCTCCCCGATGCCACGGCGGAGGCACTGACCGACGACAAGTGGCTGCGCACCGGGGATATCGGCGAGATCGACGAGAATGGCTTCCTTCGCATCACCGATCGCAAGAAGGACCTGATCAAGACCTCGGGCGGCAAGTACATCGCGCCGCAGCACATCGAGGGCAAGCTCAAGGCCGCGTGCCCGTACATCAGCCAGGTGATCGTGCACGGCGACAAGCGAAACTTCGTCACCGCGCTCGTCACGCTCGACGCCGACGCCGTGAAGAAGTGGGCCGACGAGCACCAGGCCAACGGCAAGAGCTACTCGGAGATCTCGCAGCTGCCCGAGCTCAAGCAGGTCGTCTCGCCGTTCTTCGACGAGGTGAACAAGTCGCTCGCGAAGTACGAGACCGTGAAGCAGTTCGCGATCCTGCCGAACGAGCTGTCGATCGAGGAGGGCGAGCTGACGCCGAGCCTCAAGGTCAAGCGCAAGGTTGTCGAGAAGAAGTACGCGGGACTCCTCGATAAGATGTACGAGGGTGCGGTCGCTGAATGACCCGGCGTCCGCGCGCGTTTAAGACAGACATGCTCCGCATTGGTCTTGCCTGCGCCCTGGTCGCCAGCCTTTCGGTTCGCCCCGCAGCCGCAGAAGGTGTCGACTTCATCGACGACGCGAAGCTGCTCTACCGCGTCGCCGCGTGCGGCAACGCGGTAGAGCCCCTGCCCGCGGTGCTGACGAAGGGCGACCCGAAGACGACGAAGGTGCTGCAGAAGATCGTCGACGGTCACTGCAAGCGGATCCTCGACTACATGGCGAAGTTCCGCGCGCAGTACTTCGACAAGGGCCGCGCGTGGTTCGACGAGGTCGTGCCGAAGACCGTGCCGTCGACCGTCGTGTATCCGTTCGGCGGTGGTGACCTCATCTCCGCGCTCGTCGCGTTCCCGACCGCGACCGAGATCACGACGATCTCGCTCGAGCAGTCCGGCGATCCGCGCCGCATCAGCAAGCTGACCGTCAACCAGATCGACAACAGCCTCGGAGTCCTGCGCCGCGATATCGGCGGCCTGATCTCCGTCGGCTCGAACACGAGCGAGAACCTCTCTGCCGGCCAGCGCAACGATCTACCCGGCCAGGTCAGCTCGTTCCTGCTCGGGCTCGTCGCGGGAGGGTACGAGCCCGTCTCGATGCGGTACTTCACGTTCGACGACCTCGGCGCCATCAAGTACCTCGAGCAGGCCGACATCGATGCCTCCGACAAGGAGAAGGGCAAGAGCCTGAAGGGCGACTGGCAAGACCCGTCGTTCCCGCGCGCGTTCTCGAACGTCGAGATCCAGTACAGGAAGATCGGCGATACCGCCGTCCGCGTGCACCGCCACGTCGGCTGGAACCTCGGCGACTCGTATCTGAAGTCAAATCCAGCGTTGATCAAGCACCTCGAGAAGAAGGGCAAGGTCACGATCCTCACGAAGGGCGCGAGCTACCTCCTGTGGCGCACGGACTTCTCGCTGATCCGCAACTACATGCTCGATCATCTCGCGTGGATGCTGTCGGACTCCACCGGCATCCCGCCGTTCTACGCGCGGCAGTCGAACATGGTGCAAGAGACCTACGGCTACTACTCTGGCGCGTTCCTCGAGGGCGCGCAGGACGGCCGCCACGATCAGGCGTTCATGGATCTGTGGCGCACGTCGAAGAAGCGGAAGCTGCCGTTCCGGTTCGGCTACGTCGACAAGGAGAAGCAAGCGCACCTCGTCGTCACGCGTCCCAAGGACAAGTAGCGCTAGCGGGCGCGCTGGTTCTTCGGGCGCGGCTGCGCGGGCAGTCTGCGCGAGGCGCACGCCCGACGATGACACTCTCAGCCGAGCAGCTCCAGGACCTTCATCAGGGCCCACACCAGATAGACGGTCACGATCACGGCCGCGAGCACGGGCTCGATGAAGCGGCGAGGGGAGGGACCCTTGCCCACGCTGTCGCCGGCGCGCCGCGCGATGCGGTCGGCGGACTGCGCGTCGAGGTCGATCGGAGGCAGCTCGCGGCTGAGCTCCGCGAGGCCGAGCACGTCCTTGTCGTCGTCGGTGGTCGTCATGCCGTCCTCCACGAAGCAGGTGCGTGATCGCCGAGCGCCTCGGCGAGCTGGATGCGTGCGCGCGCGAGGCGCTGGCGGATCGCCTCGGGTTTCTGCCCGAGGATCTCGGCGACCTCGGTGGGCGTGAGACCTTCGACGCCGACGAGCAGCGCGACCTCGCGATACGCGGGAGCGAGCGACGCGAACGCGCGCTCGAGCGCGAGCTGCGCCTGCGAGTCGGCGAGGGCCTCGAGCGGTGAGCGCTCGTTGCCTGCGGTCTCGCGCGCCGGCAGATCACCGGCGAGCTGCGCACGCACGGCCTGCGCGCGAGTCCAGCTGATGAACAGGCGGTGCGCGACCGTGAACAGATACGGACCGAGCCGCGTGTCGGTCTCCAGGCGCTTCGCGCTCTGCGCGAGCCGGAGGAAGGACTCCTGCAGGAGGTCCTCGGCCGCGTCCTTCCGGCGGGTCATGCGCACCAGGTAGGCGTAGATCCGGCGCCGGTACGCGGCAAACACCTGATCGAACGCGGCCCGCTCCCCCCGCCGGAGGCCGTCGACCCAGGCGCGCTCGTCGGCCTCCACGCCAGCACAACGCCCCACCCGAGCGGGCGTGACAAGAAAAAATCCCTGTCACGCTCGCCCGACCTTCGCGTTTACCGAGCCATGGAGTTCATTCGCGCCGGCGGCTTCAACATGTTCATCCTGCTGGCGCTCGGCCTGGTGACCATCCCGACGGCGGTCATGTTCGCTCGCAACGCAAGCGCGCACCGGCTGTCGATCCTCCGGGCGCTGTCGTGGGCCTTGCTCGCCGCCACGCTGACCGGCTTCGTCTCCGGCCTCGCGGCCACATGTCACTACGTGGCCAATGACCCCGAGGCCCTGAAGGAGCCGCTTCCGTACCTGCTCGTCGGCTTTGCGGAGAGCACCGCAAACCTCGTCCTCGGCGGCGGCATCGCCGCCATCACCTGGATCCTCGTGGCCGTCGGCGTTCGCCGGATGCCGCAAGACAACTCGTAAAGGAGACCCTCATGTCACGCTCGCTCGTCCTCGTTCTCGCCCTCGCCCCGATCGTTGCCACCGCCTGCGCCTCGTCGGAGGCCGCGCCCACCGCCAAGACGCAGTCCGCCTCGTCGACGGGCGATGCCCAGGCTGCGTGCGTGGAGATGATGACCCGCAATCGCACGTGCACGGATGACTTCATCCCCGCGCTGGTCGACGCGCGCGCCCGCCACGACAAGCCCGCCGGCATCGCGGAGTCCGTGAAGACCGACCGCGCCGCCGTGATCGCGAAGGCGAACGCGGAGTGGGCGGAGGACAGCAAGGACGAGGCGATCGCTCGCACGTGTCAGGCGATGACCGAGCACGCGACGTCCGCAGAGGTCGACGGTGTCCGCGCCTGCCTCGCCAAGGAGTCATGCGGCGATTACGTCGCCTGCACGACGCCGATGTTCGAAGCGCGCATGACGAAGTAACGAAGCCCTTCGATAAGCAGCCGGTAAGTTGCTGGTTCGCCGGGCTGCGTGCTACCCGGAAGGACCGGCGGATGAGCGAAGTTCCCAAGCCGAGCAGCGCGGGACGCGGTGTCCTCTACATCGCGTTCGCGAAGTTCTACTTCATGTTCGCAGGACTGGTGATCCAGTTCCGATTGCCGAACATCCTGTCGCGCTCCGCGTTCGGCTCGTTCTCGCTCGTCTCGAACATCGCCTCGATGATCAACAACGTGCTGGTCACCGGCACGATCCAGACGGTGTCGAAGTTCTCGGCCGCCGAGCCGGGAAAGGCGCGGCAGGTCCAGCAGGCGGGCCTGCGCATGCACGTGCGCCTCGGCCTCGTGATCGCGATCGGCTTCATCGCGGTGGCTCCGCTGATCGCGTGGCTGCTCCACGACATGTCGAAGACGGGACCGCTGATGCTCGCGGGCCTGATCGTCGCGGGCTACTCGTTCTATGCGGTGTTCGTCGGCACGGCGAACGGCCTGCACCAGTTCCACAAGCAGGCCGGGCTCGACGTCACGTTCGCGACGCTGCGCGTGGCCGGCCTGCTCGGCATGGCGATGGCGGGCCTCGGTGTGATCGGCGTGATCGGTGGCTGGGTCGCGGCGGTCGGCGTCATCCTCGTCGCGGCGATGGTGTGGGTCGGGCTGCCGGGCAAGATCGCCGCGGAGGACCGGCTCCCCGTGAAGCCGCTGATCAAGTTCTTCGCGGGCGTCGCGGTCTATCTGCTGCTGTTCAACGCCCTGATGTTCGTCGACAGCATCCTGATCAAGCGCCTGACCACCGAGCATTATATCGCCCACGCGGGCGAGATGGCCGCCGCGCTCGACGCGGTGGTGCCGTGGGGCACGAAGCTCTCCGGCTACTACCCGGATCCGAGCGTGCTCGCGGACGTCCAGAACGGCTACTACGCCGCCGCGCAGAACCTCGGCCGCCTCGCGTACCAGGCGATCATCGCGGCAACGTTCGTGGTGTTCCCGCTGGTCTCGCGTTCGACGTTCACCGAGGACAAGGAGACGACGCGGCGCTACGTCGAGGTCACCTCGCGCTACTCGCTGATGTTCGCGATGGCGATCGGCGTCGTGATCGCGGCGAACCCGACCGACATGCTCCGTCTCCTCTACGCGGAGGACTACGCGCGCTTCGGCGGACCCGCGCTCGGCCTGCTCGCTCTCGGCAACGTCGCGTTCAGCGTGTTCGCCATCAACGGCACCATCCTGAACGGTGCCGGCCAGACGCGCGCGGCGATCATCAGCGCTGGAATCACGCTCGCGCTCGCCGCGATCGGCAACTACATCGCGATCCCGTATGCCGTCGAGGACGGCAACACGCTCGTCGTGGCGGCGGCGGTGACCGGCGGCGCGATGGTGGTCGGCGCGATCCTCTCGGGCGTGCTCCTCACCAGGAAGCTCGGCGCGTTCCTGCCGATCCTCTCGCTCGTGCGGATCGGCATCGCGACCGGTGCGGCCCTCGCGGTCGGGAAGTTCCTGGTGCTGCCAGCCGGCAAGCTGATGACCCTGGTCGAGGCAGGTGTCGTCGGAGTCGTGTTCCTCGTGGTGCTGATCGGGACGCGCGAGCTCGGTGCTCGCGATCTCGCGGCGATCAAGGCGGTGCGCAAGAAGCGCGCGGCCGGTGGAGGTGACGCATGAAGGCAATGCACGTGTTCCTTGCTCTTTCGATGGCCGCTTGCGGCGGTCCCCAGCGCGACGCCGACACCCTCAAGGAGTCGATCCTCGCCTACAACGAGGGCGTCCGCTGGGAGCGCTTCGAGACCGCGGCGAGCTCGCTGCCGCCGAAGCTCCGCTCCGAGTTCGTCGACGAGATGGACACCCGGGCGAAGGACCTGAAGATCTCCCAGTACGACATCGTCCGCGTCGACAAGCCGACGAAGAAGATGGCGAAGGTCCACGTCAAGACGGCCTGGTACAAGGACTCCGAGGGCACCCTCAAGGAGACCCACGCCGTCCAGACCTGGGAGCGCCACGGCAAGGCCTGGTGGATGGTCGAGGAAAAGCGGCTGCGCGGGGCCGAAATGCCCGGCCTCATGGAACCGGCTGACAAGGCCGAGCCGCCCGAATCGGGCTCGATTCCGCCCGAGGCCACCCTCCCGTAATCCGAGGATTTCTGGTGATTCGCTAGCCCCTCCCGGGTGGGGTAACATTGGCGCCAGAGGTGTCGGCCAGCGACTTCGTCACCCGTGGCCAGGCTTTGGTCGCGTCTGGGCAGTTCCAGGAGGCCGTGAAGGTCTGTCGCCTGGGCTTGCTCGGTCGGCCGACGACCGTCGAAGGACGCGTCGTGCTCGGCCAGGCGCTGCTCGCGCTGAAGCGCTACGACGAGGTGCTCGCCGAGATGCGTGTCGCGCTCGAGCTCGATCACACCGCGCTTCCGGCGCTGGCGCTCAAGGCCGAGGCGCTCCTGAAGAAGGGCGATCACCACGCCGCGACCGAGGTCGTCAACAAGCTCCGCCCGCACGCCGGCGCCGATCCACGGATCGCGCAGCTGATCGCGGACGCCGACGCCGGCCTGCGGGGAGCGGGACGCCCGTCGGTGAGCGCGAGCCACCCTGCCGTCGGCTTCCTCGCACCGCCGGGTGGAGACATCCACACCGGCGATAGCCTCACGAAGCACTATCCCAACCACGGCGGCGCGCCCGACGAGGAGATCACCGGCAACGACGAGGAGGCCGACGTCGACGACATCGGAACGTTCACCAAGCCGACGGCGCTGCAGGCGCCGGGGTCGAAGAAGCGCAGCGGCAAGGTGCAAGCGATGGAGGAGCGCATACCGTCGGAGGCGGTGCTCGCCGTCGGCGATCGCTCCGGCACCGTCGAGTTCGATCCCGACGTCGATGGCGTGGAGGTCGACGAAGATGACGACTTCGGCGATGTCGCGGCACCGCCGAGCGCGAGCCGCCAGCGCGCTGCGCTGCAGATGCCCGCGGACGAGTCGCGCGGCTCGGTCAAGCGCGCGACGAAGAGCCCGAAGCCGCAGCCCGCGGCGCACAAGAAGAAGCCGAAGCCCGACGTGTCGTCGGTCGAGCTGGATAGCGACGATCTGGTCGAGCTCGACGAGCCATCGATGCCGCGCCGCCCGTCGGGGCCGGGCACGGCCGTGCGAAACGCGGTGAAGCTGCCGTCGGGTCCGCTCGATGCGATGGACCCACCGTCTCGCGCACCGCTCCCCGCGCCGTATGGTGGGATGCCCGCGCCGACACCGGCCTCGGTGCGGCCCACGCAGATCGCACAGGCCGTCGTGCCGCCGCCGGCGCTCGCGCACCAGCTCTCGCAGCAGCCGCACATGTTGCAGATGAATCCTCCTGCGCAGCCGCTGCCACCGGCGCCGCGTCCACCGCTGTACGCGGCGCAGATGCCCACCGCCGCCGCGGCGCAGATGCCCACGATGCCGCCGCAGCAGGTCGCGAACGCCGCGCGCCCGACGCTCGCGCTCAACGCCGCGCAGCAGCAGTCCGCTGCCGCGGTCGATGCGCTGTTCGGCAACGAACAACAGGCGCCCGCATGGGCGAAGGCCACGGTCGCCGCGGGACGCGCTGGCGCCAACGAGCCGACCAGCAAGCCGGGCGAGCTCGATCCGCGCATCATGGCGCTCGCGTCGCCGGTTCCGGCCGGGCAGACGCCCGCGGCGAACACGTTTCCGGAGACCAGCACGGCGAGCGGCAAGCCGCTGAAGACGGGCATGCGCAAGGGGCGCAGCAAGCTCGCGGTGCTCATGTGGATCCTGGTCGGCGCCATCGTGATCGGCGGCGGCGTGTTCGCCGGCTTTCAGATCCGCGCGATGCGCCTGAAGAAGCAGATCGCCGCCGCGCGCGATCAGGCAGTCGATCTCGCGAAGGCCGATACGTGGCTCGGCTGGTCGGGCGCTCGCGACCGGCTCGCGAGCATCGCGCAGGCGTCGGGCACCGTCGACAATCGCGCCGCACTCGCTCGCGCGCGCGGCGTGCTCGCGTTCGAGTTCGGCGACGGTCTCAGCGAGGCGAAGGCGGCGGTCGATCGACTCGCCGGGCAGAGCTCGCTCGACATCGCGATCGCGCGCGCGTACGTGGCACTCGCGCAGACCGACGCGAAGGCGGCGAAGGAAGCCTCCGACAAGGCGATCGAGCTCGCGCCCAACGACGCGGCTGCGCTCTACGTCTCGGGCCAGTCGCAGCTGCTCGCCGGCGACTACAAGGGTGCGATCGCGAGCCTTCGCAGCGCGCAGGAGAGCGAGCCGCGGCCGCTCTACGCCGTCGGGCTCGCGCACGCCTACGCCTCGACCGGAGCCTGGGACGATGCGCTCGCGGCGGTCGATCGCGCGCTCGGTCAGATGCCGGATCACCCGGGTGCGCTGATCGAGCGCGCATTTCTCTCCGTCGCGGGTGGCCGGATCACTCCGGGCAACACGGTGACCGCCGAGATTCGCGCCCAGCTCGTGAAGCTGACGTCGGAGGGTGCGAAGCCGCTCGCCGAGCAGCCGCGGGGCGTGTCGCCACTCCAGGTCGCGCTCGCGAACCTCGCGCTCGCGCAGGTCGACTTCTCGCTGCGCGACATGCAGGCCGCGCTCAACGACATCCGCGCCGCCTCGGATGTGCGCGCCGACGAGCAGCGGTTCGGCGAGGAGGCCACCGACACGCTGCTGATGATCGGCGAGCTGCAGCGCGCGAAGGCCGTGGCGATGTCCGCGCTGTCGACGTGGCCGGGCAGCCGCCGCGCGCGGATCTCCCAGGCGCTGGTGTCGATCGCGCTCGGCAAGCCCGCCGAGGCGATCGAGATCCTGACGCGCAACCCCGAAGCGGGGAACCTCCCGCGCGGCCTCGCCGCACGCGGCACCGCGAAGCTCGCGCTCGGTGATCTCGAGGGTGCGAAGGCCGACTTCGATGCCGCGCTGAAGAAGCTACCAAAGCTCGAGCTCGCGCTCGTCGGCCGCAGCTGGGTCGATCTCGCGACCGACGAGGTCGACGACGCGCGCAAGCGGATCGAGCCCGTGTTCAATGCGAACACGTCGAGCATCGCGATGACGACCGTCTACGCCGCGATCCTGCGCCAGGGCGGCATCAAGGAAGAGCGCGAGAAGGCGCGCGTGCTGCTCGAGAAGCTGACCAAGGATGCGCCGTCGACGCCCGAGATCGCGCGCGCGCAGCGCGAGCTCGGCCGCGTGCTCCGCGACGCGGGACAGATGGGCCCGGCACACCTGGCGTTCGCCGAGGCGATCCGCATGGGCAACGCCGAGGCGCGCCTCGACAACGGCCTCCTCCTGATCGAGGACCAGGATCCGTTCGGTGGCCGCGATCAGCTCGAGGCGATCCTGAAGGACGCGGGGCCGACCGTCTCGGTGAACCTCATGCTCGAAGGTGCACGCGCACGCATGCTCGCCGGCGACAACGAAGGCGCCCGTGCGCTGCTCGATCAGGCCGACAAGGCGCCGGGCGTCGTGCGCTGGCAGTACGACCGCGAGCGAGGCCGCCTCGCGCTCCGGCGCGGTGACGTCACGGGGGCCGGGCAGGCGCTCGCACGCGCGCTCGATGCGTGCGGCAACGACTACGAGACCTTCCTGCTCGCCGCCGACGTCGTCACGGCGGATGCGAATCAGCGCCAGCTCGCGGGCAAGCTGAAGACGCTTGCTCCATTGCGAATCAAGGATCTGCCCGAGGCGCTGATCGTCACGGGCAAGCTCGCGCTGACCGAGGAGAAGGAGGCCGAGGCCGAGAAGGCGTACAAGGCCGCGATCACCGCGTTCGCGAACCTCGCCACGCCGCGCCGGGTCGCGCAGGCGCACTTCGGTCTCGCCGCGCTGTTCTACGGGCGCAGCGACTATCCGAACGCGCAGAACCAGCTCGAGTTCGTCATCAAGTCCGATCCGTCGCTGTACGCGGCGTATCTGTTCTCCGCCGAGGTCGAGCTCGAGATCGCCGGACCGAGCGCGCAGGGCAGGGCGTACGAGCTCGCGAAGAAGGCCGTCGCCGTCAACCCCGACTACGTCGACGGCTGGGCGCAGGTCGGCCGGTACGCGGCGCGGATGAACAAGAAGAAGGATCTCGACGAGGCGATCACGCGCCTCGGTGCGCTCGCACCGTCGAGCGAGCAGCTCAAAGAGATCCAGGCGCTACGTAAGTAGCTCAGGAGCCAGTAGGGCATTCGGGCGAGCCCGAATGCCGCTGGCGCTCGCCTGTACGGAGAAGAACGTCTCGCTTTGCTCGCCTAGCCCATCGCGAAGACGACCGCGACGGCGGCGCCCGCGGCGAGCAGCACCATCACGATGATGATGAGGGCCCAGGGCGGCTTGCTCTCGCCCTTCTTGTGCATGCCCGTGCGGTCGGGCTCGAGCATCTGCTCGAGCGATTCGACCTCGCCGCCGCCTGAGGCCGTGATCGTCTTGGCCTTGTTTGGAGGGGGCCGCGTCGGCACCTTGTTCTTCGAGCCTCGACCGGTGCCCTGCTGCGAGTGCATCAGGTCACCGGCCCAGTTCGAGGTGTCCACGAACGTGTTCGGATCGAGCGACATCGAGCCCTCGTTCGGCCCGGCCTTGCCCTCGGTCGCACCTTCGAGGAGCGACGTCATCTTCTGCATCTCGTCGACGATGAGGCCGTCGATCAGCGACTCCTTCGGCTCGGCGGAGCGCTTCCGCATCATCTCGACCTGCGTGTCCTTCACGAGGGCCGCGATGTCGCGTGCGGTGACCTTCATCCGCCGGGAGAACAGATACTGCGCGAGCGCGTCGCCGAGGTCGGCCGCGTTCTGGTAGCGCTCGTCGGGATCGCGGGCGAGCGCCTTGCGCACGACCTGCTCGATCTCGGCCTCGATCTCCGGGTTGTGCTGCGCGATCGAGGGCACGCGCGCCTGCCGCACGAGCTCGACCGTCTGATAATCGGTGTCACCGTAGAACAGGCGCTTCCCGGTGAACAGCTCCCACAGGATGATGCCGACTGCAAACACGTCTGCGCGGTGGTCGACCGGAAGCCCGCTCGCCGCCTCGGGGGACAGGTAGCTGAACTTGCCCTTCACCACGCCCGGGTCGGTCGACTCGATCTGGCTATTCGCCTTCGCGAGCCCGAAGTCCACGAGCTTCACCTCGCCGTTCTTCGACAGCAGGATGTTCGGCGGCGAGATGTCGCGGTGAACGATGCCGAGTGGCTGGCCGGTCTCTGGGTTGTCGAGGCCGTGGGCGTAGTAGAGCGCCTTGCAGCACTCGATCATCAAGTAGATCGTGTGACCGATCTCGATCCGCTTGCCCTTCTGCTTCTGCCGCTCGATGAGGCCCTTGAGGTTGCACCCATCGACGTACTCCATGACGAGGAAGTACGCGTTGTCGGGAGTCCTCGAGATGTCGAAGACCTGAACGATGTTGGCGTGCTGCAGGAACAGCGACAGCTTCGCCTCGTCCAGGAACATGGCGACGAACTTCTGGTTCTTGGTGAGGTTCGGAAGAATGCGCTTGATCGCGACATTCTTCTTGAACCCCTCCATCGACTCCGCGACGCCGCGGAAGACCTCGGCCATACCACCGTGGTCGAGTCGCTCGGTGATCGTGTAGCGGTCGCGCATCCCCGACGGGGGAAATAGTACCAGAGTCACGCCACAGACGAAAATCTGTGGCAGCGCGGTTATTTATTCGGGGCGCTCATCCGCCTCGACCTGCTCGCGGGCGGACTTGCATTCGAAGCAAAGGGTGGTGACGGGGCGGGCCAGTAGGCGCTTGAAGCCAATGGGCTCCGCGCACTCCTCGCACTCGTCGATCTCGCCCTTCTCGATCCGGGCGATAGCCTCGCGGATCTTGACAACCAGGAAGCTCTCGCGGTCGGCCAGGCGCAGGGCGGTCGAGTAGACCTCCTCCTCCGTGGCCTCATCCATCGAGTCGCGGCCGATCCGGTCGCGATCGCGGTCCATCGTGAACTCCATCGCCTTGTGGGCGTGGTCGCCGAGCCGGGTCAGATCCGCCTCGAGCAGGGTCTTGAGCTGATTGGTCTGCTCAGGTGTCAGCATGCATTCAGTCTACGGACGTCGTCGGTAGCGTCAACGGAGTCCGCCACGCCTGAGCAGATCATTTTTGACGTGCGTGCGCCCACGCCCGATGAGCGTTTTTTGCGACTCCACGCCCGACTCGACCGTCGGTTCGTGATGGATGCGCGCCGACACCTCCAGCGGAGCCTGGTTTCCAACGTTCTTCCTTCGGAATGCCGAAACTCGCGGCGTGGGCAGATGTCCCATTCCTGCCTGGTTTCGCGCCCATGCCTTACATGGCTCTGACAGGGCCTCGGAATGGATCGATACCGGGAGGCGTTCGTTTGACACAGACGTTCTAGAGCACCCCGAGGAGCCCCCGCTGTGAAGACCCTGACGCGCTGGAAGCTGGCCTGTGCCCTGTTTGCTGGAGTCGCTGGCTACGCCACGGTCTCCGCACATCGGGGAGAACCGTCGAACACGCCCGCTGCCAGCGCCACGGCCGCGCGTTCGGGCGGGCTACCCGGGCACCTGAAGCGCCCGCTTCGGGTCTCGGCGGAAGCCGCCGGGATCTCGAAGTCGGAGCTCGTCGAACGCGCACTGGGCGCTCGCACCGTCCGCGAGATCCAGCAGGTCGCCGAGAAGCTCGGCTCTGTCGGCGATGACTCGACGGTCGACCAGCTGAAGCCGCTCCTCAAGGACGCCCGCCGCGGCGTGCCCGAGGCCGTGCTCGGCATCTACGGCACGATCGCCAGCGAGCACGCCGTGGATGCGCTGCTCTCCTACACCAGGGACGATCGGCCGAACGTTCGCACCGCCGCGATCAACGCGCTCGGTGCCACGCAGAGCAAGGCCGCCGAGGACACGCTGCTCGAGATCGCGCAGGCTGCTGGCGATCCTGCCCAGGGCAGCGCGATCAGCGGCCTCGGGACGATCGGGTCAGATCGCGCGGTCGCGGCGCTCTCGCAGATCGCGACCGGCGGCGACTTCTCGACCGCCACCACCGCGGTCTACGCGCTCGGCACGGTCAGCTCGCCCGCCGCGAACCTCGCGGTCCGCAAGCTCCTCGACCACCCCGACTCGCGCATCGCCGCCGCGGCACTCGGCGCGATCGACGCGATCGACGAGGGCATGCTGAAGCGCCTGACCGAGATCGTGAAGTCCGGAGATCCTCAGCTCGCGAGCGCCGCCCTCACCGCGCTCGGCAAGGCCGGCGAGGATGGCCTGTCGGTGCTGAAGGAAGCCGCGCTGCACGGGGCGATCGCCACCCGGTACGCCGCGGTCAATGCGATCGGAGAGATCGGTGGCGAGGAGGCGACGAAGATCCTCGGCGAGATCCTGAAGACCGGCGAGCGCCAGTCCGCCACCGCAGCGGCGCAGGCCCTCGCGCAGAACGGCGGCGCCGAGGCACGCGAGCTCCTGATCGAATCCGCGCTCTCCGACCGCGCCCAGATCACCGGCGCGCTCGCGCAGCTCGCTCAGATGGAAGGCGAGGACGTCGACCAGGCGCTGCTCAGCGTGATCAAGCAGGGCACGAGCGCCGACCGCCGGGCCGCGCTTCCGCGCCTGTTGAAGACCGGCAACCCCGACGCGCTCCAGCTCGCGATCGACCTCGCCAGCAAGGGCTCGCGCAACGAGCGCTACGAGGCCATGCGGATGCTCTCCGATGCTGGCTCGCAGAAGGCATTCGATGCGCTCGTCGACATCGCGGGCAAGACCCGCGGCAACACCCGCGTGAACGCGCTCGACCTGCTCGCGGCGACTCGCCCGAGCGACCCCGCTGTCTCGCAGCTGCTCACCGACTCGCTGTTCTCCGGCCGACGCGACGAGGCGAACTACGCCGCCTCGGTGCTCGGCCGCGTCGGTACGGAGGACGCTCGCCAGGCGCTGATCACCGCGCTCTCGGGCGACGACAAGGACCTCGCCGCGGTCGCCGCTGGCGCGCTCGGCCAGGTCGGCATGACGGATCAGGTCAAGTCTGCGCTGCTCGCCGCCGCGCAACGGAACCCGCAGGTGAAGATGCAGGTGATGCAGCAGCTCGTGACCGCGGGCGCGCCCGAGGGCATGCGCATCGCCGAGGAGATGCTGAACAGCAAGGAGCCCGGCCATGGCGCTCAGGCCGTGTGGGCGCTGGCAGGGCAGGGGACCGACGAGGCGCGCCGCTTGCTCGAGCGCGCCATCGACTCGAAGGATCCCAGCACCCGGATGGCCGCGATCTCCTCGCTCATGCAGAACCCCGATGACCGCTCGACCGACACGCTGCTCCGCCTCACGCGCGACAGCGATCCCAGCGTGCGTGCGACCGCGCTCGTCACGCTCGGCCAGATCGGCTCGGAGCGCGCGCAGTCCGCGATCCTCGATGCGACTCGCTATGGAAAGACCGAGGACCGCGTCGCCGCGATCTCCGGCCTCGCGAACATGGACGATCCCCGCGCGAGCCAGCAGCTCGCGTCACTCATGCGCGACCGTGATCCGCAGGTCGCGATCACCGCGATCCAGTCCTCGTACAACGGTGGCGCCGAGGTCGACGACGCGCTCACTCGCCTGATCAACGACCCGAGCGCCGCCGACAACATGAAGGCGATCGCCGCGCAGCAGCTCCGCAACCGCGGCACCGATCTCGACGAGACCACGGAGGCCACCGTCACGAAGCTCGCCGGCAACGCGTACGGCGGGTACGGCTACGGCGGCTATGTCGGCCACGGCGAGTACCTCGAGTAGGCGCGCTACGCGGGCAAGAACACGCGGAATACCGTTCCGCCGCCGCTGTTGTCGTCGACCTCGATCCAGCCGTCGTGCTCCTTGACGATGCCGGAGCACACTGCGAGGCCGAGCCCCGTTCCGCCCGAGCCTTCCTTCGTCGTGTAGAACGGGTCGAAGATCTTGTCCTTGATTTCGGCGGGGATGCCGACGCCCGTATCCGAGACCACGCATGACACGAACGCCTGATCCGCGTTGGTCTCGAGGCCCGGTCGCGTGCGCTTCACGACCTTTGTCTCGATCCGCAGCGCGCCACCCTCCGGCATCGACTGCACGGCGTTGAGCAGCAGGTTGATCAGCACCTGCTGCAGCCGATCCGGATCACCCGCGACCACCGGCAGACCCTCGGCGCGCTCGACCTTGGTCTTCACCTTCGCGACCGAGATCTGACCCGACAGCAGCTCCACCGTCTGCGTCGCCAGCTCGTTGAGGTTCACGACGGCCCGTTCCGGCGCGCCCACCTTGCGCCGCGTGAAGTCGAGCAGCCGCTGGATGATGCGGGTGATGCGAGCCGTCTGCTCGGCGACGATCTCCGCGTTCTTCTCGACCGCCTCCGGATCCTTCGACTTCTTCTGGATCGATCTCGCGCGGCCCGCGATCACGTTCAGCGGTGTGCCCACCTCGTGCGCGATCTCGGCGGCCAGCTGACCGATCGTCGCGAGCTTCTCGGTCTGTCCCAGGCGCTGCTCGAGGTGCAGCTTCTCGTCATTCTGGCGTTGCGTCTCCGCCCGCGACTCGCGCAGCGAGTACGTCATCTCGTTGAACCGCGTCGCGATCGCCCCGATCTCGTCATCTCGTTCGCTGAGGATCACGTGCGACAGGTCGCCCTTCGCGACGTCGTCGATGCCGCTCAGCAGCTTCGTGATCGGCCGGCTCACCAGCCGTCGCGCGAGCGCACCGACCATCAGCGTCGTGACGACAACGATCAGGATGACGAGGATCATCGCGCGCGACAGATCCTCCCTGGTCGTCACCAGCGCATCCGCCGGCTTGCTGATCTCGAGCATCGCGGCCGTCGTCTGGATCTCTGTGTTCACCGCCGTCGTGCGGACCGGCACCGCGTAGAAGTACGCGCCCTCCTCGACGTCGTTGAAGGTCAGCTGCGGCAGGTCATTCAGCGTCGTGAGCCGCCGCAGCTGCGCCGCCGTGTACGTGCCTGGCGGATCCGCCGCGCGCTCGCGCGGGATCACGACCGCCCTCCAGCCCGACGCCCGCGTCAGATCCTTCAGCAGCGCCTCCGCCGGCGGCCGATACGCGAGCGCCTGATCCAGCGGACGCCCCTGGCCCGCCGCCCCCCGCACCGTCGCGAGCCGCGTCTGCAGCTCCTGCTGCTGCTTGACCAGCGCCTCGCGCTCTGCGGGCGGCAACGCCGGCGGCGTCGCCGGGTCCGCGTTCACCTCGCCAAGCTTCTTCTCGACCGCGTCGAGCTCCTTCTGCAGCTGGTCCGCGCGATACCGCGCGTCGCGCGCATCCACCACCGCCTGCGTCTCCAGCGTCGCGCGCAGCGTCCCCACGACGCTCTTCGCTTCGCGCTCGAGCGCTTGCCGCCGCTCGGCCACGCGTCCGCGCAGGTCATAGAACGCGTAGATCGCCGAGGCCAGCGCCACGACGACAGCCGTCGCCACGGTGATCCGGGTCGCGACCTTCACGCCGCCGGAGCATAGCGCGGGGCCTCGAATCCCGCTGGAGCTCCGGCCGGCGAGGAGCGCGCTCGAGAGCCGCGACGGCTTCGAGCTGTTCGGCACGCGTTCGGGATTCCGCGGAATCAGCGTCCCGTTTGCCGTCGGGGGTCGGCGTCGGCGTTGGGT
>JACCRC010000531.1 GCA_013813765.1 Deltaproteobacteria bacterium | reverse complement strand
GTGCTGATCACCGGCGAGAGCGGCACCGGCAAGGAGGTCGTGGCGCGTGCGATCCACGAGAAGTCGCGCCGCAAGGATGGCCCGTTCGTCGCGCTGAACTGCGCGGCCGTGCCCGAGCAGCTGCTCGAGAGCGAGCTGTTCGGTCACGCGAAGGGCGCGTTCACCGACGCGCAGAAGAGCCGCCAAGGCCTGTTCCAGCAGGCGAGCAGCGGTTCGCTGTTCCTCGACGAGGTCGGCGACATGGCGCTGACCACGCAGCCGAAGCTGCTACGCGCGCTGCAGGAGAAGCGGGTGCGCCCCGTCGGCGCCGAGTCCGAGATCCTCACCGACGTTCGCCTCATCACGGCGACGAACCGCGACCTCGAGGACATGGTCGAGGACAAGCGCTTCCGCGAGGACCTCTACTACCGGATCAACGTGATCCACCTCCCGCTGCCACCGCTGCGCGCGCGTGGCGGCGACGTGCTGCTGCTCGCACAGCACATGCTGCGGCACCACGCAGCGGTGTTCGATAAGAAGGTGCTCGGTCTCTCGGCCGCCGCCGCCGAGCGCATGCTGGCGTATGAATGGCCGGGCAACGTGCGAGAGCTCGGGAATTGCATCGAGCGTGCCGTCGCGCTCGCGCACTTCGAGGAGATCCAGGTCGAGGATCTGCCCGAGAAGATCAGGAACCAGCAGACCCGGCGCTCGACCTCGATGCAGGGCCCGGATCATCCCGAGCTGATGAGCCTCGAGGAGGTCGAGCGGCGGCACGTGCTGCGCGTGCTCGAGGCGTGTGAGGGCAATCGCACCGACGCCGCGAAGATTCTCGATCTCGATCGGAAGACGCTCTATCGTAAACTGTTGCGATGGGGCGTCAGCGACGAATGAGAGCAGTCATCATCGGTTTCATCGCGGTCACCGCGTCGTCCGCGGCTGCGGAGGGCAAGGCAAAGGACGTCCTCGACTGCGATCGCGGCGTCGCAAAGGCATGCGAGCGGGCGTGCAAGGACAGCGACGGCGTCGCGTGCACCCAGCGCGGCCTCGCCGAGCCGGCGAAGGGCAAGCAGTGGTTCGAGGCCGCGTGCAAGGCCGGCGAGACGTTCGGCTGCAAGCTCGTCGCGCAGCTCGCCGAGCGCGCCACGCCGCAGGACCTGCCGCTCGCCGCGGCGACGTATCGCAAGGCGTGTGCGATGGGGAGCGAGACGTCGTGTGCGCGCGTCGGGATGTCGAAGGAAGAGAAGGTACCGACCGCGATCTACACGACGCGGTTGATCGAAGCCATTCGCAAGGCCTGCGACGCGAAGCACCCGCAGTCGTGCACCGAGCTCGGCGCGCTGTACATCACCGGCAACGGCGTCACCGCCGACGTGAACACCGGGCTCACCGCGTTCGACACCGCGTGCGCGGGCGGCGAGCTGTGGGCGTGCTCGAACCTCGGGATCCAGCTCGGCCGCAACGCGGATACGGCGAAGTCGGCGCTCGATCTGCTCGAGCGTGCGTGCACCGGTGGCATCGCACACGCGTGCCTCAACCTCGCCCTGCAGATCGGGGAGAGCAAGCACGTCAAGAACGACCTTCCGCGCGCGGCCACGCTGCTCGACAAGGCTTGCGACCTCGGCCACGCGATGGGCTGCTCGACGCTCGGGCGCATGTACGCAAATGGGCTCGGCGTCACCAAGGATCTGGCGAAGGCGGAGAAGCTGTACGAGAAGTCGTGCACCGCGCTGTCGAGCGGCGGCTGCGTGGAGCTCGGCACGCTCACCGATGGAGATCACGGTCCCGCGAACTACAAGGTCTCGCTCGACGCCTTCCTCGTCGCGTGCGATCGCGGTCATGCACGTGGCTGCATGGGCGTCGGCCTCGTGTACCAGCGCGGCAAGGGCACGACGAAGGACTTCGAGAAGGCGCGCGAGTACTACAAGCGCGCGTGCGACAAGAAGAGCGGTTCCGCGTGCAACAACCTCGGCGTGCTGTGGCACGGCGGCGAGGGCGGCGCGAAGGACACGGCGAAGGCGAACGAGCACTTCAAGCTCGGCTGCGAGTACGACAACGGCGCTGCGTGCGTGAACCACGGCAACTCGCTCACCGACAAGACGAAGCAGCTCGAGGCGTACGACAAGGGCTGCAAGCTCGAGGAAAAGAGCGCATGCACGAAGGCCGCCGACGCACGAAAAAAATGAACCCCAACTGACGGCCGTTTCCGTCGGTGTATTCAGGAAGTTCGGTCACGGGGCGCGTTGCCCCGTTGGGGCACTCTGCCCCCCGAACACGGTGTCCAACCATCCGTAATGACGGAGGGCCCGGGGCATGGACGGTGCACAGGCTCCGCCTCCATGAAGAATCTGATCAAGGTAGCTGCTGCACTCGCACTGTTCTCGGGCTCCGCTCTCGCCGAGGCCCCGAAGGCCGGCGTTGACGCGAAGGCAGGCGCGAAGGTCGATGCGAAGGTCGACGCGAAGGCCACCGTGAAGACGGACGGCGCGGCGAAGGTCGCCGGCGACGCGAAGGCGGGCGCGGCGAAGGCCGCCGACGGCGCGAAGGCGACGGCCGATGCGGCCGCGAAGACCGCTGCCGATGCGAAGGCGGGCGCGAAGGCGACCGGCGACGCCGCGGTGAAGACCGCTGGCGACGCGAAGGCCGGCGCGAAGGTCGACGCGAAGGTCGACGCGAAAATGAAGGCGGACGCGGGCGCGAAGGCGAAGACCGACGCGAAGGCCTCGGACGGCGCGGCGAAGCCGACGGCTCCGGCTGCGGACGCGAAGGCGACCGGCGGCGCGAAGGTCGATGCGAAGGTCGACGCGAAGGCGACCATCAAGACGGACGCCGCCGTGAAGGCCGGCGCTGACGCGAAGGCTGGCGCGAAGGCGACCGGTGATGCGGCCGCGAAGACCGCTGCCGATGCGAAGGCGAGGACCGAAGCCGGCGCGAAGGCGACTGGCGATGCCGCGACGAAGGCCGCCGGCGACGTGAAGGCCGCCGGCGACGTCAAGGTCGCTGTCCCCGCCCCGAAGGCGGACGTCAAGGTGAAGGCCGACGTGAAGGCCGGCGCCGGCGTCAAGACGCCCTGAACGACTCGCTCTGATCGAAGCGCCGCACGGTTCGCCGCGCGGCGTTTTCGTTTTCGGCGCAGGCGAGCGTGGGGCAGGCACGGCGCAGAGCGTTTGCGTGCTCACGGAACGCTCCCGCGCCCCGTCGGAAAGTGCTCGACCGGCGGGCGCGAGCACGATCGCCGCAGTCGAAGGCGACAAGATGCGTTTCCCTTCGGACGTCGTTCGTTACCCCGAGCAGAGGGAGAACAGACCTCTCCTCCGTGCCTGTCCGCCTTGGTGTAGTTCCCTCTTTGCCTGCGATGGCTCGCGTTCAACGCGGTCGCTCGCACGCGCTCGCACGATCGCGCGGTGCACCGTTGCAGTCATGCGCTGCGCTGGAGGACGCCGTTGCTCTCCTCCGACCGCGCCGTTTCACGATAGTCTGCGCGCGCGTGGCGCGTGATGTCCTGATCGTCGACCGGTTCGCACCCGAGGCGGCGAAGCTGCGCGCCACGTTCGACGCGCGGTTCGCGAATCCCCGCAGCACGGGTGCCGACCGGTTCGTGTGGGACTACTGGCACGTGCCGGGGCAGTACACGGCGCTGCGCACGCCGGCGTGGACGTACTTCGGCAAGGCCGTGTACGAGCAGTTTCACAACCGGCTCGTCGCGTGGGGACGCGAGACGCTCGGCTGTCACGACGTGTCGCCGCCGTGGCTCTCGCTCTATGTCGAGGGTTGTCGACAGGAGCTGCACGGCGATCTGCCGCACGGGCCGTGGGCCTTCGTGTTCTCGCTGACGAGGTGGCGCGAGCGCACGTTCAAGGGCGGCGAGACGCTGCTCGTGCAGAACGAGGTGCTCGACTTCTGGCACGACTTCGCGTCGGTGCGCGGGGTCGAGGAGCGAGAGCTGATCCGCGCGATCGAGCCGAAGTTCTCGCGGCTCACGGTGTTCGATCCGCGCATTCCTCATGGCGTGCGGCAGGTGACGGGCACCCACGATCCGCGCGAGGGGCGGCTCGTCATCCACGGCTGGTTCGTGCAGCCGCGGCCGTTCGTGCGCGGACCGCTCGCGCCGCGCGCGCTCGAGCAGCGGATCGCGGACCTCACGGGTCTGCTCGGCAGCTGGCTCGGTGCGCTCCCGATCGCGGGGCTGTACAGCGTCGCGTTCGAGGTGGATCGCAGGGGCGGCGTGCGCAACGTGCGAGCGCTCTCCGATACGACGCGCGTGCCGAAATCCAACGAGGCGGCGCGCAAGTCACTGGTGCGGCGGATCCGCGAGGAGATCGCCGGATGGCGGTTTCCGACACAACGGGGCGGCAGCAAGGTCACGTTACCGCTCGTGTTCGAGCGAGGATAAGACCGTTCCGTCCCCCGCCGTTGTGGGCGGACCGGGCGAGCACCACCTTGACGCTCATCATGCAGACCCAGATCCGCCGGGCCAACGATCGCGGCCACGCCGACCACGGCTGGCTCAACAGCTTCCACACGTTCTCGTTCGCGGACTACTACGACCCGGGCGCGATGGGCTTCCGTGCGCTGCGCGTGATCAACGAGGATCGCGTCGCCGGGGGCGGTGGGTTCCCGCGCCACGGTCATCGCGACATGGAGATCATCAGCTACGTGCTGTCGGGTGCGCTCGCGCACAAGGACACCACCGGCACGAGCTCGGTCATCAATCCCGGCGACGTGCAGCGGATGTCCGCGGGCACCGGCGTGCAGCACTCGGAGATGAACGCGTCGAAGACCGACCCCGTGCACTTCCTGCAGATCTGGATCATTCCAGATCGGGCGGGGCACGCGCCGGGCTACGAGCAGAAGTCGTTCACCACCGAGGAGCGGCAGGGCACGCTGCGCCTGGTCGCGTCACCGGATGGCCGCGATGGCTCGATCACGATCCACCAGGACGCGACGCTCGCGTCGGGACTGTTCAAGCCCGGCGAGAGCGCGACGCACGTGATCGCGGAGAACCGCTTCGCGTGGGTCCAGGTCGCGCGCGGCTCGATTCAGATCAACGGCGAGACGCTGTCCGCCGGTGATGGTCTCGCGGCGAACGGCGTCGGCGAGCTCGCGATCGAGGGCATCGATGACGCCGAGGTCCTCGTGTTCGATCTCGCGTAGCGCTAGTGGTAGCCGAAACGGCGCGCCAGCGTTCCGCCGAGCGCGGTCGAGAGCCGCGGCGCCATGCGCGTGATCGCGTGAATCACCGCAGCGTCGCGGCCGACGGTCCGTACCGCCGGGTTCGTCCGCACCGCGTCGACGATCGTCTTCGCGACGAGCGCCGGCGGCGCGCCCCCCTTGCGGAACGCGGCCGCGACTTTCTCTTTCCGGGTGGTGTGCTGGCCCGCCATCCGGCTGCCGTCGATGATGCCGGTGTCGATCATGCCGGGGCAGATCGCAGTGACGCCGATCCTGTGCGGCGCCATCTCGGTGCGGAGCGACTGCGAGAGGCCGAGCACGGCGAACTTGCTCGCGACATACGCGGTGACCTGTGGCGCCGGATAGATGCCGAGGATGCTCGAGATGTTAATGACGTGACCGCCGGTGCCTCGCTCGACCATCTTCGGGATGAAGAAGTGGCAGCCGTGCACGACGCCCATTAGATTTACGCCGGTCAGCCAGTCCCAGTCGTCGAGCGAGGTGTCGAGGAACGCCGCACCGACGGCAACGCCGGCGTTGTTCACGATCACGTCGGCCGCGGGGACCTTCGCGTGAACGGCGGCCGCGAACGCGGCCATCTGCGCGCGATCGGAGACGTCGACCTTCTGCACGAGCAACGCGCGATCGCCGAGCTCTGCAGCGAGCGAGTCGAGGCTGCCCTGATTGATATCGCTCGCGACGATCTTCGCTCCGTCCTGTGCAAACGCGAGCGCGGTGGCGCGGCCGATACCACTGCCGGCGCCGGTGATGACCACGACCTTGTTCGAGCTCTTCATGCGGCCTCCGGCATCGCCATGCCATGTGCTGCGAACCACGTGGATGCGAGGTTCGCGTCGTCATTGTCGTTCGGGTGGAAGTTGCGTCGCATGTACTGGCGAATGCCCGCGAGGAACACGCGCCGTACGATCGGGTTGTCGTCCTTCAGCGTGCGCATCTCGGCGAGCGCGCTGCGCCACGTGATCTTGTCCTGGCGTGCGAGCGTGACCGCGCCCCAGGCCCAGAAGCCGCCGAGCGTCACGGTGGCGTACGCGAGGCCGAGCATGCGCAGCGCGTAGGATGGATCGATCTTCTGCAGCACGTCGAACGCGACGGCCTTGTGCTCGATCTCCTCGGCGGCGTGCCACGCGAGCAGCTGCTGCATCTCGGGTGCTGCCCGATCGAGCGCACCGCGCCGGAACGCGCCCTCGGCCATGATCGCGGTGAAGTGCTCCGCGGCGGCAGTCGCGGCGAGGCGGACCTTCGGCGGGGTGCGCTCCTCGAGCCACGTCGACAACCGCTTGTAGCCATCGAGGAACTGATCGATCTGGTAGCCCTGGTGCCGGAGGATCGCGTTGAAGTCGTCGTGCGCCTTCGCGTGCCGGCCTTCCTGCCCGAAGAAGCCCTTGATCTGACCACGAAGGACGGGGTCGTCGATCTTGTCGAGGAAGTACTTCACCGAGCGCACGAAGAACCGCTCTCCGTGGGGAAACAGCATGTTGACGCCGTTCGAGATCGCGGTCGCCGTGGGGCTATCGCCGAGCCAGAACCGGGGGACCTTCGAGAAGTCGACGTCGAGATCGCGGGGGACGATCGGCTGGGCCATGGCCACACCCTGCGTCCGTATTGACCATAAGTCAATAGTTGACCGAGAGCCCAGGGATTCCGGTATGATGCTCCGGATGCCCCCCGGCCGCGTCCGCCGCGTGATCCGCCAAGCCGTTCGCGGCCGGCCGCGCCGTGTTCGCCTCGACAACGATCAGCGCCGCGCGCAGTTGCTCGCGCTCGCCCGCGCCGCGTTCTCCGATCGTGCGTACGACGACGTCTCGATCGACGACATCGCGCGCGAGGCGAAGATCTCGAAGGGCCTCCTCTATCACTACTTTCCGACGAAGCGCGACCTCTACGTCGCGGGTCTCCGCGAGATCGCGGCCGACCTCGTGCAAGCGGTGACCTCGGTCCCGCCTAACCTCGCCCCGATCGATCAGGCGCGCGCGGGTCTCGATGCCTACCTCGATCACATCACACGCCACGCTCGTGCGTACGTCTCGCTCATGCGCGGCGGCATCGGCTCGGATCCCGAGGTCGCGGAGGTCGTCGAGGGCGTTCGCACGCAGCTCGCAGATACGTTCGTCAAGGACCAGCCGTTCGCTCCGCTGCTCGCCGGCAATGCTCGATTCGAGACCACCGTGCGCGGCTGGATCGGCTTCGTCGAGCACGCGACGATCGACTGGTGCGTTCACCAGCGGATGTCGCGCGACGACCTGCGGGAGCTGCTGGTCGAGATCCTGTTCGGCATCATGAAGGCCGCCCTCCCTCCGGTGTTCCGCCCGACGCTGTCGTAGGGTAAGGTCCGGTCGTCATGAAGCTTGCGACGCTGCGCGATGGCTCACGCGATGGCCGGTTGCTGGTCGTTCGCCGGGACGGAGAAGCGGGCGCGCCGTCATCGGACGCATGGCCCACGCTGCAGCGAGCGCTCGATGACTGGGAGGCGGCCGAGCCCGCACTCCGGGCGATCGCCGAGAAGCTCGATGCCGGCACGGCCGATGCCATACCGATCGATCCGCATCGCCTCGGCGCACCGCTGCCGCGCGCGTACGAGTGGATCGATGGCTCGGCGTTCCTGAACCACGTGATCCTCGTGCGCAAGGCGCGCGGCGCCGTGCCGCCGCCGACGCTCGAGACCGATCCCCTGATCTATCAGGGCGGCTCCTCCGACCTGCTCGGTCCGCGCGATGCGATCGAGCTTCACGATCCAGCGTGGGGCCTCGACTACGAGTCCGAGGTCTGCGTGGTGCTCGGAGACGTGCCGATCGGCACGAAGGCAGCCGACGCAGCGAAGCACGTGAAGCTCGTGATGCTCGCGAACGACATCACGCTCCGCAACCTTGTCCCCGACGAGCTCGCGAAGAGCTTCGGCTTCTTCCAGAGCAAGCCGGCCACCGCATACTCGCCGTTCGCGGTCACGCCCGACGAGCTCGGTGACACGTGGCGAGATGGCCGCGCGCACGTTCGCGTGCGCTCCACGTACAACGGCGAGGTGATCGGCGACTGCGACGCCGGTCCCGAGATGCACTTCTCGTTCTACGATCTGATCCAGCACATCGCGAAGACGCGCCGATTCGGCGCCGGCACGATCCTCGGCAGCGGCACGGTGTCGAACGCGGAGCGCTCGCGCGGCGTCTCGTGTCTCGCCGAGCGCCGGATGATCGAGACGATCGACGGCGGCAAGCCAACGACGCCGTTCATGTCGGTCGGCGATCAGATCCAGATCGAGGGGTTCGATTCAACGGGGCGCTCGATGTTCGGTCTGATCGATCAGCGCGTCGTCGCCGCGGCAGGTGCATCGTGACGCTCAAGCTTCACAACTACTGGCGCTCGTCGGCGTCACACCGGGTGAGGATCGCGCTCGGTCTCAAGGGCCTCGCGTACGAGTACGTCGTGGTGAACATCCTGAAGTCCGAGCAGCACGCTTCGGGCTACACGACGAAGAACCCGATGGGGCAGGTGCCCACGCTCGAGCTCGAAGACGGGCGCATGCTGTCGCAGTCGCTGCCGATCATGGAGTACCTCGACGAGGCCTACGCGGAGCCGCCGATCCTGCCGCTCGATCCGTACCTGCGCGCGAAGTGCCGCGCGCTCGCCGAGATCGTGAACTCGGGCATCCAGCCGCTACAAAATCTCACCACGACCAACCAGGTCACCGCGTTCGGCGGCGACGCCGGCGTGTGGCCGCGCAAGTTCATCACCGATGGCGTCGCCGCGTTCGAGCGCGCGATCGGCGATGGACCGTTCTGCTGCGGCGACTTCGCGACGATCGCCGATTGCTGCCTCATCCCGCAGCTCGCGTCGGCGCGTCGGTTCGGTGTCGACATCACGACGTACCCACGCCTCCTCGCGATCGAGGAGCGCTGCCTCGCGATGCCCGCGTTCGCGAATGCTGCCCCCGACCGCCAGCCCGACGCTGTGAGGACGAAATGACGAAGCCTGCCTCGATCGGAATCAAGCGCCTCGAAGGCATCCACTACTACGTCAAGGACCTCGACCGGTCGCGCCAGTTCTACGTGGACAAGCTCGACTTCGCGGAGACCTGGCGCAGCTCGCCCGAGACCGAGGCGAAGGGCCGCCAGAAGGCCGCGTGCTTCCAGGCGGGCAACGTGATGGTGGTGTGCAGCGCACCGACGAGCGAGGGCGGCCGCGCATCGCGCTTCCTGGCGAAGCACCCCGATGGTGTCGGCACGCTGATCTTCGAGGTCGAGGATATCGAGCGCACGTTCAAGCTCCTCGAGGAGCGCGGCGGCACGCCGATCGACGACATCCAGACGTTCACCGACGACGGCGGCACGCTCCGCCAGTTCTCGATCACCACCCCGTTCGGGGACACCACGTTCCGGTTCCGCGAGCACCGCGGCTACCGCTCGCTGTTCCCCGGTGCAGTGAAGCACGACGGCGGCGGCGGCAACCGCTTCGGCTTCCAGGAGATGGATCACGTCACGTCCAACTTCCAGACGATGAAGCCGATGCTGCTGTGGCTCGAGCACGTGCTCGGCTTCGAGCAGATGTGGGAGGTCGAGTTCCACACGAGCGACGTCGATCCGAACCGCAAGACCGGCTCCGGACTGAAGTCGATCGTGATGTGGGACCCGGGCTCGAACACGAAGTTCGCGAACAACGAGCCCGCGCGCCCGTTCTTCAAGAGCTCGCAGATCAACATCTTCAACGAGGAGCTGCGCGGCGATGGCGTGCAGCACGTCGCGCTCACCGTGGGTGACATCGTCACGGCGGTGCGCGATCTCAGGAAGCAGGGCGTGACGTTCATGCCCACGCCAGGCAGCTACTACGACATGCTTCCTGATCGCATCGAGAAGAGCGGCATCAAGGCGATCGACGAGGACCTCGAGGTCCTGCGCGATCTCGAGATCCTCGTCGACGGCGATCACGACCACGCGTACATGCTGCAGATCTTCCTGAAGGAGTCGTCGGGCCTCTACAAGGACCCGAGCGCCGGGCCGTTCTTCTACGAGATCATCCAGCGCAAGGGCGATCGGGGCTTCGGCGCCGGCAACTTCCGCGCGCTGTTCGAGAGCATCGAGCGCGAGCAGCAGGCGCAAGGCCGGCCGGAGCCGACCTGATGCTCGACCGGATGCAGGTGGGCGACGTCGCGGCCAAGCACCACATCCAGCTGCGCGGTGAAGGCGGAGAGCTCCGGTTCGAGGAGTGCTTCACGCGCGACGGTTTCGACGGTCCGTACACGATCCTCTATCACCTGCGACGGCCGCACGTTCACCGGCTCGCACCGGCGAAGCACGGCTGGGCGGCGCCGGTCGCCACCCCGGAGCGCGCGCTCGCGAAGCGTCACTACAAGTCGTTCGAGCTGGCCTCTGGAAAAGGGCCGCAGATCGACAGCCGGATCTCGCTCGTGTTCAACGACGACGCGATCGCCGGCGTCGTGTTTCCGACCGCCGAGGACCCGGTCTACATCGCCGACGGTGATGCGGATCAGCTCCTCTACATCCACCGCGGCGGCGGCACGCTGCGCTCGCTGCTCGGCGACATCGTGTTCACGCAGGGCGACTACGTGTTCGTTCCGCGCGGCCTGTTGCACCGGTTCATCCCGACCGCGGGCACCGAGCAGTACTGGCTCTGGTTCTCGCTCACCGGCGGCGTGCACATCCCGAAGCAGTGGCGCAACGAGGTCGGTCAGCTCCGCATGGACGCGCCGTACTCGCACCGCGACTTCAAGCGTCCGCAGTTCACCGGTCCGCTCGATGAAGGACTGCGCGAGCTCGTCGTGCGCCGCGCCGGTACGTGGCACGGCTTCACGATGGAGCAGTCACCCCTCGACTCGGTCGGCTGGGACGGCACCGTATATCCGTGGGCGTTCCCGATCCTCGCGTTCCAGCCTCGGGTCTCGAGCATTCACCTGCCGCCCACGTGGCACGGCACGTTCGCCGCGCCCGGCGCGTTGATCTGCAGCTTCGTGCCGCGCCCGGTCGACTTCCATCCGCAGGCGATTCCCTGCCCGTATCCGCACTCGAACACGCACTGCGACGAGATCATCTTCTACGCCGAGGGACAGTTCACCTCGCGCAAGGGCGTGGCGTCGGGCTCGATCTCGCACCACCCGATGGGCGTGCCGCACGGTCCGCACCCGGGCAGCTACGAGCGCTCGATCGGCACCACGCACGCAAACGAGGTCGCGGTGATGGTCGATCTGTTCAAGCCGCTCGCCGTGACGCCGGCGGCGGTGAAGGTCGAGGACCCGGGCTACCAGGACTCGTTTCTCTAGCCCGGCTTGTGGCGCTGCACGAACGCCGCGAACGTCGCGCCGAACCTGACCAGCAGCGCTCGGGTGCTCTCGTCGTTGAGCTTGCCCTCGGCGTCGAATCGCTCCTGCGCGCGCGGGATCAACACCTCCGGCTGGTTCATGCAGGGCGAGTCGCTGAACACCAGGATGTGACGCATGTGGGTCTGCGCGCGGATGGTGCCGCTCATCCCGCTCGCCGCTCCGATCAGCGCGCACGGCTTGCCGCGCAGCGGTGACGCAACGACCGGTCGCGAGATCCAGTCGAGTGCGTTCTTCAGGCCGCCGGGGATCGAGTAGTTGTACTCGGGCACCGCGAACACGATGCCGTCGGCCGCGCGCATGGTGTCCTTGAGGTGCGTGACCGCCGCGGGCTCGACTTGATCGCTGTTGAAGATCGGCAGGTCGAGCGCGCCGTCGAGCAGCTGCATCGTCGAGTCAGCCGGGAGGTTCTCCGCCACCGCTTGCAGCAGCGCTCGGTTCAGCGAAGCTCTGCGGAGACTCCCGCAGATGCCGAGCAGCGCGACCATGCGGCCGACAGTAACCTCATGGCCGGCGGGCCGTATACTCCACGTATGTCCTTCACCAGCAAGAAGTCACGGTTGCCTAGCCCCGAGGAGGCGCTGCCGGGCCGGCAGACACCGATGCGGGTGGGACACGAGCACTTCGTCAACGGCCACGCGATCACCGCGCCATTCCCGTCGGGGATGAGGCCGGCGATGTTCGGCATGGGCTGTTTCTGGGGGGCGGAGCGGAAGTTCTGGCAGACGGCCGGCGTGTACTCGACCGCCGTCGGTTACGCGGCGGGCAGCACGCCGAACCCGACCTACGAAGAAGTCTGTTCGGGCCTCACCGGCCACAACGAGGTCGTCTTCGTGGTCTATGACCCGGACCAGATCAGCTACGAGAAGCTCCTCGCCGTGTTCTGGGAGAGCCACAATCCGACGCAGGGCATGCAGCAGGGCAACGATCGCGGCACCCAGTACCGCTCCGGCATCTACACCTTCGACGAGGCGCAGCACGAGGTCGCGCTCGCGAGCAAGGCGCTGTACGAGCGGCGCCTGACCGCCGCCGGGCACGGCGCGATCACCACCGAGATCGTGACTGCGCCCAGGTTCTATTACGCCGAGGACTATCACCAGCAGTACCTGGGCAAGAACCCCGCCGGATACTGCGGCCTCGGTGGAACCGGCGTGTCGTGCCCGATCGGGCTCGCTGCCGGGAAGTAGAACGGTCGTTTACTTCGCCATAGGGGCGCGGTACGACCGCCGACATGGTGCGCGGCTTCCTGCTCGTGTTTGCCGTCCTCCTCCTCGTCGCGTGCGGCGACAATGACTCGAAGCCCAACGACGCCGGGGTCGACGCGCGCCTCGAGGGCTTCGACAAGCCCGACCTGGTCTGCCCGGGCAGCCCCGAGTGCGGCAGCGCCGGCGATGGCGTGCTGAAGGTCGGCGTCGCGAAGCGCGCGTGGACGCCGGTGAACTTCGAGACCTACACCGACGAGAACGGCGACCGCGAGTACCAGACGTCGGAGCCGTACACCGACAAGAACGGCAACGGAAAGTTCGACGGTGTGTGGTTGTTCGGCGGCGGCCGCGCGGCCCAGAGCGTGGAGAGCGATGTCGAGGCGCGCGCGATGGCGTTCGTCCAGGGCGACATGACGTTCGTGGTCGTCTACATCGACAGCATCGGCTTGCTCGCGAGCGACATGGACATCATCCGCAAGGACCCGCAGCTCGCGGGTCTCGGGATCGATCACATCCTGATCGGAGCCACGCACGCGCACGACGCGCCCGACACGATGGGCCTGTGGGGGCCGACCGCGACCGCCACGGGACGGCAGCCGTTCGTGCTCGCGCGCCTGTACTCGGAATCGGTCGCGGCGATCAAGGAAGCGGTCACGACGGCGCAACCAGCGCAGATGGTGATCGCCTCGACGAAGCTGATCAACGATCCCGCGAACCTCACGAGCAAGACGGATGACTTCAACAAGGACATCCGCGATCCGGTCATCATGGATCCCACGCTGACGATCGCGCGCTTCGTGAAGGTCGGGCAGCCGAACGTCACGATCGGCACGCTCGTGAACTGGGGCGATCACCCGGAGGTCTCGCACAACGACAGCTCGGTCGAGGCGCGGATCACGGCGCACTTTCCGCACTGGCTGCGTCTGAAGATCGAGACCGGCGTGACCACGGCCGAGAGCAAGTACGCTGCGACGAACCTGCCAGGCCTCGGTGGCATCACGGTCTTCGTGCAGGGCGCGCTCGGCGGTCAGATCGGCTCGTTGCGCGGAACGCATCCGCCCGGGCCCGACGGCACACCGATCACGGTGCTGAGCTCCGCGATGGACATGGCGATCGGCGTGAACGCGGCCGCGAAGGCTCTGACCGCGCTCGAGCAGAGTGGCGAGTCCGTCAGCGAGCTCCCGCTGTCGTTCAAGAGCGCTGCGTTCAGTGCGCGGATCGAGAACACGTTTCTCCATGTCGCGTTCTTGATCGGGCTCGTGGGTCCGCACCCGCTCGCTGGCTACAACGAGGACGAGACGATCGACGTCGGCAACTATCCATGGATCCCGCTGCGCTCCACCTACGTCCAGGTCGGCCCGCTCGGTCTCATCAGTGCTCCCGGTGAGCTGCACCCCGAGCTGTGGGTCGGCGGCTACGACGGCTCGTGGAGCTGGGGCTGGCCGCTCTACGACCCCATGAAGATGAACCCGCCGAAGTTCGACGAGGCACCGAAGCCGCCGTACATGCGCGACCTGGTGCTCGCGCACAGCGGCGTTCGCTATCCGATCCTCGCGGGCCTCGGCGAGGACTTCGTCGGATACATCGTGCCCGCGTACAACTACGTGCTCGATGACGAGAACCCGTACATCGTCGAGGCCGAGGGCGACCACTACGAAGAGGTCTATTCGACGGGGCCGCTGTGCGAGCAGCACGTCGTGCACCCGATCCTCGAGCTGTTGCGCTACCGCGGTCCCTGATCAGGGACGCTGCACGGCGAGCAGGTAGCCGAAGCGAATCGTCGCGCCCTTCGCGGCGAGGCCCGCCTGGGTCATGTTCTCGCCGCTCGTCATCGCCTGCGCGGCGCCCGCATCGCGATCCGCGATCAGTGCGCACTGCGCCTGCGCGCCGTCGATCTTGAGCGCTCCACGGTAGAGGCTCGCTGGATCGAACAATCCATCCACCGTGTCCTGCGCGCTGGAGATGCCGGTGTCGACAACGAGCCGATCCGTGCCTGCGACGCGCGAGCTGCCGCACGCGATCGTGGTCGTGCCCGCCGGCCGCTGATCGATCGCGGTGATGCGCACGGCGTTCTCCGTTGCGGCGGTGTCCACGCGATCGACGCGCCAGCGCGCGAGCACGGCGATGTGACTCGACACCAGCGGCAGCGGTGCGGACAGTGTCTCCACGGCCGTCGGCGACCCCGGCGTGACGACCGCCTCGCCGCCCTGGAACGTCCACGCCATTGTCGACTTCCAGCCCATCGGGAGCGCGCCGCTGTTGAAGCCGTCGAACACGACGATCCGGTCGCCCTTGGTCGACGGATCCGGATCGCACGGGCTGTCGACCTCGTCGCCATCGGAGTCCGCCTGCGCGGGCGGCGGAGCGATCGGGCACGCATCGCAGATGTCACCGAGGCCGTCGAGGTCCTCGTCGTACTCGCCGCCCATCTCGTGCTGGCAGAAGTCGCGCTTATTCGGGATGCCGTCTCCGTCTTCGTCACCGTCCGCGTCTACGCACTCGCCGCCGCCCGGGTTCGTCAGATCGCATACGCCCTCGGAGCACGGCTCGGTCGCGCTGCACGGGCCGCCCAGGTCGGCGCCGCATCCCGAGAGGACCAGTGCCAGGACAGTCATCGATCTCACCGCGAAATGGTCTCAGATTTCTGAGCTAACGGGCGCGCTAACCCACCGATGCCGCAGTGGTACGTGCCCTGGCCGACATCTTGCTCCAGGTGCGAGCCATGACCACGCGAACCCTGCTCCTCGTGCTCGCCGTCGCAGCCGCTGGCTGCACGGACGATGACCTCGGTGCTCCCGATGACCACGTTGCCGCGAAGACCACGCAGCTCGTGCAGTACGGCTCGTGCTCCGAGCTCGAGAATGACCTCGAGGGCATGCTGATCCGCGAGGCCTGGGCGAACATCGATCGCTACGACCCGCGCTTCGGCTTCGGCGCCGAGGATGCCTCGGGCGATGCCGGCGGCGGCTCGCCGACGCAGGGCGGCGGTCGCGAGGAAGGCGTGGACTTCTCCGGCACCAACAACCAGGAGCAGGGCGTCGACGAGGCCGACCTCGTGAAGACCGACGGCTATCACGTCTACGCGCTCAACGGTAATCGCCTCCACATCTACGGCACGCCGCAGTTCGGTGACCTCATTCCCGAGAGCGTCACGCAGATCGAAGGTCACCCGCGCGAGATGCTGTTCGACAAGGACGCCGGCCGCGCCGTCGTCTTCTCGTACATCTACGTCAACGGTCTCCCGAAGGGGCACCCGCTTCGCCACCTCACTGGCGTCGGCAACGACGACGATGGAAGCTGGTACTGGCGCTCGAGCCTGCTGACGAAGATGACCGTGCTCGACATCTCCGACCGCACGCGGCCGCGCCTCGTCCGCGAGGTCTACTACGAGGGCTGGTATCAGACCGCGCGCAAGGTGAACACCTCCGTGCGCGTGTCCACCTACGCCTCGATCGATCAGCCCATCCTGTGGAACTGGTACCAGCTGCTCGAGCAGTCCGGAAACAACAAGTCGTGGACGAAGAAGGAGATCGCGCGACGCATCCGCGCGCTGCGCCTCGCCGACATGATCCCGCAGATGTTCATCCGCGCCCCGGATGGAAACTTCACCACCAGCGGCCTCGACCAGCAGTCGTGCCAGTCGTTCTACCGGCCGACCGACAGCCACGCGCGCGGCATCTCGTCGATCATCTCGTTCGACCTGCTCGGCCCGCAGTTCCGCTGGGACGCGGACCACGTCGTCTCCAACTGGGCGACGTTCTACTCGTCGAAGGACCGCATCGTGCTCGCCGAGGCGTCGCACGACTGGTGGTGGTACTGGTGGTTCCAGGACGACGCGGATCAGCTCAACGTCCACGTCTTCGACATCTCCCAGCCCGGCAAGAGCAGCTACCTCGGCTCCGGTCGTGTCGAGGGCCAGCTCTCCGATCAGTTCGCGATCGACGAGGACGACGGCGAGATCCGGCTCGCGACCACCACGAACATCTGGTGGCGCTGGTGGTCTCGTCAGGACGAGACGCCGCCCGAGATGGAGAACCACGTCTGGATCCTCGAGCAGGACGGCACGCAGTTCCCGGTCATCGGTCACGTCGGCAACATCGCGCTCGGCGAGCGCATCCAGTCCGCCCGCTTCCTCGGCGACAAGGGCTACCTCGTCACGTTCAAGCGCATCGACCCGCTGTTCACGCTCGACCTCTCGAACAAGACCGACCCGCGCGTCATCGGCGAGCTCAAGACCCCCGGCTTCTCGACCTACATCCATCCGCTCGGCGAGAACCGCCTCCTGACCATCGGCGTCGGTGGTGACGAGAACGGGGCGAACTGGCGCACCACGGTCGCGACCTTCGACGTCACGAAGTTCGACACGCCGACGCTGAGCGCCTCGCTCCCGATCGAGTCCGATCTATCGTGGGGCTGGTCCGAGGCCCTGTGGGAGCACAAGGCGTTCCAGTACTTCGGACCGAAGAAGCTCCTCGCCGTGCCGCAGTCCACCTGGGCGAACAACGGCGGCGATTACCGCTACCTCTCGCGCCTCGAGGTCATCGACGTCAACGACACCACCGGGGCTCTCAGCCTCAAGGGCTCGATCGACCACACGCCGTTCTATGACAGGAACAAGTACTGGTCGTACCTCCAGATCCGCCGCTCGATCTTCATGGGCGACTTCCTCTACGCGATCAGCGACCGGGCGATCACCGTCCACCGTTTGAGCGACCTCGCGCAGACGAACGTGCAGACGCTGCCCGGCTACACGGCGAACGACTGGTACTGGTGGTACTGATCTCCAGACATGGCATCGAGCATCGACGTCGCGTGCATCTCTGCGGCGAACAACACGCTCGATGACGTGGTCCCTGACCCGTACGGCGTCACCGAGCGCACCGTCAGCTTCGAGGCCGCGACCTCCGTCGCACCCGAGCACGCGGAGCTCTGCGTCGCGAAGCTCGGCGACTGGTTCGTCGTCCTCGACCCCGGCGCCCGGCTGATCGACAGCCGCGACTACGCGCGTGAGGTCTCGGCGAATGGCGATGCGTATCTGTTCCGCATCTCCGATCAGCCCATCGCGGAGCACTTCCGCACCGGCAAGCCCCAGCCCATTCCCGGCGGCGGCACCGCGTCGTGGGGCATGATGCGAGAGCTCACCGGGATCACGGCCGAAGCTCTGCAGGGCGCGACGTTCACGGTCCTCGAGATGGACTGACCCGCACAGCGTCGAGCTTCCGCTTGCGGCGGAAGTACGCGAGCACGCAACAGATCGTCGAAAACGTCAGCGCGCCCTGGGTGATCTTCGCGGTGCGGAGGTCCACGGTCTGTCCGTCGTCGGTGAGGACGACGATCGTGATCCCCACACCCATGAGGAGCACCACCATGGTGATCCACGTGACGACGGCGACCTTCAGGGCCGACCACGGTGGCTTCGCGGTCATCGCTTGTTCGCGCGCCGGCGGAGCAAGGGCATGCGGTCATCTTGCCAGACCCGCTACCTCGCTGACACACCTCGCGAAGCATCTCCACACGAGAAGAAGATCTACGACGTCAGCGCGCTGTCCGTCCGCTTGAGCTTGCCGACACGAGCGCGAGCGGGCCACGCGAAAGCAACGACGCGACGGTCGCCCACAGGTCACCGCGCTTGCCTCGCCAGAGCCCTCGGCCAGAAGCCGTTGGGTCATGAGAAAGGAGCACGTTCCCCGCCGGAGAATTCATGCGCCCGCTCGCTCCCCCCGCTCGACGAGCCCGAGGTTTCGACCGCATCATCGACAGTAGCGTGGCGAATCGGACTTCGAACGAGCATGCGTCTCCGCGGGGACCTCAGGCAGTGTCGCGAACGCCAGGACTACCGCCGACGAGATCGCTCGGCGGTCGCGGTGGACATGTGGCCGGCCGCCGGCAACAACGATGCCAGCATCACCGCAGCAAGCGAGCGCCCGCCCACAGGGTCCACCGCGCTTGCCACGTGCGAGCGCCTTCGGCCTGAACCCTTTGGGTTTGGGGAAGGAGAACGTCCCCGCGGTGACGGTCACGTAGTGTCGCGAACGCCAGGACGCATCGCCGATGAGATCGCTCGGCGGTCGCGGTGGACATGTGGACGGCCGCCGTCAGCGACGACGCCAGCATCACCGCAACGAGTGAGCGCCCGCCCACAGGGTCCACCGCGCTTGCCTCGCACGTGCGCCTTCGGCCTTCAAACCTTTGGTTTGAGAGCGGAGAGCGTCCCGGCGGGGACTTCATGCGCCGTCGCCTCGATCGCGCGCAGCTTCTTGATGCTTGGCAGGCGCATAGGAATCAGCTCCACCGGCTCGAGCTCCTGGCCAAAGATCGCCGCGAGCACCGCTCGCTCGTCACGGTATTCACCGTGCATGCGTCGCGCGTCCCCGCGGGGACGATGGCAATCGCGCGAGCGCGCGCTCTCTCGTGCATGGGTGCGCGCTCGTTCTTCTCCCTCAAACCCAAGGGTTTAAAGGCTGAGATCGTTCGTGCGAGGCAAGCGCGGTGGGCATTGTGGGCGGCGCCCGTGCGTTGCCGCGATGCCGACGATGTCGCTTGCGGCGGCCGTCCACATGTCCACCGCGACCGCCGAGCGATCTCGCCGGTGGCTCGGCGTGGATCGTCTCTTCCTCTCCCCCCTCAAACCAAGGGTTTGATGGCTGAGATCGTTCGCGCGAGGCAGGCGCGGGGCGATCGTTCATGGCACCGATGCACGGCGAATCGCTGATGGCGGCCGTCCCGTCGGCGCGCCCACTCGGGTCGACCGCGTTGCGCATGCTGCTCGGAAATCAGCTGGCTCCTCACTTCGGCCGCAATGATCCCCCGAGGCTCGCGTGGTACACGTGCCCCATGCACGACGCGATCGCCCGTGTTCCCGATCCGATCAACGAGCCCGTCCTCGGTTACGGGCCTGGTAGTGCGGAGCGCGCGAAGCTGAAGGAAGCGCTCGCGGCGATCGACGCGGGCTCGATCGAGATCCCATGTGTCGTCGGTGGCGAGCGGGTGCACACGGGCAAGCTGCGCGACGTGGTGATGCCGCACCGGCACAAGCATGTGGTCGCGCGCTTCCACGCGGCGACCGACGAGGTCGCGGAGCGCGCGATCAAGGCGTCGCTGGCGGCGCGTCGCGAGTGGAGCGCGATGCGGTGGGAGTCGAGGGCGGCAGTGCTGTTGCGGGCGGCCGAGCTGCTCGCGGGACCGTGGCGCGCTCGGATGAACGCGGCGACGATGCACGGTCAGAGCAAGACGGCGCACCAGGCGGAGATCGATTCGGCGTGCGAGCTGATCGACTTCTGGCGGTTCAACGTTCACTTCGCGCAGGAGCTGTACCGTCAGCAGCCGAACAGCTCGCCGGGCGTGTGGAACTCGATGGAGCTGCGCGCGCTCGAGGGGTTCGTGTTCGCGCTGACGCCGTTCAACTTCACCGCGATCGCGGGGAACCTGCCAACGGCGCCCGCGCTGATGGGCAACACGGTGGTGTGGAAGCCGGCGGAGACGCAGGTGCTCGCCGCGTGGCAGATCTTCCTGCTGCTCGAGGAGGCGGGCCTGCCGCCGGGCGTGATCAACTTCATTCCGGGCCTGCCGCACGGCTCCACGAACCTCTTGCTGGATCACCCGCAGTTCGCGGCGCTGCACTTCACCGGATCGACGGACGTGTTCCGCATGATGTGGCGCCGGGTGGCCGAGAACCTCGACAAGTACCGGAGCTATCCGCGGCTGGTGGGCGAGACGGGCGGCAAGGACTTCGTGATCGCGCATCCGTCGGCGGATCCCAAGGGGCTGATCGTCGGGCTGGTCCGCGGTGCGTTCGAGTATCAGGGGCAGAAGTGCTCGGCGGCGTCGCGCGCGTACATCCCGCAGTCTCTCTGGAAGCAGATCCAGCCGGAGCTGGTGGAGACGATCGAGTCGCTCAAGGTCGGGGACGTCTCGGACTTCTCGAACTTCATGGGCGCGGTGATCAAGCAGGGAGCGTTCGACAAGCACACGGCAGCGATCGCCGAGGCGAAGGCGACGAACGGCATGAAGGTCGTCGCCGGCGGGACGACGGACGGCCGCGAAGGCTGGTTCGTGCGGCCGACGCTGATCACGACGGAGAACCCGAGCGTGCGGCACACGGTCGACGAGTTCTTCGGCCCGATCCTCACCGCGCACATCTATCCGGACGGCGCTTGGCAGGAGACGCTGGAGCTGGTCGATCGGACGTCGCCGTATGCGCTGACCGGAGCGGTGTTCTCGCGCGATCGGCAGGCGATCGTCGAGGCCACGACGGCGCTGCGCGATGCAGCAGGCAACTTCTACATCAACGACAAGCCGACGGGCGCGGTCGTCGGGCAGCAACCGTTCGGTGGGGCGCGCGCGTCGGGCACCGACGACAAGGCGGGCTCGCACCTCAATCTCTTGAGGTTCGTCGCGGCGCGGACGATCAAGGAGACGTTCGTATCTCCTACCGACTGGCGGTACGCATTCCTCGACAAGCCCTGATACGTTCGGGCCCATGAAGACATGGGGTGTCGGTCTAGCGGTCCTGCTTTCGGCGTGCACGATCAACGGCAAGAGCTACGGGCCAGGGAGCAGCAACAGCGCAAAGTCGACCGACGCGAGCACGGCGAGCTCGAACGGCGGCGGCGGCGGCGGGGAGGCGAAGAAGCCGTACTCGTCCAACGACGGGCTCGCGGCGTATCCGACCGCGCCGGCTGATCCATGGCTGGCGGTGCAGGGCGATCAGCCGAAGCGCTGGCCGGAGGACGCGGCGTCGCACTGGAAGGTCCGAAGCGAAGCGCACGACTGCAGCGCGAAGGCGGATCACTGCCTGCAGAAGGACGCGTGGTTCTTCGTCCGCGACAGCGACGTCGAGCGCTACATGCCCACGACTGCCGGCTGGTCGGTGTTCGATCACGAGGGCAAGTCTGCCCAGGCGTGGAACGGGCGCGGTGTCCGCCCGGGCCCGACGGGGTTCACGGCGTTTCGCACGGTTCCGGCGACGAAGGCGAACATCAAGGTGGGCACCGCCGTGATCGCCCTGCCGCGCGATGCGGGAAAGCTCGGCAGCGAGAACGACTCCTACAACGCGAGCTGGACCTACGGCTTCGTCGAGGAGGTCGACCTCGACGGCGGCTTCTTCACGATCAAGAACAAGCAGGACTCGTTCAAGCTGTGGGGCGCGCGCGTGATCGTCCTCCAGTACAAACCGGGCGGAAAGGTCGAGCCGGTCAACGGCTTTTCGCGCAACAACATGGCCGTGAAGGCCAGCGACGTGTATCTGCCTGAATAGGTGAGTGACGCCCGTTCGGCGTTACAGCTGGCCAGATCGTCAGTCGCACGTGGTCGCACCCCTGGTGCGACACCGCGGTCGTTCGCATGATGCCCGCGCGCGTACCCGCGCATCGGAGCCTGCATGAATCGTAAGATCATCGGTGGACTCGTCGCGGCGGTCGTCGCCGGCGTCGCGATCTGGTTCTTCTTCCTGCGCGACAAA
>JACCRC010000550.1 GCA_013813765.1 Deltaproteobacteria bacterium | reverse complement strand
CGTTGATGAAGTGACCGCCGCGGTTGAGCTTCGTGTAGTCGAACTTCGCGGGCACCCACGCCTCCTCGCGATCGAGGAAGTCGAAGCCCTTTGGCATCACGCCGATGACGCTGACCGGCATCGCGTCGAGGTGAATCTTGCGACCGATGATCGCGGGATCGCCGGCGAACGCACGCTGCCAGGCGTCGTAGCCGAGCACGACCACCGTCGGATCACCGCCCGGCGTGTCCTCGCTCGCATCGTAGAACCGGCCGAGGTGCGGCTGAACGCCGAGCAGCGGCAGCAGCTGGTGCGTCGCGTAGGCCGCCTCGACCCGCACCGGTCGATCACCGCCCGCGAGCGACGCCGAGCCGCGCGACCACCCCGCGACCGATTCGCAGGTCCGGCAGCTCTTCTGCAGCTCGTCGAGCTCGGGTCCGGAGACCCAGAACCGCCGCAGCTGCATCCGTCCGAGGAACTCGGTGTAGACCCGCACCAGGCGGTCTGGATCCTTGTAGGGGAGGGGGCGGATGACAACGGAGTTGACGACGCTGAAGATTGTCGTGCTCGCCCCGATGCCGAGCGCCAGCGTGATCACGAGGACGGAGGTCATCCCCGGGCTCTTGACGAGCATGCGGAGCGCGTAACGAAGGTCCTGCCAGAGCGAGCCCATCCCCCCGCGATGAGCAGCGTCCATGCCAGCTCAACCTGGCGAGATCACGTGGTGTCTCGGCCGTCGCAGTGTCCGTGCGTGGGAACCCCGATCCCAGTTTCGAACACCCAGCTGGTTTGACCCGGTGGACAAGAGGGGAGATCATTCCGTTGGCCCTCGGGGAGGGCCGGCCATGCCACCCGACGAACCAAGCGGGCAGCGACCCGCTCCGGTCGTGCTGCGCATCAAGCTGCGCTACGACGACGTCGAGTCGATGGTGCAGCGGTTCGCGCCCAACGTCGGCAAGTCGGGATTGTTCCTGCCCACCAAGTCGCTTCAGCCGGTCGGGGCGGAGGTGAAGTTCGAGCTGCGGATCGCCAACGACACACCGGTGCTGGTCGGACTCGGCCGCGTGAAGGCTGCGAGGGCCCCCGATCCCGCGGCACCGCGCGCGGCGTTCGGCATGGCGATCGAGCTGATGCGCGTGACGCGGGAGAGCCGCGAGGTCATCCTCAAGATGCTCGCTCGCCGCAAGGAGATGGGCCTGCCGGAGATCGGGATCCCGATGCCGACGGACATCGATACGGCGCGGCGGTCGGAGGTCGTCGACACCCAGGTCAAGGACACCGCGAGCACAGCGGTTCCAGCGCCATCGTCGTCGATCGACAGCGGACCGTCCGAGGCACTCCTCACCTCGCCGCGCCGGCAGTCGGGTCCGCTCGCGATCGCGAAGCTTCACGTCGTCGAGGCGCTCGCACCGGAGGCGCCGAGGAAGAAGCGCCCGGCGATCCACGAGGTGATCGAGAGCGCATCGGGGCCGATCGTCAGCGTGGTGAGCGTGCCCGGGCTCGACGACGATGTCGACGTCGGCGCGGTGCTCGCACGCGCTCGCGTGCTTGCCGGCGGCAACCTGGACGCCGAGCTCGAGGCGCTGCGTGAGGTCGCGGCCGCACCGCTCGAGGTGTCGATCGAGGCCGCCTCCGCGGAGCTCGCGCGTCAGCTCGGCGGCAAGGCCGTCTCGAAGAAGGATCGCAGCGCGCGCTGGGCTCCCCCGCCCGAGGTGGCTGGCCCGATCGTCGCGAAGCCGCAGGCGCTGGTCGTCGAGAGCAGCCCGGCGATCGAAGTACCCGAGGAGAAGGTCGATACCGCGGTCGAGTCACCACCCTCGCCGCAGCCGGTGCCGACGCTGGTCGACGACGAGGACTCGGCGCCGGTGCACGCCGCACCGATGACGCCGGCGGAGCTGCGCACGGATCCGGCGAACGTTCCGCTGATCCACGACGACGTCGATCCCGCGGCGTTCGACGCGCGCGAGAATTCCGCGAACGAGGTCGAGCCGGATCAGATCGCCGACGAGATCCACCAGCTCGAAGAGCACGACTTCGAGGAAGTCGAGCACACGCAGGTCGGCTCCTTACGCGAGCCCGAGCCCGAGCCCGAGCCGGACTCGTTCCAGCAGCACGCGTTCCTCACCGAGCCCGCCGTCGCCGAGGCGATCGAGCGCAGCATGGATGCGCAGCTCGCCGACGCCGAGGCGGAGGCCGACGAGGACGACATGGGGATCAGCGGTGCGTACCAGCTGCCGCCGCAGTCGGTGCCCGACGTGGTCGCAGCGCCACTGCACCTCGAGGACGTTCCCGAGGAGCTCGAGGAGATCGACGACTTCGAGATCCTCGCGGAGGCGGACGAGGAGGACGCGGACCTCCTCGCGTCCCACGGCGAGGCCGATGCCTCCGGCGATCACGACCTGGACATCCTGCGAGCCCGTGCGCCGCGCGAGCCCGAGCCCGAGCACGAGCCCGAGCCGCGGGCGTCGAGCTCCGACTTCGTCTCGCGGCTCGATCTCAGCGACGAGTTCGAGGCCGCGCCGGAGCCCGAGCTCGACACCGCGCGTCCAAGACCCTTCTCCGAGCTCGATCATCGGCTCGAGAGGAGCGCCGGCCACGCACTCGCCGCCTTCGACGAGCCGTCGGGCTACACCGATCGACCCAGCGCGAACCTCGACGATCTCGACGGCGACAGCAACTACACCGTCGCGGAGCGCTCGCCGCCTCCGGCCGACCTCTTCGACGCGCCGGACACCGGGTTCGGTGGCCACGCCGCGTACGATCCGGACGACCTCCCCTCGCAGTATCCGATCTCGGCACGCAACCGCGCGTTCGACCAGAGCGACGTTCCGCAGACGTTGCGCGGGCCGAAGCCCACGGCACCGCCGGGTCCACAGCCCGGCGACGAGGGCTACGATCTCGAGACCGCCCTCGAGGCGCTCGACGTGGATCTCGACGATCTATCGGTGCCCCACGAGCGGCCGGTCACGAAGCCGCCGCGACCGAACACGAAGATCCCGAAGCGCGCGACCACGACCGACGGGGTGCTGATCGAGTTCGACGACGAAGAGGGCGACCCGATCCCCGAGTGATCAGCCGAGGCCGGGGTGCGCGAGCGCGGCGATCAGCGCGGAGCGATCACCCTCGTGGCGCTTCCAGATCTCGACGATCTGATCCGCTTGCGTGCGGCGCGTTGCGGCGATCTCCTGGACCGGCGCTAGCAGCGGCACCGACGAGGGCGCGACGCGACGAAGACCATCGGTTGCGATCGCGACGAGCTCGGCGGCGAGATCACCGACGCTGTGTCCGCCGGCCTTCGCGGCAAAGCCCTGCTCGGGAACATCGTCGGCGAGGCGCTGGCGATCGGCGAACGAGAGCTTGTCGAGGAGCGCGATGCCGGCGGTGCGGGCGGTGGTGTCGTAGAGCAGGCCGCGCATCATCGGCGAGAGTGCGGTGATCATCCCGAGCGAGCCGCAATCGCAGCCGCGGACCTCGATGAACCTCTTGAGCCGGCCCTCGGGGAACAGCGTCGACAGGTGCATCGCCCAGTCGGAGCGTGTGGCCTGCTCGCCGTTCCAGCCGTCCTTCAGGTACGTACGGAACGTCATCCCCGCTGGCACCGGGACGTAGCGGTCGCGGTAGATGAAGTACATCGGAACGTCGAGTGCCCACTCGGCGTACGCGGTGAAGATGTCGTCGCGCTCGAAGATGAACGGCATCAAGCCGGCGCGCGCGTTGTCGGTGTCGCGCCAGATCCACGCGCGATACGACTGAAAACCGGAGACCTTGTCCTCGACGATCGGCGAGCTCGCCCACAGCGCGGTGAGCAGCGAGGTGTTCGAGTAGAGGCAGCGCAGCTTCGCCGCGCAATCGGCTTCGTCGGAGAAGTCGAGGTTTGCCTGCACCGTCGCCGTGCGCAGCATCATGTCGAGGCCGCGCGTGCCGACGGTCGGCATGTACGCGCGCATCACCTCGTAGCGCTGCTTCGGCATCCACGGGATGTCGTTGCGGCCCCCGAATGGACGCAGGCCGGTGGAGAGAAACGCGAGGCCGAGCTCCTTCGACGCGGCGCCGAGGTCGGCGATGTACGCCTTCGTATCCACGACCAGCTCGCGGTCGTCGGTGTGTGGACGGTCGGCGAGCTCGAACTGGCCGCCGGGCTCGATCGTCAGCTGCGCGGCGCCGCGAGACAGCGCGATCATGTGGCCGTTCTCGAGCACGGGCGTTCCGCCTCGCTCGGCGAACCAGTTAAACAGCGCGCCGATGCCGTGCGGTCCATCGTACGGCGGTGCCTCGCCCGTGGGCTTGATCACCGCGATCAGCTCGTGCTCCGTCCCGACGCGCCACTGGGCCGCCGGCTTGCCCGCGCCGGCAAAGTACGCGATCAGCTCTGCCACCGAGCGGACCGGCACGTTCTCTGCTTCGTCGACGAGGTGCACGCGGCTCGGGGCACTCTATGGGGTGATCTGGGGGGCGTCAATGTCGCCCGGTGCGTGAACAAACCGTTGCACCAGTGGGCCGTGGTAGCGTCGCCGCAGATGCAGACCCTGCTCGATCGTCCAGGCTACGCGAGCAAGCGAGGACGCCTGCTCGAGCTGCTACGGACGCGCGCGTTTCAGGAGCGCGAGGTCACGCTGTCGTCGGGCCTCAAGTCGAACTTCTACATCGACTGCAAGCAGATCAGCCTCGACGCCGAGGGCGCCGCACTGATCGGCGATCTGTTCCACCAGGTCATCGACGAGATCGCGCCGAAGGCGGTCGCCGTCGGTGGGCTGACGATGGGCGCCGACCCGCTCGCGACCGCGACCTCGATCCTATCCTTTCAGGTGGGTCGCCCGCGTTCGGCGTTCCTCGTTCGCAAGGAACCGAAGGGCCACGGCACGAACCAGTGGGTCGAGAGCTCGAACCTTCCCGAAGGCTCGCCGGTGGTGATCCTCGAGGATGTGATCACGACCGGCGCATCGACGATCAAGGCGATCGAGCGCGCGAGGCTCGCCGGGCTCGTGGTGCTTCACGCGGTCGGTCTCGTCGATCGGCTCGAAGGTGGCCGCGAGGCGGTCGAGGCGCTCACTCCGTTGACGACGCTGTTCACACGGCGCGACTTCCTCCCCGACAAATGATCCGCTTCCTCGCGCTCCTCGTGCTCTCGATCGCCACCGCGTGCGGTGCCGCGGACCCGCGCGTGCGGCTCACCAGCGAGTGGCCGCTGCGCGTCGGCAACTACAAGACCGTGACGCAGGAGTGGACGCGCTCCGCGGTCCTCCGCGGCTCCTACCAGGAAGTGATGGAGCTCTCGGCGCTGCTGAAGTCTCCCGAGTGGCACGCGGCGCACGCGGAGAAGGATGCGAACAACCGCGGGCTCGTCGGCGAAGCGAGAGCGCAGCGGATCGCGCAGGCGCAGGCCGAAGCCGCCGGTCCGTTCGAGTTCGTGCTGATGGTGACCACGTGGGACCGTCGCGAGAACGATCTCGATCGCGGCAAGCGCAGCGTGTGGCGCGTCGCCCTGCTCGGGTCCGACGGTCACGAGATCCTTCCGCTCGAGATCGTGAAGGACAAGCGCCCGGCATTCGTCGTGCGCTCGGAGTTCCCGGCGCTCGGTGACTTCGCGCAGACCTATCACGTGCGGTTCCCGCGCGAGGCGAACGTGCTCGGTCCGGACGTGAAGCAGGTCCGGCTGCGGATCAGCGGTGAGCGCGGCGGTCTCGAAGTGAAGTGGGACGCGCCCTGAGGATTACAGCTAGAGCAGCAGCCGGCGAACCGGCTGCCCCACGCGAAGCACGCCCTCTCGTTCGACGCGTGCGTACCAGCGCGACCAGCCCGGGTTCGTCGGGTGATCGATGCGGCGGAAGTTCCGCTCGACGAAGCACGCCGCGATCTGCTTGCACGGCTCGGTCGGTCGCGTGAGCTCGACGATCACCTCGTCACCGAGTGCGTAGCGCTGTCCGATCGCGAGCGTGGTCCAGTCGACCCCGGTCAGCGTGACGTTCTCCCCGGCGGCCCCCGGCCAGATCGGATGCCCTTCGGCCTGCAGCGCCGTGATCACCTCGACGGAGTAGAGACAGAGCGCGCGCTCGGGACCGCCGTGGATCTTGGGATGGGCGTGACCATCACCGTCGAGGCCGAGCACCCCGCAGTGACCGTCGCGCAGCGGCAGCTTCGGTACGCCGCCCGGCGAGATCGCGAGCTGGAAGATCCGCACTAGTGGTTCGGCAGCTCGGGCTCGCCCTGGGCGTCGCGCTTCCACTCGAGGAAGGCCGGGAGCGACTGCACCGCGTCGACGTACGCGCGCAGCGTGGCATCGAGATCCACGCCATACGTAATGAACCGCGTCGTGACCGGCGCGAACATGGCATCGGCGATCGAGAACGCGCCGAACAGGAACGGGCCCTTGCTCTCGGCGAGCGCCTCGCGCCAGATCGTCTGCACGCGGCGAGCATCGGCGAGGGCCTCGGGCGTGTGGCCCTTGCCCGGCTTGCTCGCCAGGATGTCCATCGACATGTCACGGCGGAGCGCAGCGAACCCCGAGTGCATCTCGGCGCTGATCGAACGCGCGCGCGCGCGCTGCACGCCGTCCGCGGGCCACAGCTGCGCCTCCGGGAACTGCTCGTTCAGGTACTCGCAGATCGCGAGCGAGTCCCAGAGGACGAGCCCGTTGTGGTGCAGCACCGGCACGCGGCCCGTCGGACTGACCGCGAGGATCTCGGCCTTCGTGGTGGGCTGGTCGAGGATGATCGTCTTCGTCTCGTGCGGCGCGCCGGTATGCGCGAGCGCGAGGTAGGGCCGCAGCGACCACGACGAGTAGCGCTTGCTGCCGACGTACAGGGTCATGCTCATGCGCGGGACTCTAACGCGCGTCCTGCGGGGAGCGAGAAACAGAACCGAGAACCGCCGCCCGGTACAGACTCGTGAGCCTCGGTCAGACGCCGAACTTCGCGAGCTTCTTGTGCAGGCCCTCGCGCGTGATCCCGAGGGTGACGGCGGTCTTCGTCTTGTTGTTCCCGTGGTCGCGCAGCGCCTCGGTGATCAGCCAGCGCTCGACCTGCTCCATCATCTCCTTCAGCGTTCCTTGCTTGGGAGCGATGCGGGTGACGGTGCCCTCGATCTTGCGCAGGCGTGGAGACAGGTCCGTGATCTCGATCCAGTGGCCCGGCTCGGCCTGGATCACGAGGCGCTGGATCTCGTTCTCGAGCTCGCGGATGTTGCCGGGCCAGTTGTACGAGGCGAGCGCATCGAGCGCGTCCTGCGTGAAACCAGGCAGCTCCATCCGGTACTCCTCCGCGTAGCGCTTCAGGAAGTGCGCGCAGAGCTGCGGGATGTCCTCGCGCCGCTCGCGCAGCGGCGGCAGCTTGATCGGGAACACCATCAGCCGGTAGTAGAGGTCCTGGCGGAACCGGCCCTTCTCGACCTCCGCCGCGAGATCGCGGTTCGTCGCACAGATGATGCGCACGTCGACCTGCTTCTCGCTGGTCGCACCGACGGGCCGGATCGTGCCCTCCTGCAGCACGCGCAGGAGCTTCGCCTGCAGCGTCATCGGCATCTCGCCCATCTCGTCGAGGAACAGCGTGCCGCCGTCGGCGATTTCGAACAGGCCCTTCTTGTCGCTGTCGGCGCTCGTGAACGCGCCGCGCTTGTGGCCGAACAGCTCGCTCTCGAGGAGGTTCTCCGGCAGCGCTGCGCAGTTCTGCGCGACGAACATCTTGTCGGCGCGCCCGGACTGATGGTGCACGGCCGCCGCGATCAGCTCCTTGCCGGTGCCGGTCTCGCCCTCGACGCAGACGGTCGCGCGCGTGTCGATGACCTTCTCGAGCTGCGCGAGCACCGCCTTCATCGCCGGCGATTCGCCGATGATGTTGTCGAACTTGATCTTCGTCTCCTTGCGCTTCAGGTAGACGTTCTCGCCGCGCGCCCGCTCCTCGGCGACGCGCAGCCGCTGCACGAGCGTGGCGTTGTCGATCGCGAGGGATGCCTGCGCCGCGAGCAGCAGCGCGACCTCGAGATCGCTCTCGAGAAACATGCCCGCGCTCGCGCGGTTGTCGGCTTGGATGAGGCCGATGATGTCGTCGCCGCGCCACAGGGGCACCGCGAGGATCGACAGGATCTGGCCACCGAGGATCGACTCGCTCGAGAGCGCCTCTTGCGCGTTCGCGGTGAGCACTGCGGCGCGATCCGCCAGCACGCGGCGCAGCACGGCGCGGCTCGCGCGCACGGTGTCGACCGCCGGCTCGGTGCCGGCGACCTTCTTGGAGGAGCGCGAGACGGCGAGCGCGAACCGGTCCTTGTCGGCCTCGGCGCGGAGGAGGATCGCGACGTGCGTCGCGCGCGGCAGGAGCTCGAAGGTCGCCTGCACGCACGCCTCGATCACCTCGCTCGGCTCGAGCCGGGCGCCGAGGGGCTGCAGCGCCTTGTAGACGCGCAGCGCGGTATCGGGGCTGCCCTCGATCTGATCCGCGACCGCGGGCAGATCCATGATCGAGCGCGACGCGATGAGGCGATCGCCGAGGTCCTCGTCGATCTCGTCGCCGATCCGCACGGTGATCCGGACCGGTGCGGAGGGGTTTCCGAGCAGCAGCGTGTCGCCATCGGCGAGCGCGATCTCCCAGCGGGCCGCAGCGTCGACCGGGACTCGCCGGCCGGCGCGCTCGATCGCGCTGCCGTTCGTGGACCGCAGGTCGCGGAACACGAAGTGGTCACCGATCTGCGTGATCTGCGCGTGATCGCCCGAGAGGTGGAAGTCCGTGAGCACGACCGTGCTCGACGGAGAACGGCCGATCGTCACGGTGCCCTCGGCCGCTCCGGACGCGAACAGCCGATGCACCCGCTGCGAAGCGGTCCCGTGGAGGATTTCGAGAACGATCACTGGAACGTGGCGCTAGGCCGGCCCCTCAACCGCGTTATACTGCTAAGTCGGTTCGGCCGCATGTCGGGACCCTCGAAAGTCATCGTGCTCGACCCCGATGCGCGAGCCGGCCGGCAGGTCCTGCTGGGGTTCTCGCGCGAGGGCGTCCCTGCGGCCGTTGTTGCGGTCGACGGCGCCCGCCCCGACGTGCCTTCAGATGGCACGGGGCTGGTCATCGTAGGCGGGACCGATGGCCGGGCGCTGGACCTGTTGAGGAAGACCCGGCTCGTCCTGGACGAGAAGCAGCTCGATGTCCCGATCGTCTTCAGCGGCCGGGGCGTCCGCAGGACCGACGCCGAGGCGGCCGGCGCCGATGAGGTGGTCCTCCACCCGGCGTTCCTCCGCGACGTGGTCACGATCGGGCGCCTGCTCCGGGGGCAGCCCGCGGAGAAGCGCGAGCACCTGGTCGGCTCGCTCGCAGAGACCACCGGCGTGTACACGCTGGTGCGGGCGCTCGCGGCGCTCGGACGGAGCGCGGTACTCACGCTGATCCGCGGTCTGCGCCGCGGCGAGGTCCGGTTCTTCCACGGTGAGGTCACCTCGGCCCAGGTCGGCCTGATCCACGGCCAGGCTGCATTTCACCAGCTCCTCCTGTGGACCGAGGCGCGCTTCGAGTTCCACCACGAGGACGTCGTGCGCCGGCAGCAGATTCCGATGTCGCCGGAGGAGCTGTTCGTCGACGCCGAGCGCTTCCTGCAGGGTGTGCGCGATTCGAGCGGCCAGCTCTCGCCGTCGATGGTGCTCGAGCAGGACATGGTCCGGATCACCTCGCTCGGGAAGCAGATCCCGACCGAGGTCCACGGCGTCCTCCGCATGTTCGATGGTCACCGCGTGCTCGCCGACGTGCTCGAGGACTCGCCGTACCGCGTGTTCGAGACGCTGCGCGTCGCCCAGCGTGCGTGCGACGTGGGTTTGCTCCGCATCGTCGATAGCCAGCGCCCGAAGGCGACGTGGCGCGCGGTGCTCGCGATCGAGGAG
>JACCRC010000505.1 GCA_013813765.1 Deltaproteobacteria bacterium | reverse complement strand
GTCTCATGTAGACAGTCCTTCCACGGCGGACGTAGCTCAGTCGGTAGAGCGCCAGGTTGTGGTCCTGGATGTCGCGGGTTCAATCCCCGTCGTTCGCCCCAAAAGTTCTCGCGGCTCGCGGTCTCGCCGTTGGCGCCGGCCGTGTGCGCCGGTTCGATCCCACCTCGCCTTCCGCTGGATCCCAGCGTGGAGTTTTCGCTACGATGGTTCGAGTGTCGAACAATCCTGGCAGGGTGTGGCGCAACGCAGCTGGACTCGCGCTGCTGGTCTTCGCGTGCGGCTGTCGCCTGGGATTCGACGAGCCAACCGGATCCATGGATGCGTCGCCGCGCGTGTGCGCGGCCGGTGAACGGGCGACCTTGCCAGGGACCTGGCACTCGGCCGCGACCATGGCGGGGTCCATTCTCGTCGGTTACGCACCGGCTGCGGATTCCGCACTCGTCGTCCAGTCCCTGGGCACCCATGGGCTCCTGCAGGGGCTGTCGCTACGTCTCTTCTCGTCCGGTCGCTTTCTGGAGCTGATCTCCAGCGTCGCTGGACCGGTGACCATCAGCTTCAGCACGTCGGAACCGGATGGGTGGGACCAGGTCTTCACGACGTCGATGACGTCCGTCGGCCTGCTCGATGCGGCTCCGGCGCCCCGCACCTCGACCGGGGCACATTCGACCTTCGCGGTCTCGACGCGGCGCGCCGATCAGATCCTGGTGGCGTATCGACGCGAGATACCTGCAGTCCCCAGTTACCACCTGATGCTCGACGTATACGACCAGGACTGGAGCCGGCAAGCGAGCGTGACCGCAGATCTGGGGCTCGGACCACCGCTCATGCTCACCGCTACGACCACGGGCTACCTGCTCCAGACCACGCAGCATGTGCTGCCCGTCAGCCTCGCAGGTCAGGTGTCGAGCGGAATGTCCACGGCGGGGTACGATCAGGTGTCGCTCGTCGAAGGCACTCCGCCCGAGGCACCGCAGCTAGTACCCGGCCACAGGGGTTTTGACCTGTTCACGCCGCGGCCTTGATGGCGCGAGCCAGCGCGTGGCCGGCTGGACGCGGATACGCGCGGCCGAGCTTCTCCCGCGCACGCTCGACCGTAAACATCCAGTCGATGCCGGCGCGCTCCGCGTTGCGGCGGCGCTGCCACGCGGTGATCTCCGAGACCAGCGTCGCCTTCTCGGCGATGCGACGGCCGAGGCATTGCCGGACCATCACGCCGATCTCGATCTCCACCATGTTGAGCCAACTCGCGTGCTTGGGTGTGAAGTGAAATTCGATGCGGCTCAGGATGCGGCGGGCCTCTTCGGGGGCAAAGCGCTTGTACAGCGCCGCTGCCGAGTGGGCCGACAAGTTGTCGAGGACGACGCGGATGCGCTCAGCGTCGGGATAATGCTCGTCGACGAGGTCGCGCATGCACTCGGCGAAGTCCATGCACGTCCGTTGATCAGTCACCTTCGCGTGCCGCCAGGGGCGATTCACGTCGACAAACATGAAGACGTTGGCGGTACCGTTGCGCACGTACTCGTAGTCGAAGCGGCGCCGCTTGCCGGGCTCAGCGCGGACCGGCACCCGGTCTTCACCGATCAGCTGGCGCGGCGTCTCGTCGAAGCAGACCACCGGCCGACGCTCGTCGGGCGGCTCGGCGTAGAGCGCGAGCACGTCTTCCATACGGGCGACGAATTCGGCGTCGACCTTCGGGATGCACCACATCTTCTCCTGCCACGGCTTGAGCTGGAGTTCGTCGAGCCGACGCCGAATCGTCTCGTCCGAGACCGAGTCGTGCACCGTCAAGCGCACCATCTCGTCGGCCAGCAGTTGCAAGGTCCAGCGTGCACGCCCTACGGGCGGCTTCGAGCACGCCACGGCGACGAGCAGCGACTCGTCGACCACTCCGAGTTTGCGTTGCCCACCGACGCGCGGCAGCTCGCTCAAGGCACGCTCCAAGCCTTCTTCGACGAAGCGCTGCTTCGTCCGATAGACGGTCGACGTGCCGACAGAGACGTTTCGCGCGATCTCCTCGTCGGTCGAGCCGCTATCTGCCGCAAGGAGGATCTGCGCTCGCTTGAGCCGCCGGACGGCTCCCTTGCCGCCCAGCACCATCGCTACAAGCTGCACACGTTCCGAGGCTTCGAGCGTGACGCGATACCGGACGTTCATGGTGGCTCCTTCGAGAAGCCTTTGATCAAATCGGGATCCGCATGTCCAGCACTTCCGCCACCGCGCGCTTCACGGAAAAGCAGGGCCAGTACTTGGCGTTCATCCACACGTACGTTCTGCTCAATCGCCAGGCACCTGCCGAGGCGGACTTCCAACGCTTCTTCTGCGTCACCCCGCCGAGCGTCCACCAGATGATCGTGCAGCTCGAACGCCTCGGCCTGATCCGCCGCACGCCGCGTCAGGCCCGCTCCATCGAGCTGCTCGTCCCCGCCGAAGAGCTACCCGCTCTTCAACCGATCAAAACCCCTGTGGCCGGGTACTAGTTGACCGGCGCTGGCGTCTTCGCTGGCTTCGCGGTGCCCTCGCCGGCCTCGTCGTCGTCGCCGTCAGCGGGCGCCGCCTCGCACTCGATGTCGATCGCGCCCTGCTTCACATCGATGTGCACGGTGCCGCCGTTGATC
>JACCRC010000494.1 GCA_013813765.1 Deltaproteobacteria bacterium | reverse complement strand
CACGGCACTCGTCTGGGGCGTCGCGCTCGCGGAAGGCCGCGGCATGGTGGCGGAGCTGATCCGTACGATGCCGCTGCAGAGCAAGCCGATCGGAGCTCACGCCTCCATCCGGCGCATCGAGGGCCTGCACATCAACCTGGCGCTCGTGTTCGCGGATCCCGCCGCCGCCGGCGAGGCCGTGAAGCTGCTCGAGCGCGCGATCGCCGCGCCGCCTCCGGCTCTCGAGCCGTGGAAGGACGCGCTGCGAGTCGAGGCGCGCGGCGACGAGGCACGCGTGAGCTTCGATCTCGTCCCCGAACGCGCGCGCGCCTTCGACACCGCCGTGATCGCCGCGCTGCCGAAGCCTTCGGCTCCGCCGCCGAAGCCTACGGGAACTTCGCCGCCAGCCGCTTCGCCGCCTCCGTGATCGATCCGGGCCTCGCGCGCAGCGAGGCCCACGGATCACCCAGCTTGTCGAGACGCGCACGAACGTCGCGCAGCGTGATCCCATCCGCGGTGATCGTATCGAGCTCGCTCCACGCGATCGGGGCGGACACGGGTGCGCCGGGTTTGCCGCGCAGCGAGTACGCAGCGACGACGGTGGCACCGAGCGTGTTCCGCATCGTGTCGAGATAGAGCCGGCCCTTGCGGTCTTTCTTGTAGAACTCGGTCGTCACGAGATCGGGGTGACTCGCGCCCAGCATGCCGTTGATCGCGGCGCAGAGCGCGTGGACCTGATCGAACGTCGCCTTGCCGTCGAGCGGTGCGCAGACGTGCAGCCCTTTCGAGCCGGTGGTCTTCACGAACGCCGGGAGCTCGAGCTCGTCGAATAGCTCGTGCAAGAGGCGCGCGACGCGGCGCACGAGCGGGAAGCCGTCATCGGGAGGATCGAGATCGAACACGAGGAGATCAGGATTCGACGGGGTGTCCTTCCGGCTCGTCCACACGTGGAACACGAAGCCGCCTTGATTCGCGAAGTAGACGAGCGCGGCCGGGGAATCGCACAGCGGGTACGTGACCTTGGTCTTTCCGCCGTGCGTGGTTCGACCGATCCACGCGGGGTAGTGCTTCTGGGCATGCTTCTGATAGAAGCCGCCCTTGTCGGTGCCCTTGGTAAAGCGCTCGATCGTGAGTGGCCGATCGCGCAGCTCGGGCACCATGATCTCGGCGACGTCCGCGTAGTACGCGATCACATCGCCCTTCGTGATCCCCTCGGGAAACACGACGCGATCGGTATTCGTGCACGCGATCGTGATGTCGCCGAACACGTAGTTCACGGCCTGAGTCTCCCTCGCCCGGGAGAAAATCTCTATCGTCCGTCCATGGCTCACACCTTCCTGTCTGCCGAATGGTTCGCCAAGGTCGACGAGCTGATCGCGCAGGCCGGTGATCTGAACATCCCGGCGGAGATGAAGGCGGTCGAGGTCAACATCACGGTGGCGTCCGCGAATGGCGAGAAGTCGGTGTTCCTCAAGGACGGCCTGTTCTCGCAGGGCCACCGCACGGGGGCACCGACGTCGCTCACGCTGACCGAGGAGCTCGCGCGCAAGATCTTCGTCGACGGCGACAACGCGGCGGGTGTCCAGGCGTTCCTCGCCGGCGAGATGAAGGCCGAGGGTGATCTCGCGAAGCTCGTCGCGATGTCCACCGTCGAGCCGAGCGAGCAGCAGAAGCGACTGACCAAGCAGATCGCCGCCATCACCGCATAGTTGCGGTACGATCGCGCGGTGAAGATCGCGCTGATGTGTCTCGTCGTGCTCGGCTGTCAGAGCGAGAAAGCAGCGCCGCCACCACCGCCTAAACCGGTGTCGTCGATCACGCCGCAGGAGTGCCGGGTCTTCCTCGTCAAGGCGCGCGCCACGCTTCAGGAGCTCGGCTCGCGCGCTGGCGTGGCCTACTCGCAGAGCATGGAAGAGACCGCGATCAAGGACTGCGCTGCAGACGTCACGGCCGGCAAGCCGATGGCCCTCGGGCGTTGCGTCCTCGACGCGAAGAGCGAGGACGAGGTCCACAAGTGCTTCCCGACGTACGACCAGCTGAAGGATCGTAAGACCCCGTGATCCGCGCGCTGGTGGCGGCGGCGGCGCTCGTTCTCCTACTCCCTCGATCGGCGGCCGCGGAACCGGCGACGCCGATCCGCGTGAACGTCGAGTGCGAGCAGTACGGCCGCACGAAGGCCTGCCCGGCGTTTCTTCTCGGCCTCGTCGACGCGAACAAGGCGTTCCTCAATTCGCCGCGCGCTTCCGCCGATGTCGTCATCTACGCGACCGCGCACCAGATCGCGCTGGTCGACAAGCTGCACCTTCGGTTCGTGGGCAAGATCACCGGCGCACCGCCGGTGATCGAGCTCGACGTCGATCTCGACACGCGCGGCACCGATGACGAACAGCGCGCGCAGCTGGAGCCCGCGTTCCTGCGTGGCATGGCGCTATACGTCGCCGCTCGCTATCCGTCGATCGTCACGGTCGCGATCGCAGCACCCGAGGACGTCGAGACCGTCGAGCCGAAGACGACGCCGTGGGGTATCTCGTTCTCGCTCGGCGGCAACGGCAACCGGACCGAGAGCTACAAGTCCGGCAACGCCTACGGCGAGATCGAGGTGACGCGGGTGACGAAGACCTCGCGCGCGATCGCGGAGATCTCCGGCAGCTATGGCGTCAACATCCAGCCGCCGCTCGTGCTCGAGGACGGCAGCGAGGTCAATCTCGACACGAAGCAGTACGGCGTCGCCATGGCGATCGGCGGTGGCTATCTCTTCAACCCGTGCTGGTCCGCCGGCGCGGTCACGAAGTTTCACCGCGACGATCCGAAGGGCCAGTACCTCTACGGCTCCGAGACCTACGCCGGCATCGAGTGGGACAAGTACGCGGCCGATGACCCGCGCGGCAACCGCCTCGCGATCCTGTACAAGGCCGGCTGGCGCATCGACCGCTACAACATCCGCAACGAGCTCGGTCAGCGCTGGACGCAGTACCCGTATCACGGGGTCATCGCGACCGGCTCGGTGCGCAAGGACAAGGTCAGCTTCGGTCTCTCGCTGTCAGCGCAGGGGGAGGTCCTGAAACCGCAGCGGCGACACAACCTGTCGGCGTCGCCCTACGTCGAGATCCAGCTCGGTAACCACGTCGATCTGTCGATGTCGTTCTCGATCACGAAGCGCGCGCTGCCGGGCCCCGACGAGTCGCAGATCGATCCGTCCGACTTCGCGCTGTCGTCGCGGCTCTCGTACGCGGAGCCGCTGTCGGTCAACGGCGCGTTCAACCTGACGATCCACTGGGACCGCACGAACGGCGCGCGCAACGACCGGCTCGAAGAGCTTTAGACGCGGCCGAAGTCGATGAAGCCCTTGTAGGGCTCGGTATCGAGCAGCTTCACCCGGATCTTGTCGCCGACGTCGAGCCCTTCCTCGCGCGTCACGACGCGGCCCTCGGCCGGCGGCCGGAACAGGCGAGCGAACACGCCCTTCGACGATGCGCCCGTGACGATCGCGTCGAACGTGTCGCCGATCCGATTCGACAGCATGATCGCCGCGGCCACCTTGCGCATCGTGCGCTCGACCTTGCGGGCACCGTTCTCGCGGTCGGTGCAGTGCTGCGCGATCGCGATCAGCTCGTCGTCGGAGTACGGCTGCGGCTTGCCGGCGCTCGCGGCCTTGAGAAGACGCTGCGTGATGAGATCGGGATAGCGGCGGTTCGGCGCGGTGGAGTGCGCGTAGTCCTCGACGGCGAGTCCGAAGTGGCCCGTGTCGGGCTCGTCGGCGCGCTGCAGCGCGTACTCGCCGGGGCCCATGAGCTTGACGACGGAGAGCGAGAGGTCTGCGAAGCGCTCCGGGTCCTTCGCACGGCGCTCGGTCAGGAAGTCCGCGAGCGCCCGCGAGCTTGGCTCGTTGGGCAGGGTGAAGCCGTGCGTGGCCGCGAGCTCGATGATGCGATCCCAGCGTTTCGGTGCGCGAATGATGCGACGGATCGAGGAGAAGCGGTTCTGCTCGAGATAGCGGGCGGTCGCGCCGTTCGCGGCGATCATCACGTCCTCGATCAGGTCTTTCGCGCGGTTCTTGTGCTGCACGACGAGATCGACGATCTCGCCGTCCTTCGTGACGGGCCGGGCCTCGATCGTCTCGAAGTCGAGCGCGCCGTGTTCCTGGCGACGCTTGCGGAGGCGCTTCACGGCCTCCGCTTGCAGCTCGAGCTGGGTGCGGATCGTCTCGTCGCGCGGCGCGTCACCGTCGCCCTCGAGCCAGGCGCCGACGCGCTCGTAGACGAGCTTCGCCTGGTTGCGGACCTGGGCGCGATAGATCTTCGTCTGCTTGTCGTCGAGCGAGCCGTCTTCGCGGACGACGAACTCGGTCACCATGGCGAGACGGTCGCGATCCTGGTGCAGCGAGGTGAGGTCGGTCGACAGCCTCTCGGGGATCATCGGGAAGATGTGGACGCCGGTGTACAGCGTGCAGGTGTTCGCGCCGGCATAGCGATCGATCGGCGAGCCCTTCGGCACGTACGCGTCGACGTCGGCGATCGCGACCTTCATCCGGATCGCGGCGTCGGGGAGCTGCTCCGCGAACTCGAGCTGATCGAGGTCCTGCGTCTCCTCGTTGTCGATCGAGGACCAGGCCAGGTTCCGCAGATCGATCGCGCCCTCGGCGGTGAGATGCGCGGGGATCGAGTCTTCGATGCCCTCCGGGATCTCCGGCTCGAAGCCGTTCTCCACCAGGACGCGTCGCGCGATCTCGAACAGGTTGAATTTCCCACGGGTCATCGCGGCGACTGTAGCGGATCGCCGCCGGCTACATCTTGAGCGCGGCGAGGATCAGTCCGTGGAATTGATCGCCCCCGCACCGAAAGATCCAGCCCATGTGTGTCCTGCAGCTCCCACACACCGCGACCTGCCAGGACCAGCCCGGGAACCACGAGAACGCCTCCTCCGTCGATCCCACGTGCGCGCAGCCCGGCGCGGCGACGAAGCAGCCGAGGTGATGAACGATGCCTGCGGGGTTCACGAACGTGTGCTCGTGCGCCCCACTCATCTCCATTCGGTACCCGCGATCCGTGATCCGATGATCGCAAACCGCACAACGCAGCGCGTCGTCATCACGATTGGTCGTGCCGCTCTGATCCGATGGCAGTTCTTTGGCCACGCATGTCGACTGTACTTGACGGCGAGCATCGCGATTCGCTAATGGAGGCGCATGGGGACTTGGGGACGAGGCGCGTTCGACAACGACGCGGCGAGCGACTGGTCATCCGACCTGACAGACGCAGGGGACCTGTCCCTCGTGGAGGACACGCTGTCCTCCGCGGAGGAAGCCGACGAGGACGAGCTCGACCTCGATCTTGCCCGCGAGGCGATCGCGGCGTGCGAGGTCGTCGCCCGCATTCAGGAGCGCGCCAATCGTTCGTCCTCAAACATGGACGAGATCGATCAGTGGATCCGTTCGATCGCGGCGAAACCGTCGCCCTCGATGGTCAGGAGCGCGACGAACGTGCTCGACCGTGTCGCGAAGAGCAGCGAGCTGGCTCCGCTCCGCGATTCCGCACGCGATCTGCGCAGACGCGTCGCGGGCTGAACCGGTTCGCGCGATGGCGCATCGCACCACCGCAGAGCTCGAGGCCGGCCTGGACGCAATCCTCGCCGCACCGCGCGGCATGGGTACGCTCGAGCTGATCGTGCGGCGCCCGAGCGAGCGGCAGCGCGAGATCCTCGATGCGGCCGAGCTCGACACCTCTGCCGGTCTCGTCGGCGACCGGTGGAGCATTCCGACGCCGGAGAAGACGCCGCATCCCGGGAAGCAGATCACGATCATGAGCTCGCGCGTGATCGAGCTGATCGCCGGTGACGACTGGGCGCCCGCCGGCGACCAGCTGTTCGTCGATCTCGATCTCACCGAATCGCACCTCCCGGCCGGGGCGCGGCTCGCGATCGGCGACGTCGTGCTCGAGGTGACGGCCGATCCTCACACCGGCTGCAAGAAGTTCGCGGAGCGGTTTGGTGTCGATGCGGTCGCGTGGACGAAGGCGCCGGCGCACGCGCACCTGCGCCTGCGCGGCCTCCACGCGCGCGTTATCGCGCCCGGCACGATCCGTCGCGGCGATGCGATCAGGAAGCTCGCGGATACTTGACGCCGCAACCGAGGCGCTGCTGCGTCGCGGATAGATCGAGCTCCGAGTCCGCGAGCGCGCGCACCAGATCGCCGGCGAGCGACGCGATGTCCACCATGCGCTTCTCGTCGATGCGTTCGACCGTGTCGCACTTCTCGTGATAGCAGCGCGCGTCGGGCGTCCAGAAGAACACGTACGGGATGCGCTGCTTGCAGAACGGTTCGAAGTCGGAGCCGCGCGCGGTGCCGCCGGTTCCGACGTTGAGCCTCGGATACTTCGACGTCAGCTTCGCGAGGTGCTTCGTCGCCGCGAAGCCCTTGAACGTGCCCATCGCCGCCACGAAGCCGCGCGACGAGTGACTGCCGACCATGTCGAGGTTGATCACCTGGACGATCTTCGCCATCGGCACATCTGCAGGCATGTGGCCGGCGAAGTAGTACGACCCGGTCATGCCGGTCTCTTCATCGCCGAAGGCGGCGAACACGATCGTGCGCTTCGCTGCCTTGCGCTGCACCATGTCCTGCGCGATCGCGAGCATCGCGACCACGCCCGACGCATTGTCGTTCGCGCCGAAGTAGCCCTTGCCGAGGTGATCGTGGTGGGCCGAGACGAGGATGATCTCGCTGCCGACGTCGGGATCCGAGCCGGGCAGCACCGCGTAGACGTTCGCCGTCTCCTTGCCGTTCTGCGCGGTGAACACCTGCTCGATCGGCGTGAGGCCGAGGCAGGTCAATCGCTCGGCGATCACCTTGCGCGCGGTGACATCTCCCGCTGATCCCGGAGCGCGGCCATCGAGCTCCGCGCCGCCGAGCACCGCGAGCCGCGCGTGGAGGCCGGCGCGGGCGTAGGGCGTGCCGTCATCTACGCAGCTCGGCGCCGGGTCGGCACGGGACGGTGAGACGCAACCGGCGAGCGCGAGCAGCGCGAAGGCGCGGAGGGGCATGACTCCAAGACGCGTGGGTGCGTACCAGGTTGCACGACGGCGGTTGCCGGTGACCCCGACCAGAGGGAGCGCCGGCAACTCGATCTGCCGCACCCAACGCGGCGGATCTCGCGCACATACCGTCGGCGCGGCGCTTGCTCGTTCCCGCGCCATCATGCGCCACGCCTCGCTCCTCGCCCTGTCCCTGGCCGCTCTCGTGACCGGCTGCCTCTCGGACGACTCCCCGGATGGCATCGACGATCAGGGCTTTGGCACCGGCAAGGCCGATGGCGAGGAGCTGACCGCCTGCGAGAAGGACGCGATCATCACGTACCTCAACGAGGGTCACTCCGCGGAGAAGCTCGAGGAAGCCGGGGTTCACACGCGCGCCGCAGCCTCGCTGGTGAAGCACCGCGACGGCGCCGACGGCCTGTTCGGCACGGAAGACGACAACAAGTTCGACTCCGCCGAGGAGGTCGACGCAGTGTCTTACGTCGGTCCACGCGCGATCGCGGCCCTCCGCGAGGCGACTGGCGAGCGCTGTGCCGCCGATGTCTACGAGCAGGCTCGCGACGTCACGAAGGCGCACATCACGTTCGCCGAGGGTGCGCCCGCCCCGACGTCGTACGACTATCCCGACGGCAACGGCTTCAACCTCTCCGGCACCGAGTTCTGGCAGAAGTGGAGCGGCGGCAAGAACCCGACGTACAGCTTCACGGATGGTACCGACGCCGGTCGCCGCTGCATGCAGGCCGCCGCGATCCGGTTCGAGACGATCATGAAGGACCCGCCGGCCGAGCTCGTGAAGCTCAATGCCGACACGAACTGGGGCGGCTCGTTCTTCAACTGGAACGACGATTTCAGCGGACCGAACGCGTTCGGCGACGGTTCTGGCGCGCGCCTGTGGGCGTGGCGCACGAGCCTCATCAAGTGGATCAGCCAGACCAAGAAGGACGGTAGCTGTCTCCTCCCGACGCGAGACATGGTGGTCAACGCGGCGAAGGCGTGCCTCGAGACCGGCACCGCGAACGCGGGCGAGATCCAGGGCTGCCAGGTCCGCTGAGCGTCAGCGCGGCAGCGTCATGCGAAAGCGTGTCCCGGCCTGGTCGGACTCGACCTTGATGCTGCCGTGGTGTGCGCGCACGATCTGGCACACGATGTAGAGGCCAAGCCCGAGTCCGTCGGGATTCCTCGAGTTGCGGCCGCGCCGAAACGGGTCGAACAAGTGCTCGAGCTCGTCTGCTGGGATCGGCGCTCCGGCGAGCTCGTTGCTCACGAGCAAGAATGCACTCGCTTCGCTCGACGAGACCTCCAGGCGGATCGGAGCGCCCGTCTTGCCGTAGTGGAGCGCATTGCTCGCCAGATTCGTGATCACCTGCTCCAGTCGATCGCCGTCCCAGTTCCCGTCGACTTCGTCGCCGCTGACCTCGAGTATGGCCGCGGGCTTCGACAGCCGAAGCTCGTCGGCGACGCGCTCCACCGCTGCTCGTAACGGGATCTTCGCGAGGGTCACGGGAATCCCGGCGCCGATGCGCGCGCGCGTGACATCGAGGAGCTGCTCGACGATCGTCGACATCCGCTGCGCGCTGCGCTGCACGCGAGCGAGCACGCCGCTGGACTGCGCTGGGGGTCCCTGCATCTCCAGCATCTCGAGCCCGAGATGGATCGCACCGAGGGGCGTACGGAGATCGTGCCCGACGATGCCGAGCATCTCCTCGAGGAACCGCGTCGTGGCCCGCTCCGCCTCGGACCGCAGGGCCGCCTCGACCGCGAGCGCTGCGCTCTCGAGCCCGGTGTCGATGGTCAGCTGGTCGGCGGCATCAAAGGGGCCGGATGCTGCATCGCTCACGAGCGTCACATGCAGCGTGGCGATGTCGCTGAGCTCGAGCTCGTGCGAGCTCGAATGCTCGCCCGGGCCTCCCGCCCCATGACGCGTTGCGACTCGCTCCGCGCCTTCCTTGGGAGTAACGCGCAGCTCGGCTCCATCACAGACCGTGTCGACGAGCCAGTTCGCGACCACGTCGAGCACCTGCTGCGTCTCTCGATGCGTGTGAAGCAGTGATCCGAGCTGGTTCACCGCGACGAGACGCTCGCGCTCTGCGATGGCCCCACGCTTGTGGGCGTCGGCCCGCAGCAGTGCGTTCACGCGGGCGCGCAGCTCCTCCGCCTCGAACGGCTTGGACACGTAGTCGTTCGCGCCGCTCTCGAGCGCGAGCACGATGTGCTCGGTGCCGATGCGCGCTGCGGTCAGCATGATGATCGGCAGATCCTTGCCCTGCGGAGTGCCGCGCATGTAGCGGCACACCTCGTCACCGCCGAGACCGGGCATCACCCAGTCGAGCAGGATCAGATCGGGCGGCGATGACGAGACGAGCCGTTCGATCACGCTCGGTCCATCCGCAAACCGTTCGAAGCGGTACTGGTCGCCGAGCGAACGCTGCGTGAACGCTGCCTGCGTGTTGCTGTCGTCGACGACCCAGATCAGCGGAAGAGATCCGGACGCACGCTCGTAATCGCTGATGCGCGCCACACCTCCTGGGTACCACCTCGTTAGCAGCGGCGTTACCGATTCGACACTCGTCCTCGTCGGTAAAGCCCGCGGTGGCCCGAACTGCGTCCGTAGAAATCCCTACGCGCTAGCTCGACAGACGGCGCAGCAGCTCGAGGTCGAGTCGCACCCCGAGCTCCGCGATCAGCGCGCCTTCGAAGCGGACGAAGATCGCGCCGTCGGTTCCGAGTCGCTTGCCGCTCGCGTCGACCCAGCTCCCTTGGTAGCGAACGATCGCTCCGGCTGGGAGGGCGCGCACGCTCGTCAGCGCGAATCGCGGTTCCGGGAACTGCGCGAACGTCTCCGCCGCGAACCGGCGGAACTCGTCGAGGCCTTCGACCAACCGGCTGTACATGGGATCGTTGCCCGGCAAGTGGTAGCGCACGTTCGTCGTGCATACCGAGCCGAGCTGCTCCCACTCGCCACGCTCGATGAACGAGAAGTAGCGCCGCATGGTCTCGGTCGCTTCCGCGGGGAGCGCCTCGGCCGGTGCCCACCGGGAGACGGCCTCGAGCAGGTCCGCGCGCGAGACAGGCTTGTGCAGCGCGAACGCGACGCGGTGTGAGGCGACGGCGCCTTGATCGATTCGCATGCCGGTGACAATCCCGATCGGAGTCGGTCGAGCAGCGCGTACGAGCTCGTCGATCCCGTTCCACGCGACATCGGGCTCCGTCGACTCGACCAGGAAGTCGGTGATGACAATGTCGAACGCATCTCGACCGAGCTGCTCGCACGCCTGCGGAATCGACGTCGCCTGGGCGATTCGAAATCCGGAGAGCGTCAGGAGCTCGCTGGTGAGCTCCAGGGTGTCCCGATCATCCTCGACGAGCAGTACGGATGGCTGCACTGCCACTGCGTAGCATGATCAGTCCCAGGCGTACGTCCTCCAGAACCGCCACTGCAGCTGCGTTGCGGATTCGTAGGAGGGACACGCATAAACTCCCGCGCTGGAAGGGCCACCCGCCCAGCAGTGGCCCATTCCATCGAACGTGCAGAGCTCGACCTGGCCACCGACCGGGCAGCCGTCGTAGCGAACGCACGTCCCACCTTGCACGGTGCGAGACGTCGTCGTCATCGCGCAGCCGTTTCTCGCGGCCCACGCCGCCGCAGCGGGCTGGGTGCCCCCCGCCGGCGGCGATGCAGGATCGTTACAACCCGGGCGAATGATCGAGTCGGACTTGCCATGGAACATGATGATCGGCCGCTTCGCGTTGATGCAGCCGGAGAGCTCGTGCGTGCCACCGCTGTGGGGCGCTACCGAGCGAATGTCGGGGCGCATGCACCCGAGGTGGTGCGAGAAGTAACCGCCCATCGAGAAGCCGGTCGCGAACACGTGCTCCTCGTCGATGCACTGGTCGGCCGCGACATCGGCCTTGATCGCGTCGACGAACGCGAAGTCATCGCCGGTCGCGATCGGCGGCTGCGAACCTCCGCTGCCGGTGGGGCACACGTTGACGCCCACGTTCCACGGCGCCTGGAATACGTCGGGGCCGCCCTGACCGTTGGGGAATGCGACCGCGATGCGCTCGGCATCGGCGAGCGCCTTGTACTCGGTGATGTCGCACATCTTCTGGCCCGACATCGAGTAGCCGTGGTGCACGAGGACGAGCGGCATCCGGTCCGTCGGTGTGCCGGGTGGCAGATAGACGAGGTACGTGCGCGCGAGGCCGCCCGCCATCACGCTGCGCATCGAGAGGCCGCGCGCGCCCGCGCGTGATCCACATGGCCCGCCGAACGGCGGTGTCGCATCGGGCGCGGCATCGGGGTCGAGCTTCGCCGGCGACGAATCGCATCCAGCCAGCAACGCGAGTACAGCCAGTCGCTTCATGGCTCGTCGACGCCTCGGCCGGTATCGAACAGGACCTTCCATGAAGCCGGCGCAGGGGGCTTCGGCGTTCCGCCGCAAGCGACGAGGACGAGGCAGGCGAGCACGCAGCGCATCGCCGCGACTCTATCAGTTCTCGTCGAGGTGCAACGCGCCGCCTTCGACGACGACGCTCGCGAGCGCGACCGCGTCACGGCCATCTGCGGCATACGTCACGACCTGCTCCGGCCCGGTCGCGTCGATCGCGAGCTCGGAATCACGCAGGGTCGACGCGATCGGCAGCACGTCGCGCCGCCAGCTCATCAGATGGTCGTGGATCGCCGCCATGTCGGAGCCGAACCGCGCGCGCATCGGCGCCGACAGCAGGTCGCGCCACGCGGTCACGTCCTCGGTCTCGAGCGCCCGCAGCATGCGCGCGACGAGCTCATCCGCTGGACCGGGGGTCACGACGGGAGTGACCTCCGCCAGGGTTGGCTGGGAATGCGAGCGCGGGGGCCCACCACTGCAGGCCCCGACGAGAATCGCGAGCAACAACACCGATGCACGGAGCATATTCCCAAGAAAACACACCTCGGATGCGTGGTCACGAATTCGGCAAATCGACCGGGGCCGCCTGGCACTTCGGAGGGGGCGCAGTAGGATGTCGGCGAGAACGGAGGAACAGATGAAGAAGGTACTTCTCGTGACGGCGCTCCTCGGAGCGGTTGGTTATGGCGGCTGGCAGCTCACTCACAGCGGTGGCGATGCGACGGAGGAATCGGTCGATGATTCCAAGCTCGCGCTTGATCGGATCTGGATCGATCACATGCCGCGCAACGAGCGCGACATGATCCAGGTGTTCGCGGCGGTCTCGGAGGAGGAGTTCGGCGTGTTCCAGGCGACGAGTGCCTGGAAGGGAGCGTTCGAGCTGTTCCGCTTCGAGCTCAAGGGCAACCAGATCCACGCCCACTATCCGCAGGATGGTGACCGCGAGAAGATCACGGTCAAGGCTCGTCCGTGCAGCGAGGGCCAGATGGACTACTGCATGGAGGTCGAGGGGACCAAGCGCGGAGTGAAGAAGTACTACTCGCGCAAGGGCTGGGAGATCGAGGGCGTGCAGACGGCGAAGGAGCTCGAGCTCCGCACCGAGGCGCTCGTCGATCAGCTCGCGGCCGAGTAATCACGGCCGCGGAAACACGCGCGCGAGGTCGCTCATGCGCGCGTAGATCACCGGACCGCGGTCGCTGCCGACGAGGTGGCGATCGATCTCGGTGAGAGCCTCGTCGAGGCGCTGGAAGAACCCCTCGCTGAAGCTGACGGGGTGGTAGCCGATCGCGTAGACGGTCGGCGAGCCAAGCGCTGCGCCGGAGTAGTTCGCGCGAAACATCTGGATCATCTCGGGACCCGTCACGTAGTCGACGAGCAGCCCGTTGTCGGGCACCTCGAGGATCGGAAGGTGTGGCGCGCGGTCCGCGAGGATGTCGTCCTCGGCTGGGTAGTACGGCTGGCTGGTCTCGTCGATCGCGGACCAGTGGGTGCGGTTCCAGTCGTAGAGACCCGCGCCCGCGTGGTTCTGCCACTCCTCGAGGCGCGACCAGTTGCAGCCGCTCGAATCGACAACGTGACCCGCGGTGCCGAGCGCCGCGAGCACGTTGGTGTTCGCGGTCCAGCCGCCGGCGCGGAACGACGTCGGCTTCGGCAAGCCGTTCGCGACGAACAGCTCGTTCGACTTGATGAACAGCTTCTCGAGCTCGGCCTTCGTATAGGACTCGAGCCGCACGGTGTAGCCGCTGGTGTCGCCATTCGCGTACGCGAACGACGGTGACGTGCGGCAAGTGACGCCGGCCGTGCGGACGAAGTTGCACCAGGGGTGAACGTGGAGACCGATCTCGTCGCCCTCCTGTGCCTCGTACTTCTTGAGCCAGTCGACGTGAAACTTGCGGCGCGCTGCCGAGACGGATGGATCCGTGAACGTGTAAGGCCCGACGAAGTGCGTGACGATCAGCGAGGGGTGGCGCGCGTGCAGTCGCTCCTGGCGCTCGATCTTGTCGTCGGGGTGGTCCGGATCATCCCAGTCGTTCGACACCGCGACGTAGAGCGGATGACTCTTCTTGAACTTGCGCTCCGCGAACGCGACGCGCGCGCCATCGGCCGCGAGCAACGCACGGTGCTCGCCGACCGGCAGCGCGGCGATGCTGGTCCTCACCGTGAACGTGTTGCCCGTGCGCTGCGCGCGCTTCACGAACCGGCCGTTGATGTAGACCGAGACGTAGCGCGCCTGGGCAGGAGCCTGGACCGTCAGCTCGAGCATGTCGTTGCCGGCGGTGAGCGCGTTGCCGACCAGGTACCAGCTCTTCGCGCCGGTGACGGTGTAGCCCGGAGCGTCTTCCTTGCCGGGTGGCAGCGGCTCGTCGCCCTCGCCGAGCTCGGGGTCGGCACATCCGGCGAGGACGCCGGCGAGGAGGAGGGCAGGGCCAAGGCGCATGACGCGAGACAGCATCAAGATCGATGCCGGTCGTCGTGCGTTAACGATCGACGGGTTAGCGTGGCTACTGCACTGGCCATCGGATTCCAGTTGCCGCAGACAGCTGGTTGCATTATTCGTAGCGACGCTCCCTCACCGGAGGACGACCATGCATCCCCTTCAGCCTCGCTACATCGCGTCTTGTTCCTGACGACGTTTTCTTCCTGAAGGAGAGATATGCATCGCGATTCTCGTGGCCGTCGTGGCCACAAGGATCTGCAGGTGTGTCGGCAGGTCTTCGATGCGCTCGCCTACGCGCTGGCCGAGCTCGACGATCCGTTGATCGACGAGCTGGTCATCGCGTCGGTGACGCCGGCTCCGAGTGCCGCGCGTGTCCTGGTGACCCTGGTGCCCTCCCGCGAGGGGATCGATCTCGAA
>JACCRC010000481.1 GCA_013813765.1 Deltaproteobacteria bacterium | reverse complement strand
GACGGCAGCGTCGACTCTCCCGAGCGCACGTGAGAGCCACACGCCGCGAGCGCGAGGGCCAGCGTGCAAAGGAGGAGGCGAGTCATGGCCGCGCGTATCCCACAGGACGGGAGTGCGGCGCAAGTCGCCTGTTACCTCTCGATCGTCAGCCCGACCGGCCTGGCCCAGGCCTTGTCCTCGGCGGTGTAATACAGATACGTCGAGCTCGCCGGGCCCTCGTACGTGCCGGGGACGGCCGCGAGCAGGTTGATGTCGACGTCCTTCTTCGCGTTCGGCGGCAGCGCGCGCCAGTAGAGGATGACCTCGCGGGGGCGCGTCTCGTAGAAGTCGATCAAGCCCTTGTCGCGCAGCTCCTTCAGCTGCCAGGTCTGGAACACCGTGCCGCCCGGCAGACCGATCCGCGCGAGCGTCATCGGGATGCCCTCGGCCGTCTTGTTCTCGACACGCGCGCGCAGCGTGATGCCTTCGCCCATCTTGACCTTCTGCGCGAGCAGCTGCGTCTGGACGCTGACCTTCGCGCGTGGCGCGGTCGCGGGCTGCGCGGACCGGTAGTCGATCGACACGGTGTAGGGCAGGGCGGCGGCGCCCTCGAGACGAACCTCGACCGTGTTCTTGCCCGCGCCGAGCTTGCTCTCGAGACCCTTCCACACGAGCGGATCGCGGCGGCCCTTGTCGAACTTGATCGTGCCGGCATCCTTGCCGTTGATGACGAGCGTCGCGCTGCCCGCGGTCTGCATCTGGCGCGAGTGCTCGGCGTAGGCGGTCAGAGCCTTGAGCCCGAGGACCGTCGCCTGGGTGTTGCCCCACGCGCCGTAACCACCGCGCTTCGTGTTGAGCCACTCGACGCCGGAGCGGATCTGCGACTCGTACTCGCCGTTCGGCGACGCCCTCAGCAGTGCGAGCACCGCGAGCGACGTCGACTCGATCGTCAGCGACTCGCCGCCCGACATCGTGATCGTCTCCTTCGAGCCGGGGAAGCTGCCGTCCTTCGCCTGCAGCGCGGCGAGCCTCTTCGCCATCGCCGTCGTGTCGGGAGCCTTCGGCGCCGCCGCGAGGTTCGTGTTCACGGCGAGCGCGAGCAGGTACGGATCCTTCGTCTCGGTGCCGAGCTTCTTCTGCATCGCCAGCTCGGCGCTCATGCCACCGGTGCGCTTCGCCTCGGAGAGCGCCCACATGATGTACGCGTTCGTCGTGGTCGGGCTCGCGCGGCCGAACGAGTCGAGTGCGCGCGCGTTGCGCTGGAAGCCGCCTTGACCGTCGCGGCGGGACATCAGCCAGTCCGCGGTCCGATCGACCATCTTCTTGTCGACGTCGTACACCTTCGACATGTCGGCGAACTCCATGAGGCCGTACGCGGTGAGCGCCTCGTGCCCCGGGTTCTGGCCGAACCACTCGTAGCCCTTCTCCGACGACTCGTAGCCAGTGAGGAGCTTGTAGCCCTTGTCGAGCACGGTCTTTGTCTTCGCGATCAGCGCCGGATCCGCGCCATCGGCCGTGGAGTCCAGGTAGCCGAGGATCATGATGTTCGGATAGTTCGTCGACGACGCCTGCTCGAAGCAGCCACCGGGCTCGCGGATCATGCCGTCCATGCCGCTCGCGATCGCCGCGACGGGGGACGGATACATCGTGACGCTCGCGCGCATCGTGCCCGGCATCACGCCACCGAGCTCGACGATCTGCTTCGAGGTCTCGCCCTTCTTCGCGGTGCCCGACGCGGCGACCTCGATCGGGAAGCCCTTCGGCACCACGCGGATCGTCTTCTTCACCTCGTCCATGAGGCCGCGCGACGCGATCCGCATCTCGACATCGGCCGAGCCATCGGTCGCGACCACCTCGAGCGCGAACACCACGGTCGTCTTGTCCTTCGCCTTGATCTTCACCTTCCCGTTCAGGGGATTGCTGGCGAGCTTGAACGCGGTACCGAACTTCGTGTCGAGCGTTGCCTCGAGCGGCTCGTCGGTCTCGTTCGCGATCGTGATCGGCAGGTTGACGGTGTCACCCGAGGTGACCTCGACGGGGAGCTTCGCGTCGAGCGTGAGCGGAAGCCTTGACTGGATCGTGGCCTCGCCACCTCCGGGGAGGCCCGCTGCGGAGAAGCCCTCTGCGGTCGCGCGGAACGAGGTCACCGCATCCGACGCGACGAACGTCACCTCGGCCTCGCCGCGTGCATTGGTCTCGACGGTGGGGTTCCAGTACAGCGTCTCGCGGAAGTCGGTGCGCGGGCCGTCGTAGTTCTTCGAGTACTCGGGCACCGGGAACACGCGGACCACGGCCCAGCCGTTGTCCTGCTGTGCGGCACGGCGGTTCGCGATCTGCTTGTCGGCCTTCCAGTTCTTCGCGGCGATCTCTTTCCGCTTCGCGTCGTCCTCACGAAGAACCTTCTGCACCGGCATCACCGGTGTCGTGCCGTTGCCGGGCATCGGGCCGCGCACGGCCGTCGCATTCACGTTCACGGCGCCGCCGCGCGGCTGTGCGCGCTCGGCGGGCTTCTGCGCCGCTGGTGCTGCCGGGCGCGGCGGAGCCATGCGCGGAGGTGCGGGGCGCGGCATGTTGGCGCCGGCCGCCTCGCCCCAACCTCCACCACCACCGCCACCATCGGCGTCCGCAGCGAAGTCCATCTGCATGCGCTTGCTGCGGTACTTCATCCGCTCCTTGCGGTACTTCTCCGCGTCGCGACGCGCGCGCTCTTCGTCGCGGCGCTGCTGAGCGGCGACGGCGCGCGACGTCACGCTGACGAGCAACGTGGAGATCGAGCCCTCGCTCACGGTGACGCCGAGCGTGACGGTGACGAAGTCACCACCCGCGGCGGTCAATGAGCACTGTCCCGGAGGCAGGCCGTTGATGACGAACCGTCCGTTCGCATCGGCACGTCCGGACTTCTTGACGGCGCCACACGTGACCGTGACGGAGCCGTTCGCGGCGATCTTGCCGGTGGAGCTCTCGACGAGCGTTCCCTCGACTCCGCCGGTTGCAGCGGCCGTCGAGACCTGTGCGCCGGCGACCAGCGCGAGGATAGCGAGCAGATTGGTGCGCTTCATCAGCGGGTCCCCCCGGCGGGCAGGGAGACCTGCCGCCATTCGAACTTGCGATAACCACGGGTGGCGAGCAGGGCGTCCATCGCCGCCGCAGCCTCGGGCTTGTCGGTGAAGTAGAAGTTCGGTTCCTCGATCGGATCCGCCGCGGTCGCGCCGAGCTCCGGCTCGAGGTAGAGCTTCGCTAGGATCTTTGCGCTCTTGTCGTCGGCGTACGAGAGCACGGTGTCGTCGACGACGGCGAGCGCGACGTTCGCCTTCACCGGGTTGCCCTTCGCATCCTGCGTACGGACCTTGAGCTTGATCTTCTCGCGCGGCGAGTACGACTTCTTGTCGGCGGTGAGCGTGACTTTCAAGTTCGCGCCAGTGCCGTGATAGACGAGGCGCTCGGCGAGCGGCTGGTTCTTGTCGGAGAACAGCGTCACTCGCACGGCGCCCTGCGAGCTCTTCGGGATCGGCAGCACCACGAGCGCGGGCTTGCCGGCCTCGACGTTGAAGGCGCCTCCACCGAGCCGGTTCTCGCGCAGCGTCGCCTCGATCGCGACGGTCTGCGAGCTCGCGCAGATCGCCGCGACACGTAGCTGATCGGTACCCTTCTTCTGCTCGAGCGACCGGATCACACAGCCGTCGTTCTTCGCGGCGGGAACGTCGACCTTCGTCGTGATGTTCACCGGCTTCGTGATCTCGACGCGGTACTTGCGGCTTGCGGTCGGCTGAAGCTCGAAGCTGCCCATGCCGTCGTGCACCGACGTGAACGTCGAAACGATCTGTCCTCGGTCATCGACGACCTTGCCCTCGATGTCGGCGGGCTTGCCGATCGTCGTCTTCGCCATGAAGTAGACGCGACCGGGGACGCCCTGCACGAGGTCGCCGCCCTCCGGGTACAGCGCCAGGTTCAACGTGGTCATCACGATCGGGATCCGCTTCTGGATCGACTCGGTGATGCCGCCGTCCTCGACGAGCACCGTGAGCAGGCCGTCGCCACGCGCCATCTGCGCGGGCAGCTGGAACTTCACGATTGCCTTGCCGTCTCCGTCGGTCGAGACCTGCGTGCGCGAGACCTCCGCGTCATCGATCGTGACGACCGCGGTGACCTTCTTGTTCGCGAAGGCCTCGCCGTTGGTGCGCTTGATCTCGAGCGCTGCGGACACAGAATCGTTCGCACCGTACGCCGTGCGCAGGAGCTCGAGCGTCTTCATGAGGCGCGGCGCCTCGTACGTGTTGACGATGACCTTGCGCGTGTCGACCTGGCCCATCGGCGTGGTCAGCTGGATCGTGTACTCGCCGCCTTCGATGTTCGGATCCAGCACGAAGTCGTTGCGCGCGATGCCGCCTTGCGCGAGCACGCGCTTGTTCGCGACGATCGAGCCGCGCGGCGAGATGAGCTGAAGCGTGACGCCGGCCGGCGCATCGCCGACCATCGTCTTCGCCGTCCGCAGGTCCGCCCGGAACCAGATCGTCTCGCCGGGCTGATACAGCGGCTTGTCGGTCTGGATGTAGGTGCGCTGGCCGCGCTGGGTCCCGTAATAGGTGGTGATCGCCTTGTCGAGCGCGGGAGTCGACCCGAGCTTCGCGGGAGCCAACCCCGCGATCTGCTTGTCGATCTGCGGCGGATCATCGGGGGACGGGGCGGCTTGGCTCGCGGCACAGCCGGCGAGCAGGGCAAGGCCTGCGATGCGGTTCATCAATGCCCGTAGACGTTCGAGCGCACGACTCGATCTGAGGTGGGGTAGATTCCGGGTCGCTTCAAGGGGGTTACATGCGCCGTTCGCTTCTCTTCGTTCCGGCCTCTCTCCTGTTCGTCGCGTGCGCCAGCGATTCTGGCGTCAACACCGAGGACACGGTCGCCTTCACCATCAAGAGCGCCGACGTCACGCTCCAGCCTGGTGAGGAGTCGACGAAGTGCTTCTACTTCCACACGCCGAACACCGAGATCCTCCGCGTGCACAAGTGGGTCTCCGACATGACGCCGGGCTCCCACCACATGATCTACTTCTCGAGCCTGGGAGGCACGCAGCCGCCCGATGGCACGGTGGATGACTGCGAGGCCGCCGGGCAGCCGCTGCCCGTCTACGGCGCGCAGACCCCGCATCACGAGGCGGATTTCCCGCTCGACGACGTGGGCGTGCAGCTCGCACAGGTCGTCGTGCCGAACGCGGCGGGCTACTTCCAGATGCACTACGTGAATGCGACCGACGAACCGCTCGTCGCATCGGTGGAGCTGTCGGCCTATGCCCTTCCCCCGGAGCAGACGTTCACGCGCACGGATCTGTTCGGCACGTACAACGCCGACATCAGCATCCCGGCGCACGCCACCAACTACAAGGTCAGCGCGACGTGCGGTGTGACGCCGGGCGCGAAGTTCTGGTCGATGTCGACCCATGCGCACAAGCAGGCGGTCTCGACCGAGGTCCGCGACGGCACGCAGATGCTGTTCAAGAGCGCGGACTGGGAGCACCCGGGCTCGACCGAGTGGAGAGCGCCGGAGTTCTTCGAGTTCAAGAATCAGATCACGTGGGAGTGCACGTACGACAACATCGGCTCGAACGCGAACAACGTGATCCGCGCCGGGCAGAGCGCGCGCACGAACGAGATGTGCATGGCGACCGGCTACTACTTCCCGGCGGCCGGCCCGCGCGGCTGCGTGATGTCGGGCGGCGACTGCCAGTGCTTCCTCTGAGCCGGGTCGCGGTCGTCATCATCCTGTGCGTCGCGACGATCGCCGGCGCGCAGGGCAAGCCGCGCACGCCGATCAACGTGAGCTACGACGCGGAGCACCTCGACCTGCAGAAGCGCGTGCTGCAGTTCAAGATCTCGAGGCCCGCGGACACCGCGGATCTCGTCGTGCTCGACGAGTCAGGCAAGGAGATCGGCAAGGCGTCGATCGGGCTGAAGGATCAGAAGCCCAACACGTGGATCCCGATCACGTGGACGCAGCCCGACAACACGACCGTGATGATGTTGAAGCTGCGGGTCGCCTCCGAGGATGGTGTGGCCTCGAACGTGAAGCTGATCCCGTGGTCGGTCACCGTCGATCACGAGGACGTCACGTTCGCGACCGACAGCGCGAAGATCGAGACCAGCGAGGAGTCCAAGCTCGACGCGAGCCTCGAGAAGATCAACGACATCGTGAAGCGCTCGGAGCAGTTCATCGAGATGCAGCTCTACATCGCCGGCCACACCGACACCGTCGGTCCGAACGCGAAGAACCGGAAGCTGTCGCTCGACCGCGCACGTGCGATCGCGGCGTACTTCCGCAAGAAGGGCCTGAAGCTCCCGGTCGCGTTCGCAGGGTTCGGGGAGGAAGTCCTGAAGGCCAGGACCCCCGATAACACCGACGAGCGGGCGAACCGGCGCGTCGATTACGTCCTCGGGCCCAAGGGCGGTGCACCGCCGTTCAAGGGGCCGTACCTCAAGGTCAAGGCGGGCTGGCAGGCGATCAAGTAGCGGCGCGGTGTAGCCTGCGCGGATGAAGACCGCGCTCGTTCTGCTTGCTGCTCTTGCGGGAACCGCTGCTGCTGATGACCTCGCCGCGCGCGCGGCGAAGCTGCACGCGGAAGCGATCATCGTGGACGGGCACCTCGATGCGCCGATGCAGCTCTCCGACAAGTGGGCCGACGTCGCGAAGCGAGGCGCCACCGATCACTTCGACCTGCCGCGTGCAAAGGAAGGCGGGCTCACCGCACCGTTCTTCTCGATCTACGTGTCGGCCGCCTATGCCGGTAACGGCGCAGCGAAGCGGGCGCTCGAGCTGATCGATCTGACGAGGCGGGTGGTGACGGAGCACGCGGCGGACATGGTGGCCGCAGGCTCGGTCGACGAGATCCGCGCGGCGAAGAAGGCGAAGAAGCTCGCCGTGCTGATGGGCATCGAGGGCGGACACGCGATCGAGGACTCGCTCGGCGTGCTGCGCGAGATGTACCGGGCCGGCGTGCGCTACATGACGCTCACGCACACCAACACGAACCACTGGGCCGACTCGTCGGGGCCGTTCTACCTGCCGGACTTCGATCCGAAGCAGTCTGCGGTGCACGGCGGGCTCAGCGAGTTCGGTCGCTCGGTCGTCAAGGAGATGAACCGCATCGGGATGATCGTCGACGTCTCGCACGTCTCCGACGCGACCGTCGATGACGTGCTCGAAACATCCCGTGCACCGGTGATGGCATCGCACAGCGCGTGCCGCGCGCTGGTGGACATGCCGCGCAACCTCACCGACGACCAGATCAAGCGGATCGCGGCGAAGGGTGGCCTCGTGATGATCAACTTCGGCTCGGTGTTCCTCGATGCGAAGGGCTACGCGATGCTGCGGTCCGAGCTCGCGCGTCTGAAGCCGCAGTACCTCGCGCTGAAGAAGAAGTTCGCGAAGGATCAAAAGGCGTTCTACGGCGCCGCGTTCCGGCTGCTCGTGAAGGAAGTGAAGCGGTCGCGCGCGCCGTGGACCGCGATCGTCGACCACCTCGAGCACGTCATCAAGGTCGGCGGCGAGGACGCCGTCGGCCTCGGCACCGACTTCGACGGCATCGGCGATCCGCCGGAAGGCATGGACGACTACTCGATGCTTCCGAAGATCACCGCGGAGCTCCTGAAGCGCGGGCACAGCGAGGCGCGCGTGAAGAAGGTCCTTGGCGAGAACTTCCTCGCGTTCTTCGCGCGCGTCGAGGCGACGAAGGCGAAGCTCGCGTCCGAGCCGCCCGGCACCGCGGTCTACAAGAAGTAGCTGTCCGGCCACCGGACATCCGGTTGTGCAAAAAAGGGGTCCGACCCCTTTTCTGCACGAGTTGCGCAAAAAAGGGGTCCGACCCCATTTTCACTCTCATGCGCCAGAACCTAGCGATACCGTGAAGCCCTCAGCGGTCGATGGCGGCACGATGTGCGGGATCACGGCCTCGACGAGCGCATCGCTCACGTCGCCGAAATAGAGACCGGCGGGCCGGGTCGCGTTGCGCTCCCGAACGCGGCGCTTGCACTCCTCGTCGGAGACCTCGAGGACGTGCAGCACGTGGTCCGCGCCGGCGGCCTCGAAGATCGAGCGCACCCACGCGCGCCCCTCGACGGTGTTCGCGGCGAAGTCGAACACCACCGACGTCCCGAGGGCCAGGATCCGCGTCGCCATCGGGGCGATCACCGCACGGGCGCGGCGGGACGCGGCCAGATAGGCGGGCAGGCTGGTGATGGGATCGTTCAGGGCCGCGAGCCACTCGTCCTCGCAGAAGAGCACCGCGGGCGTGCGCCCGGCCAGCTCGCGGGCGAGGCGGGTCTTCCCGGCACCCGGTTTGCCGAACACGAAGTGCAGCGTCGCGCGCATGCCCGGCAGTATCGCCCATACAATCGCAGGTGGTGTCCGATCGGCCGTTCGGCATTGCGTGCGTGGCGACCGTGCTGTCCGGGGTCGCGGCGATGTTCTATCAGCTCGCGTGGGTGCGCGAGCTGACGGGCGTGACCACGGCCGCGACGATCGCACTCGTGCTCGTGCTCGCGGCGTTCATGGCCGGGCTCGGTCTCGGCGCGTGGCTCGGCGGCATCGCCGCGCGACATGCTCGGCGGCCGCTGGTCATCTACGCGCTCGTCGAGCTCGCGGCCGCGGCGCTGTTCCTGCTCGGCATCGAGCTCCTGCCCGCATCGCTGGCGCTCCAGCACGCACTGATCGATGCGGGCGTGGATACGAGCACCGCGCTCGCGGCGCAGCTCGGCGCCGTGGCGCTCTACCTCGTCGCCGCGACGACGCTGCTCGGTATGGCGCTCCCGCTGCTGATCGCCGGACTCGACGATGCGGTCGTGCGCCAGCGCGCGTCCTACAACGTGATCTACGGGCTCAACACGCTCGGCGCCGTCGGCGGAACGCTCGTCTGCGGCTACGTCACGATCGAGGCGGTGGGCCTGGACCGCAGCATCCTGTTCGGCGCCGCTTCCACGGTCGCCTCCGCGATGTGCGCGCTCCTCGCCGGCGGGCCGGAGCGCGTACCCGCATCCACGGATGCCGGGGCGAGCGCAGTGCCCGGGCGGTTGCTCGCGGTGGCGTTCGCGACCGGTGCGATCGCGCTCGCCGCCGAGGTCGTGTGGGTCCGGATGCTGTCGCTGGTGATGTTGAACACGGTCTACGCGTCGACGCAGGTGCTCGCGGCGGTGCTGCTCGGTATCGCGATCGCAGGCTTCGCCGCGGCAGCGATCGCGCGCTCGCTGCTGCGAAGCGACATGTCTCGAGCACGCCTCGTGCGCGTCGCGTTCGGTGGGCTGATCGTCGCGGCGCTGTGGATGTCGGCGGTGCCGCTGCTCACGCGCACGCTCGCAGCCTCGGAGGGCTTCGCGGCGCTCGCCGCGAGCGGCCAGTCGCCGAAGGTGATCGGGATCCTGCTCGCCATCCTGGTGCCGAGCAGTGGCCTCGTGGCGCTCGCACTGCCCCTGCTGATCGCGGCGGCCGGTGCGCGCGATTCGTCGCAGTCGCTCGCGAAGCTGTTCGCCGTGAACACCGCGGGCGCAGTCGTCGGTGCGGTCGTGATGGGCCTCGTCGTCCTGCCCGCGTTTGGCCTCGAGGACTCGGAGCTCGCGCTCATCGCCGCGGTGATCGCCGCCGCGCTGCTTCTGCCCGGAACGTCGCTCGTCCGCGCGCTGACCGGCGTTGTCGCGGCCGGTATCTGTTTCGTGCTGCACACGCGCGTGATGCTGCCGGAAGATCTGTACGCGCTGCGCTTCGAGCGGGGCGAGCGGATCCTCGGCATCAGCGAGGGCGTGACCAGCACGGTGCTCGTCACCGAGGACTCCACGAAGCGCCGCCGGATCTGGATCAACTCCGCGTGGGTCGCCGGCACCGGCGGTGGTCACGCGTTGCTCGGGCACCTGCCGGCGCTCAGCGTGGATCGGCTCGATCGTGCGCTCGGCATCGCGCTCGGCACCGGCCAGACGTTCGCCGCGGTCCTCGAGCACGGGGCGACTCACCTCGACTGCGTGGAGATCAACGAGGATGTCGTCACGCTCGCGCGGCGGTGGTTCTCGGAGTCGAACCGCGATCTCTTCGATCACTCCGCCGTCCACGTTCACCTGCAGGACGGCCGCGCGTTCCTGCGCGCCGCGCGTGATGACTACGATCTGATCGCGCTCGAGCCACTGCAGGCGTGGTCGGAGGGAACGACCGCGCTCTACACGCGGCAGTTCTATGCCGACGCGCGCCAGCGCCTTCGCGCTGGTGGCGTGCTCGCGCAGTGGATTCCGTTCTATGGTCAGAGCTCGGCTGCGACGCGGGCTATGGTCGCGACCGCGCTCTCCGTGTTCCCCGAAGCGTCGCTGTGGCTCGATGATCAGGACGGCATCCTCCTGCTCTACAACGGTCCGTTCCGGATCCCGTGGCACCGGCTCGCGAACGGTCCCACCGATCCGGTGCTCGGCGAGCTGTTCGCGCAACGTCACCTCGATGCGCGCGGCGACGTGCTGTCGCTGTTCCTGATGGGCCCGCGCGGTCTCGCGAGCTGGACCAAGGGCGCCGAGATCCTCGACGACGATCGGCCGTTCCTCGAATACGCCGCCGCGCGCGATCTTGGAAAGCACCTGTTCGTTCCGATCCTGACCTCGACGCTCGGCGACCTCGAGGACCCACGTGCGTACCTCGATGCGCCGTTCGACACCCGCGAGGTCGTGCGAACGCGGCACGCGACGCTGTCCCGCATGCTGTGCCCACCCGAGCGGCTCGAGGGCTGCGCCGCGCAGATCGAGGCCGACCTCGGTTCTCCATCGCAACGGCTGCACTATCAGTATCGCCAGCTCATCCTGAGCTGGGCCGAGTACGCACGCCCCGTGCGCGCCGGCCGCGAGGCGATCCTCGCGCGTGGCATCGCGCACGACGCTGACTTCGGCGAGGCGATGGTCAACCTCGCCATGTCGCTCGCGGAGCGCGGGCAGCGTGCCGCAGCGATCGAGCTCGCGGTGCGCGCGGCAGCCATTCCGCGCACGCGCGCAAACGCGGAAGCCGTGCTCGCCAGGCTGCGCCCGGCGCAGTGACTACCTCTTCTTGGAGACCGACCAGGTGCCCGACTGGATCTGGCCCGTCGTGCCGAGCTTGGTCTCGAACGAGCCGTTGATCACGTCGTCGCCCACCGTGCCGAGGAACGTCGTCTCGACCTGACACGAGCAGTTCGGATCCGTGTACGGAGCGATCGTGCCCTTCACCTCGCCGTCCTTGACCTTGATGAACTCGATCTTGAGCGGCGTCGCGCCACCCATGATGACCTGGCCTTCGGCGATGTGAGCGCCGACACCGAGCGAGAAGCTCACGGGGCCCGAGCGTCCGCTCTCGTTGCCCTTGTACTCGCCTGCCCAGTCGCCGGCGACGCCGATCAGATCCTTGTCGGACCCTTGAACGGTGACTTCCTTCTGACCAGCACCACATGCAGCGATCAGGAACGCGAGCGCGATCACGGTCTTTGACATCATGGGCCGCAGCATACCGAAGTGGCTGTCCGCTGCCACGACGTCGATGTCGCGGATTGCCTCTCCGGACCAAACACACCGTCTCGTAGGCGTGCGGTTTCGCATCGCACACCGCGGCACATCGCTTGCTGCCAGCAGGATTCATGAAGCTCGCCCTGCCATGCCTCGCGCTGGCGTTCGCTGCGTGCGCCGACGATGGCGCCCTTGGCAACACCACCGTCTCTCCCGAATGCAGTCCCACCGACTTCGCGTGTGTCACGACCGGTCTCGACGGTCCGATCGCGGTCGGTGGCGTCTTGCCCCTCTCGATCGATGCCGACACCGCCGGCACGTCCAGCTCGCTGATGACGCTGATGTCGGCCGACCCCGCCGTCCTGAAGACCTCCGGGACCGAGATCGTCGGTGTAGCCCCCGGCGTCGCCGCGATGGTGATGCTGAGCGGGAGCTCCGTTGTGGACTTCCTGCACGTCTACGTCGTCGCTCCGAATCGGCTCGGTCTACACCGGCTCTCCGACGGTCTCGAGCGCGGCGAGTTGGTCGAGCACGTGGATCTCCTCGTCGGTGACGAGCTGCTCGTGTCGGTGGAGCCCTATCGCGATACGCAGCGTTTGCTCGGCCGCGGCACGACCACGTGGACCGGTGCGCCCGCGATCGCGGTGCTCCAGGACGGCGTCCCCGCGCGCCGCCGGATCGTCGCGCGCACGCCCGGTGAAGCGGACCTGACCGTCACCTCGTTCGGCTTCTCGAAGACCCTCCACATCACGGTGCACCCATGACCCGCATCCTCCTCTTGCTCTCCATCGTGCTCGCCGGTTGCGAGACCCTGACGCTCAGCGCGATCACCGTGCCACCGCCCGGCAAGACCGCGCACCTCGACGACGAGGACGACACGATCGACATCTCGCGCGGCGTCGCCCTCGGTTTCGATTGTCTGGCGAACGAGGACGGCTACAACGGCCCTTGTCGCGACCCGAGGGTGAGCGTCGCCGACGACACCGTCGCCGCGATCTACACGAGCTACAGCGACGCGCTCGCGGAGTCCTACAACTACGGCCACGCCGGCGCGCGGGGCCGCACGTCGTTCGTCGTCGTCGGTCTGCGCGAGGGCAAGACCGAGGTGTTCATCACCACGAAGGACGGCGGCATCTCGCTCGATGTCAACGTGAAGCCCTGACCGGTGCGATGGCGCCGTCGCGCGTGCTCACCCGCAGCGCCTGCGACGGAGCACCGCAATCGTCCTCGTCGATCGTGAGGTGCTCGAGGCCAGGCGCAGAGCTCGCGAACACGGGCGACTGCCACCACACCGCACTGGCCGCCGTGCACTCGTACCCACGCATTGCGACGTTCGCGGCCGGCTGCCAGCGATTCGCCTTGCAGCCCTCCATCGTCGAAGGCACCGCCACGCGCACGGCGCGCTCGCGGGCAACGCGAAGGTCTCGCGGCGTGCACGTCACCTCGTGGACGTCCTTTGGCGACTTGCTGTCGGCGACCTGGAACACGAGGTGCTTGCCACGCTCCGTCACTGTCCCGGTCAACGTCATCGACTCCTCGCAGCGCCACGCGAACGCAGCGTCCTTCGCTTTGGCGGCAGTCTGGTGCTGGATGACGATCGTTGCGTTGCCACCGTCGCGGCCGATCGCATAGGTCCGGAGACGCGAGGGGCCGGGCATCTGCCCCGTCGAGAGCTGTCGCCCGAGCCATCGCACGCGTCCTGGTGTGAGCGACTCGGAGCAGTCGCCGCTCTTCGAGGGAAGCGCAGCGACCGGCGGCGGTGTCGCCACTGGCAACGCGGCCCCATTCGCATCGAAGAAGGACACGCGTGGATGCTGGCGATGCTCGAGCAGCTCGTTGCCCACGAACAATCCGAGCTGCGGGATCTCGCTGCGCGGGACGGTCTCGACGAGGAGATAGTCGCCGTGCCCCGCCGATGGGCAGTCGATGACGTACGCCTCCGCTCCGTCGGCGAAGTACATGAGCTTGTGGCGGAGCTCCGCGCGCTGCTCGCTCGTGAGGCTCGCGACGAACGCCGGATGCTTGTCCTCCGAGCCGTGCCCGCGGTCCCACATCCGCAGCACGACCTGACCGATCGGGCACGCGCTCGGCGCGGCAGGGAGCGCGATCTTCGCCAGCGCCGTCACCGTGGTCTCGGAGCGGCCTTCGCACGATCCCGACGACGAGTGCTGCTCGATCAGGACGGAGGCGCCATCGATCCGCCCGTGCACGTCGCGCTGCGTGAACGGCATGCACGGCGGATCGCGACGCTCTTGCTCCGGTCGCTCCGGAGGAGGCGAGGGCGCACCGCAGGCAGCGAGAAGACCGAGCACCGCGAGGGAGCGCATCAGGCCACGAACGCTAGCATGGTGATCCGCACGCGCTATCCGCGTTCAACAACGGTGTGACCTCGAGCGAGGATCCGCCGAACCGCAACCGCGTCTTCCTCCGCGTCAAGCGGGGTGCCGGATCGTCAGGACGGGGACCGGGCTCTGGCGAACGATCCGTTCGGCGACACTGCCGACGAGCGCGTGGCGGAGTCCCGTACGACCATGCGTCCCCATGACGATCAGGTCGATCGGTTGCTCGCCCACATAGGCTCGGATCTCTTCGATCGGAACGCCGCAGCGGATGGCGCTCGTGGCGTCGATACCGTCCGCGACGAGCGCGGCGACCACAGACTCGAGCGCGGCCGTGGCCGTCTCCGTGTAGTACTGACGGACGCTGATCGGCGTGGTCGTGTTGGGCCGCGTCATCATGGCCAGGTCATGCCCGAAGTGCGGCACCATCTCGACGACGTGGAGCAACACGATCCGCGCACCGTGTACCTTCGCCTCGTGTCGCGCGATCTGGACGGCGTGATCGGCGGACGCCGAGAAATCGTGCGGCACCAGGATGGTGTTCCAGGTCATGGCGCGATGGTATGGCGATCCGGGCTCGACGTCCTCCATCAAGGAGCAGGAGCACCTGGTCGATCACATGGATGACGCCGTTGGACGTCATCCGGCTACGCGCATCGGTGATGTCGAGTGCCGCGCTGACGGAGAACGTGCCGCTCTGCACGGTTCCGATCGGCGCGCCGACCGGAACGTCGGCCTTGAACACGCCACCCGAGACGAACATGGTAGGTCAGCACCTTCGTGAGCAGTGGCTTGTTGGCGAGCAACTGCGCCTTGGTCACGCCGAGCTCGGCGAGCAAGGCAGCGAACGCCGCTTCTACAGCTCGACCGGCGAGCTCGCGGAGCTCCAGGCATCCGTCGACGATCGCGACGTGCCTGCACCCGAGACGACTCCCAACGCGTACACCGCTGGCTCACCCGGGACGACCTCGCTGTTCGTCGTCGCCACCGACGAGACTGGCGGCATGAGCGCGACGTCGGTTCCGCTCACGATCGAGTGACTCAGAACGGATCGTGGTGCCGCTTTGCGGCGAAGATCTCCGCGACGACGCCGTAGTGATCGGACGGCCACACCTCGCCCTTGGGCTCGTCGCAGAACAGTGACGCGCTCAGCGGCTCGCCGACGAGGTGCTTGCCCGGTCCGCGCACGAGGCAGTAGTCGATCCGTCGCGAGTGCTCGCGCGATCGCAACGCATACGGATTGCGCCGGTCATATGTGTGGCCAGTCTCCGCGGCGGGTCGCGTCGTGGACCAGCAGTCCGCGAAGTACACGCTCGTTCCGCCGAGCGCGGTGAGGCCGCGCAGGAAGCGCATCTCGTCGGAGTCCGGATCCGCGTTGAGGTCGCCGAGGATCACCGCCGGTGGTCCATCGATCGGTGCGAGCTCCGCGACGTGATCCGCGAGCGCGCGCACCTGCTGGCAGCGCACGTGGCCGAGGTGGTGCTGCCACGTGAGGTGCGTCGCGAACACCGGCATCGGTCCGTGCACGCACTCGACGCGCGCGAACGCGACCGTGCGCGTGTCGAGGCCCGGCGGCGTCGGCAGCGGCAGGCTCCTCGTGTCGCTCAGCGCGTGCGGCGACAGGAGCGCGTTGCCAAACGTCAGCCCGCCGCCGACGTTCCACGCCGGAACGTGGTGGACGTTCCAGCCCATGCCGTCGGCGATCTCGTGCGCCTGGCTCGGCAGTCCAGTGAAGCCCAGCACTTCCTGCAACGCGATCACGTCGGCGTTCAGTGCCTTCAATCCCTCACGGATCAGCGGCAGCCGCTCCGCCCACGGACCCTGGCGGTTCCAGATGTTGAGTGTCGCGACGCGCCAGACCTCGGTCATCGGCGCATCCTACGTCAGGGACGTTCCCATTGACGCTCCGGGCCATCGGCCCCATATTGGCGAGGTTCTTTGACATGGGGGCGTACCGGTTTCGACGAGGATGAAGACGCTCGAATTGCGCGTCGTGGCGCCCAAGGCCACGTAAAAATGGGCAAACCATGCAACTGCGAACGATAACGCTGTTGCTCTC
>JACCRC010000429.1 GCA_013813765.1 Deltaproteobacteria bacterium | reverse complement strand
TCGCGGCGCGCGAGGCGATCGGTCGCCTTCGTGCCGACGAGCTCGAGCACCTTCTTCCAGTCGTCGATCGCCTGCTGGTAGTGCTTCTGGCCCTCGTGCGCGCTTGCGCGACCCTTGTAGAACTCGGGGTTCTTGCCGTCGAGCTGAATGGCCTTGTCGTAGTTCGCGATCGCGTCCGTGCCCATGTTGTGCTCGGACATCACCTCGCCGAGCTTCGCGTAGCCGCTCGCCTTGTTCGACGCGATGATCCGCTTCCACGTCGTGATCGCGCGCTGCTTGTCGTTCTTCTGCCAGTACTGCTCGCCGAGGGTGACGAGGTGGCCCGGGTCATCCGGCTCGAGCTTCGCGAGGCGCTCGTACTGCGCGATCGCGAGGTCTTCCTTGCCCCACCGCTGGTACATGTCGGCGATCGCAGAGAGCACGCCGGCGTCGCTCGGGAACCGGCCCTGCAGGCGGCCTAGCGTGTCGAGGCCCTTCTTCTCCTGACCGCGGCGCCAGTAGCGCTCCGCGAGCTCGAGCTGGAACCGCGCCTCGCCGGGCGCTGCGGCCACGACCGACTCGTACTGCTTGAGCGCCTCATCGTCGCGCCCCGCGTTCTCGAGCAGCTGGATCAGCCGGCGCTGCGTCTCGAGCTCGAAGCTCGCGCGACCGACCGCTCGCTTGAGCGCGGCGATCGCCTTGTCCTGCGCGCCGGTCTCCTCGTAGAGCTTGCCGAGCGTGTCCCACTCGAAGTGGCCGCGCGAACCCTCGGGCCACGCCTTCTCGTACTCGACGAGCAGGGCAGGGAGCGCCTGCTTGCGGCGGTAGATGTCGATGACGCGGCCGGTGAGCTCGACCTCGAGGTAGTAGCCCTTCGGCGCGAGCTTGATCGCGCGACGATACTCGACCACCGCGTCGTCGTCCTTGCCCATGCCCTCGAGCGCTTGCCCGCGGCGTGACACGACCTCGACCTTGCGCGCCGGATCGGAGCCGAGCAGCTTCTCGGCGGCGGTGTAGCTCTCGAGCGCGATGTCGCGCTTCCCGGCGGCGAGCATCGCGTCGCCGCGCTCGATCCATAGCTGTGCGTTGCTCGGGTCGAGCTCGAGGAACGTCTTGAAGTACGCGTTCGCGCCGTCGTTGTCGCCGGTCGCGAGGGAAAGGTCGGCGAGCGCGCGCAACGCCTTCTTCTTCATCTCCTTGGCGCTCGCGTTCGCGAGAGCCTTGTCGTACGCGGCGCGCGCTTCCTTGCTCTTGCCGCCGGCCTTCTGCGTCTCGCCGATCAGGAGCCACGTCTGCGCATCGCTGTCGGTCTTCGCGACCGCGCGCGACCACATCTCGAGCGCGCGCGCTTCATCACCCGTCGCCTTGTGGAGGCGGCCGAGGACGACGAGCGCGGAGGTGTTGCCGGCGTCCTTGTCGAGGAGCTTGCCGTACTCCTCCTTCAGCAGATCGATCGTGCGGTACCGCTTGTACATCTCGAGCAGCTTCGCGAGCGCCGAGGCGTCGTGGGGGTTCCGCGCGAGGATCGCCTTGTAGCGAGCGATCACGTTCTTGTCGAACGGATCGCGGGTGACGCCCCAGTCGTCGGGCGCAGCACTGACAGGAGCCAGCGGCGCGAGTGCCAGTAGAGCAGCGACGAAGTATCGGAGGCGCCTCATCCTCCTCGGATCATAGCTGCTCTAAGCGCGAATTCGAGCGAGCAGAGACCCGAGGTTCTTCCGACGAGATTCGATACAAAAGTCGCGGATCATGCGCGCCTGGCACTTCGCCATCGCGAGGAACCGAACGCCGAGGCCCGAGGCCATGCGATCGTCCTTGCGGTAGCAGATCTGACCCGACGCCCAGATCGAGTCATCGATTCCCGGAAGATCGATCTCGAGCCCGACGACAGACCCCGGCGGGGGCGCCAGCATCGAGATCGCGGACATGTTGAGCCCGGTGTCGCTCAGGTTCTGAGACAGGCCCCGAATCGGCCTGTCGTGGACGTACGAGGTCACCATCGCCTCGTACGGAATCCGGTAGCCTAGACGGCGGTCTTGCACAGCTGCTCTCCCTCGGGGTAGTCCGATGTAGGATAAAAGCGTACCAGTGCCATCCGGCGGTCCAAACTTTTCGCCGTATCCCGCAGCGAGCCTGCGGCGCCTGAGTCGCGCGGATGCTGCGCTCGAGACCGCGCTCGCGCGCTGGCTGGTCGCGCGCCCGATCGGCGCGAAGGTCTCCGCGCTGCTCGGCGATGGCGCGCGTGCGCGCATCATCGGCACGCGCGGCGAACCGTTCGATCCGCACGCGGCACACGCGGAGCTCCGCATCGCCGGCCAGTCGATCGTCGTCGCGTGCGCGTCGCGGCCGATCCGCGCGCTCGCGCAGAAGCTGTTCGGTGGGCCCAAGGAGCTCGATGCGCCGCGCGCGCTGACTCCTGTCGAGGAGGCAGCGTGGGTGCTCGTCGTCGCGTCCGCGCTCGAGGACACCGGCGTGCCCGGCGAGGTTTGGGCGTGTGAAGCGCTGCCGCCCGGCGCGTACGCACCTCGCCGCGAGACGGTGATCGCCGGTCGTGCGAAGGCGAGCACGCACGTCGCGATCGAGCTCGCGATCACCAGAAGCGGGGCGCCGTGGACGGTCGTCGCGTACGTGCCGCGCTCGCTCGAGGTCCGCGTCCCGCCGTCGCGTCCGCTACCCGACTGGGCGTTCGAGGTCCCGATCATCGTCGGGCGCTGCGTGCTGCCGCGCGCGGCGATGGACAGGCTCGCGGTGCGGGACGTGGTCACGATCGACCGCGAGCTGTCCCTGGTGGTGGGCGATGGCACGGTCGGGCTCACCGCGGCGCCGCTGGCGGTAGAGGCGCGGGTCGCGATTGGCTATGTTCCGGCCCCGATGACGCAGGCCCTCGCCGATTCCGCTTCCGTCGAGCTGGTGGTCCAGCTCGGAACGACGCGGATGACGTTGCGTCAGCTCGGCGAGCTCTCACCCGGCGCGATCATCTCTCTCGGCCGCCCGCTGGGTGGGCCGTTCGAGGTCCGCGCCGGAGGCCGGCTGATCGGCCGCGGCGAGCTCGTCGACGTTGACGGAGAGCTGGGCGTGCGCATCGTATCGCTCGAGGAGTAGAGACAGATGCCAACGTATGAATACCGCTGCAACGCCTGCAATCGTGAGTTCGAGATCCAGCAGAAGATGGCCGACCCCGATCTCGTGAAGTGCGAGGCCTGCGGCGAGGACAAGCTCGAGAAGCTGATCTCGTGGAGTGCGTTCCAGCTGAAGGGTGGCGGCTGGTACAAGGATCTCTACTCGAGCCAGACGCCGGAGCAGCAGCGCGCGGTGGCGAAGGACGCCGTCGACAAGGGCGTCCCGCCAAAGAAGGAGAAGGCCGACGCACCCGTGGCTGCGGCTTCGGAATCGACCCCAGCGCCTGCGAAGACCGGCGGTGACGGCGGCGGCAGCTCGAGCAGCGGTTCGAGCGACAGCGGTGGCGGAACCTCCAGCGGCGGATCGGCGGCGAAGGAATGATCGGCAACCGGCAGATCATCGACGGCACCGCGATCGCGGCGAAGCTTCGCGCGGAGGTCGCGACCTCGGCAGCCGCGCTGCGCGAGAAGGGCATCGCACCGTGCCTCGCGGTCGTGCTCGTCGGTGACGATCCGGCCTCGGCCGTGTACGTGCGCAGCAAGACGAAGGCGGCGCGCGAAGCGAACGTCGACGTGCGCGATCACAAGCTGCCGGCGACCGCGACGCAGGCCGAGCTGATGGCGGTCGTCGAGCGGCTCAATGCCGACAACGAGGTCGACGGCATCCTCGTCCAGCTCCCGCTTCCCGCGGGCCTCGACTCCGACGCGGTGATCCGCGCGATCGATCCGGCAAAGGACGTCGACGGTCTGCACCCGACGAACCTCGGCTACCTCGCCCAGGGACGTCCGGTGTTCGTGCCGTGCACGCCGAAGGGCTGCATGCGGTTGCTTCGCGAGGTCGGCGTCGAGCTCAACGGCGCGCGCGCGGTGGTCATCGGACGCAGCGTTCTGGTCGGTAAGCCGATCGCGATGCTGCTGTCGAACGCGAACGCGACCGTCACGATCTGCCACTCGAAGACCGACGACCTCCCGAGCGAGGTCCGCCGCGCCGAGATCATCGTCGCCGCGGTCGGTCGCCCGGAGATGATCCGCGGCCACTGGATCACCGAGGGTTCGGTCGTCCTCGACGTCGGCATCAACCGCACCGCGGAGGGAACGATCGTCGGTGATGTCGCGTTCACCGAGGCGGTGCAGCGAGCGCGCGCGATCACGCCGGTGCCGAAGGGCGTCGGGCCGATGACGATCGCGTGCTTGCTCGAGAACACGGTCGAAGCCGCCGTGCGGCGCCGCGGCGCCTAGAGCGGGCGCCGGCCGGCGCCGCCCGTCATGACGGGCCGGCGCAGGCCCGTGCGCTACAGACTCCTGGAGCTCACTGCGTCGGCGGCAGCGTCACGGGGCCGGAGCCGCGCACGACGATTGGCTTCGACAGCGCGCGCATGAGCACGACCTGCAGCTCGGCGAACGGCGGCGGGTTCGTCGCGAGCTCGTCCGCGCCGGCGACGCGCGCGTGCTCGCGCAGGCTCGCGTTCGAGGTGATCGCGACGGTCGGCACCGGCGGGTTCAGCGCCTTCGCGGCCTTCAAGGTCTTGAGCCCGCCATCGGCGTCGTAGTCGACGTCGATCACCGCGAGGTCGACCTCGTTCGTCATCAGCGCGGCGGCGACCGACGCATCCGCGGCCTGCATGATCTCGGCGGTCGAGATGATCGACTTGATCGAGCGCGCGAGCGTCGTGCGGTCCTGGCGATCACCCGACAGCACGAGGATGTGCATGCCGTGGAACTTGGAGACCAGCTTGTCGATCACCGCACCGAGCGGCGTGGTGTCCATCAACTCGATGCCGAGGCCGGGTGGGCCCTCCGGGCTCTCGATGCCGCGCTGCCAGGCGACAACCCCGAGCAGGACGACCGGATCGGTGCCCGGCACGTGCATCGTGACCTGGGTCGTGGTGCCGGTGGGGATGTCGGCGTCGGTCTCGAGGAACAGGCCGCCGCGCGACAGGTTCACCGAGTAGGCGACCAGGAACGACGAGGCCGTCCGGAACTCGACCTGGACGGCGTACGGCAGCCGGTCATGTTCCCTCTCGCTCATGCAGCGAGTCTCAGTATCACGAATTCCGCAGCCTATATGCGAGCGTCAGAGCAGCCGATCGAGCAGCCGGTCGAGGTGGTCGAGGTCCATGTAGCGGATCTCGATGTGACCCGCCTTGCCGGGCTCGTCCTCGGTGATGACGACCGGGCCGCCGAGCGCGCGGGTCAGCCGCTCCTCGAGATCACGGACCGACGCCGACTTCTGCGCTGGAGGAGCAGGGGAGCGTGGGCGGGCCGACTCCGGATCGCGCGCCTTCTTCACCAGGTCCTCGGTCGCGCGGACCGAGAGCTGCTTCGCGATGACCTTCCGCGCCGCGATCTCGATCGCGTCGGGAGACTCGAGGCCGAGCAGCGCCCGAGCGTGGCCCATCGTCATCGCCTCGTCCTCGACCATCTGCCGGACCGCCGGCGGGAGCTTGAGGAGGCGCATGGTGTTCGCGACCGTGCTGCGGTCCTTGCCGATGCGCGTGCCGATCTCGTCCTGCGTCAGGCCGAACTCGTCGACCAGACGCTGGAACGCCGCTGCTTCTTCGAGTGGACCGAGGTCCGCGCGCTGGAGGTTCTCGACGAGCGCGCGCTCGAGCGCCTCGCCCTCCTCGACATCCTGTACGACGACCGGAATCTCGTGGACGCCGGCGCGCTGCGCGGCTCGCCACCGCCGCTCACCGGCGATCAGGAAGAATCCGCCGCCCGGCCGCGGCCGCACGACGAGCGGCACGATGATGCCGTGGACGCGGATCGAGTCCGCGAGCTCGGCGAGCTTGTCGTCGGCGAACTTGCGGCGCGGCTGCTCGGGGCTCGGGTACAGCTCCTCGATGCCCGCGGCGAAGTACGTGCGCGAGCGCGGTGCCGGTGCCTCCGGCTCGACGGTCACCACGCGCGGCGGTGGCGTTGCCATCGATCCGCCGGGCAACAGCGCCCCGAGGCCACGGCCGAGGCCTCGCTTCTTGATATCGCTCATCACGGCAGTGCTCCACCGGGAAGAGCCGCGAGCTGCCGCGAGAGGAACTCGTCGGCGATCGCGAGGTAGCTGTTCGTGCCGGCGCAGCGCAGGTCGTACAGAAGGACCGGCTTGCCGTGGCTCGGTGCCTCCGACAGCCTCACGTTGCGCGGGATGTTCTCGTCGAAGACCTTGTCGCCGAAGAACTTCTCGACCTCGGCGCGCACCTGGTTGGCGACGGAGAGGCGCGCGTCGAACATCGTGAACAGCACGCCGTCGATCGTGAGCTTCGGGTTGTACGCCGCCTTGACCTTCTCGATCGTCGACGTGAGCGCCGACAGTCCCTCGAGCGCGAAGTACTCGGCCTGCATCGGCACGAGCACGCCGTCCGCCGCGACGAGTGCGTTCAGCGTGAGCAGCCCGAGCGACGGAGGGCAGTCGATCACGATGTAGTCGTAGTCGGCGGAGACCGTGGCCAGCACGTCGGCGAGAAAGCGCTCGCGCTGATCCGCGGAGATCAGCTCGATCTCGGCACCGACGAGATCCGTGGTGGCTGGAGCGAGGAACAACGTCGCGATGTCCGTGGGCTGGATGACCTCCGCGAGCGTGACGTCGCCGGTGAGCGCGTCGTAGACGGATCGCTCGACGCGGTCGCGCGTCCACCCGACGCCCGACGACGCGTTGCCCTGTGGATCGAAATCCACGAGCAGCACGCGGTGTCCGCGCGACGCGACGCTCGCGGCGAGGTTGATCGCGGTGGTGGTCTTTCCAACGCCACCCTTCTGATTAGCGACCGCGACGATCCGGGCCATGCGCGTCGATGTAGCAGGCCGCTATGACGATCCCGTTCACAGCCAACGAAGAAAAATTTGGTCCGGATTTCGTTTCAGCATACAAAGTACGCAGATGTAGGACATGTGGGTCATGTCCTTGAAGGAGCGCAAATGTCTTCTGGAATTCCACGGGTTTATACGTCGTTTGCCGAGTTCGAGCGCGAGGAGCTGCGCCGGCTGGACTCCCTTCACACCTCGGTCGACGACCTGGTCGAGGAGCGCTTCGCCGAGGAGCTAGATTTCGGAAACGGCGATGCGCCGCGCCGCCGTGGCCGCCCGCGCAAGAACCCGCGCTAGAGGCAGAGACCCGCGAGCGGGGTCGTCGCGCCGCACGGAATGAAGTACGTGGTCGCGCGGCACATGAGCCCGACGTCACAGACCGGCGCGCCACCGCCGACGTCGCAGATCGCGCGGCACTTGTCCTGGTAGCAGGTCGTTCCGCGCACGCAGTTGTCGCCGCCGCCCGCATCGCGCGTGCACGGCAGGCCCTGGGCGATCGCACCAGGTGCGGTGCACGCGTTCGTACCTTTCTCGGGCAGCTGATCATCGACGCGCCACATGCAGCGCTGGTTGTTCGTGCAGCTCGCCGTGAGGATCGGATTGCACGGCAGCATCCCGCAGCCGGCATCGGGCGCTGCATCGATCGCCATCATCATCATCATCGGTGGATCGGATCCACCGCCGCAGCTTGCGAGGAACGCGATCAGCACGCTCCGCATCATGCGGCCATCGTACCCCGAGTCAGGGCAGACAGACGCCAACGGAGACCGTCATCGCATCCGACAGCACGCAGCGCAGCTGATAACACGCGTGCGAACGCACGCCGCCTTCGACCATGCGCGCGGCGAGCTCATCCGGATGGCAGATCAGCGAGCAGAGGTCCTCGGTCGGTAGGGCATCTGCGAGGGCGCATGGATCGTCGCCCGGATCGTCATCGCCGACGATCACCATGTCATCGGTCGCCGACGGGTCGGAGGCACTCACCGTGATCGTCGTGTGCTCCGTCTCGTCCTCGACGCAGGCGCCGAGCGAGATCGCGAGCACCGCGACCAGCCAGCTACCATTCAGCCCACGAGACACCATCCTCCACTCTACGGATGCCCCCCGGTGATGCGCAAGAACGTCTAGGTGGGCCCTGTGGGATACTCTGGGTGAATGCGGTGCTCGATCGCGCTCGCCCTCGTCGGAGTCGTCACGGCATGTGGCAGTAAGCAGCCTCAGAGCGCTGCACCGCCGGTGTCGGCTCCGCGCGCTTCCGCGATCCCGATGTCGGATCCGGCGGAGTACGCGATCGATCGGATCAGCCGTGAGGCCGGTCAGGCGATCTTCGAGCGCACCGGCATCGGCGATCCGTATCGCACGGGAGTTCCGTATCCGGTGTTCCTCGCGCTGCAGCGCGCGTATCCGGAGCTGCTCGGCAAGGACCCGCAGGAGCTGGCCGACAAGTTCGGCTTCGTCGCGCGCGCGCCAGATCCGTCGAGCCCCGATCCCGATCGGCGCGAGGGGCTACCGATCGGCCTGCACCTCACGACCGATCCGCTGACCGGCGTCTCGTTCCTCATGACCGCGTGCGCCGCGTGTCACTCCGAGCGGCTGCGCTGGCCGGGTGGCGAGGCGGTGATCATCGGGCTCGGCAACAAGCGCGTGCGGATCCATGCGTACGATCGCGCCTTCGCGCAGGTGACGCGTGCCCCCGGCTTCTCCGCCGCGAAGCTGGGCGTGCTGGCGACCGAGGCCGCGACGGCAAAGCAGCTCGTGTGGCCGGTGCCGTACCGCGATGCGATCACCGATGCGACCGTCGGTGCGCTTGTAACGCGCGCGGCCGAACGCAGGTCGCTACACGCTCGTACGACGGACGATCCGCCGGGACGCGTCGCGACGATCGAGAGCTTCGCGCTCGTGCTCTCGCAGCTGACCGGCAAGCCGATCGATACGGCGCCCGTGATCGGCTGGGCGAAGGTGCCCGACGTGATCGGCTACGCGCAGCGCACCACGCTGTCGTGGGACGGAAGCGGCGAGGGACCGATCGATCTGCTCGCCGTCGAGGCTGACATCGCGGCGGGCGTGCGGATCGAGTGGATCGAGAAACATCCGTTCCAGGGCGCGAGCCTCGGCGCGTACCTCCGGCAACCCGCGCCGCGGCCCGCGTTTCCGCGCGCGATCGATCGCACGCTCGCGGCGCGCGGAAAGGTGCTGTTCGCGGATCAGTGCGCGCACTGCCACGGCACCTACGCCTCCGACGGACGCGTCACCGACTACACGGAGCAGATCGTGCCGAACGCGGATCTGCGCGTCGATCCGGCGCGGATGATGGCCGCCACCGAGAGCTTCGAGCGCGCCGCGAACGATCCGGACCTCACGCGCGGCTACACGAAGTTCCGCCGCTCGACGGGCTACGTCCCGCCGATCCTGACGAACGTCTGGGCGCGCGCGCCGTACGGTCACGTCGGGCAGTGGCCCAGCCTCGCGGTGCTCGCGATGCAACCCGACCGACGGCCGGTGAAGTTCACCGTCGATTACGAGGCGCTCTACGACCTCGACGCGGTCGGCGTGTCGACGGCAGGCACGTCGGGGCACGTCCACGATGGGTCGCGGGCCGGGTTCTCCGTCGGTGGGCACCCGTTCCTCGCGGATCTCGGCGCGGATGCGCGTGCCGTGATCGAGTATCTGAAGACGCTCTAGGAGCCGGCTTCGATCTTCACGCCGAGCGGTACCTTGATGCGCTTCACTTCCTCGCGCGCCATCGGATCGGGCTTCACACCCTCATCGATGCCCATCTTGAGGACGATGATCTCGTCGCCGCCCTGCTGGACCGCATGTAGCTCGGTGCCGGTGCCGCCGGTGCGGCAGGCGAGCCCGGTCAGCGCGTTCATCTCGGGAGCCGGGGTGATCGGCGTGCACGTGCCCTTCCAGCGGCCGAGCTCGTGGCTGACCTGATGGCCGGTCTCGTCGGTAGCGTGCAGGAACAGATCGGCCATCTCGCCCTGCGGCGTGACGCCCCACGATAGCGACACTCGCTTGGCGATGATCGGCGTGCCGCCGGTGGAGCCTCCGGTGGTTGTCTGCTTGGACGAGCCGCTGCAGCCGATGAGAGCTCCGAGCACGAAGGCGATCGCGAGGCGTGTCATGCAGCAAACCCTACTACACCGGGTAAGATGCCGGCATGTCACTGGCCCGGCTGGTGGTGATCGAGGGCCCCGACACCGGGCGCGAGTTCGAGCTCCCGCTACGTGGCGGAGAAGTCGGGCGTGGCGACAACTGCCTTGTGCAGCTCACCGATCCGACCGTGTCGCGCAATCACGGGCACATCGTGTTCCGTGACCAGGCGATGACCTGGGTCGATGACAGCGGCAAGACCCGCACGCTGATCAACGGCAAGCCCGCGACGGCGCACCCGCTCGAGGCGGGTGACGAGATCATCCTCGGCAACACGAAGATGGCGTATCTGCCCGTCGAGGGCGTCGCCGTGACGAAGGCCTCCAGCCACGTGACGATGGAGGTCAACAGTCGCGCACTGCTCGCGCTCGTCGGAGCCGGTGACCGCGCACATCGTCACCTCGCCTCGCTCGCGCAGCTCGGCGATCGCCTGCGCGCCGAGGCTGCCGGGGGCCGCGAGGCGGTCACGCGCGCCACCTGTGATGCCGCGCTGTCCGCGCTCGGAGCGCATCGCGCGTTCGTGCTGTCGGCCGGCAAGCGCGTCGCGCCTGTGTCCGCGGTCGTCGCGAATGGCGAGTCGACGCAGCTCCAGATCCCGCAGGAGCTGATCGACAAGGTGATCGGCAACCGTCAGGTCGTCACCGCCGAGACCGGTGGTCGTGCGCTGATCGCCTCGCCCGTCAGCGGAAACGGCGACGAGGTGATCGGCGTGCTGTGGGTCGATCGCAAGGGCCCCGCGTGGGACGAGAGCGACTCGCTCGCGATCGGATGTCTCTCGCATCTGCTCGGTGCGGTCTGGGTCGGCACCGAGGCGCGCGAGCAGGCCGTGCGCCGCGCAGACGCCCTGGAGGAGCAGCTCGCTGGCCCCCCCGGCGACGGCGAGCTGATCGGTCGATCCGAGGCCGCGCAGCGTGTGGTCGCGTTCGTGAAGCGCGTCGGTCCGAGCGACGCCACCGTGCTCCTCGGCGGCGAGTCCGGTGCGGGCAAGGAGATGGTCGCCCGCGCGATCCATCGCTCGTCGCGCCGCGCGAAGGGGCCGTGCGTCGCGGTCAACTGCGCCGCACTGACCGAGACCCTGATCGAGAGCGAGCTGTTCGGTCACGAGAAGGGCGCGTTCACCGGCGCCACCGAGAAGAAGGCCGGCCGCTTCGAGATGGCCGACAAGGGCACGCTGTTCCTCGACGAGGTCGGCGAGCTGCCGCTCGGCCTGCAGACGAAGTTCCTGCGCGTGCTCGAGGAGCGCCGGTTCGAGCGTGTCGGTGGCCAGAAGGCGATCGAGGTCGACGTCCGCATGGTCGCCGCGACGAACCGCGACCTCGCCGAGATGGTGAAGCGCGGCACGTTCCGCGAGGACCTCTACTACCGGCTCAACGTGATCACGATCGACGTGCCGCCGCTGCGCGAGCGCCTCGACGACGTGCCGCTGCTCGCGGAGCACTTCCTCGCCCGCTTCCGCCAGCAGGCCGCGCGCCGGATCTCCGGCTTCGCGCCCGACGCGATCGCCGCGATGACCCGCTACAGCTGGCCCGGCAACGTGCGCGAGCTGCGCAACGCCATCGAGCGCGCGATCGTGCTCGGCGATCGGGAGCAGATCCACGCGATGGATCTCCCGCCGCAGGTCCTCGCGCAGGCCGCACCGCCGCGCACGCGCACGTCACCGCCCACGCCGCCGCTCGGCTCGTCGATGTCGGGCGCGCCTGCGCCATCGATCTCGAACGTGACGATCGATGTGTCTCCACCCGCCGCGCCGCCCCGCTCTCAGCCGCAGCCCGCGGTCGCCCGTTCGCTCCGCGAGCTCGAGAAGGAAGGCATCCTCGCCGCGCTCGCCGCGACCGGCGGCAACAAGGCACAGGCCGCATCGATCCTCGAGATCGATCGCTCGACGCTCTACAAGAAGCTGAAGGACTACGACATCGAGGGCTGAGCAGCCGAGGAGCGCGCGGTCGTGCTTCCGCTCCCGACGCCGAGGCACTACGATCGCAGCGCGTCGACATGGACAACCTCGCTCATGAGATGGCAGCGTTTCGCCAAGATCTGAAGGCCTTCGAGCTACGGTTCAGTGCCGAGCTCGCGCGCCACACGAAGGCGATCTTGGAGCAACTCGACATCGTGATCACCATGGTCGCGACCGGCCGCGCCCCACCGCGCGGCGATGCACGAAAGGTGACTTCGTGATCCCTCGCACGAGGTGACGCGCCGATTCGCCGCCGATGCTAGTGGGTGTGACCTCGCGAACGACGCGCACTTGGTACCGTGTGTCGTGGTGCGAGCTCTCGTCGTCGTGACGTTCGCGTTTGCGTGCACGTCACGCGACGTGCCGACGATTATCGTGCCCGACGCTGCGCCGCGGCCGGACGCGAATCAATGTCACACGAGTGTTTGCTCGCCGCTCACTCAGATGAACTGCAACGCGGGTGACAAGTGCACGTGGCTCGTCAATCTCTGCGGTTCCTACACCGGCTGCGGCGTCCTCGGTGATGTCCCTCGCGGCGGCGCCTGCGCTCGCGGAGCCCACGGTGTCGATGACTGTCGCCGTGGGGACCTCTGTGTCGAGGCGACCTGTCGCATGATCTGCGATCACCGCGGAGGAGAACCGATCTGCGGGTCCGGGTTTTCGTGCACGACGATACCGGGCGTGTTCACGGATGGCACGAACACCATCGCTGGAGTGTGCTTGCCATGAGGTCGCTCGCGTTCGTCATCGTGATCGTGACGGCGTGCGCGTTCCGCGAGGATCCACTGCCCCGGATCCTCCCGGCCGACGCGGGTGCATTGGACGGCCCCATCTGCACGTGCAATCCGCTCACGCACGGCGGTTGCAACAGCGACGAGAAGTGCACGTGGATCACCGAAGTCGGCGCGCTCGGTCACATCGGCTGCGCCCCAATCGGTGTCGTGAACGAGGGTGGTCGATGCAGCTACGGTCGGTACAACCAGTTTGGCTTCGACAATTGTCGCAAGGGCGACGTCTGTCTCGACGGCACGTGCCGCACGATTTGCGATCACAACGGCGGTGAGCCCGTCTGCGCGATCGGGTTCGCCTGCTCGACGACCACACTGTTCGCCTACGGCGTTACGCACGTGGCAGGTGCCTGCGTGCCAGACCCCTGATAGCGGTACTGGCGCCCGCCGCTCGCTGATCGAGCTCAGCGACTGGCGTAGTCGGTCAGCCCGCGCCGGTGGCGCTCGAGGATGAAGAAGTTCAGGGCGCCGATGCGAGCGGGGCCGACGGCGAAGTACGCCTTGCCGAGCAGGAGGTCCGGGTTGTCCGGCGAGACCTGCACGAGGTAGTCGCGGAGGCCGCGCGTCACGTCGTACGGCTTGTTGCCACCCTTGCCGTAGTCGAGCAGCAGCGCGTGCAGGTACTCGTTGTCGCGCGCGGTCGCGTCGACCTCGTGAACCTCGTAGAAACCGAACTTCTTCGGCTTGATGTTCCAGCGGCCGTCGAGCGCGTTGGAGCTGTCGACGGGCGAGTTGTAGCCCATCACGCGGCCGTCCCCGCCGCGGAAGAAGCCCTTGAGGAACTTCTTGATCCCGACGAGCTGACCGAACGGGATGAAGTTGAGCGGCAGGCGATTGATGCCGCGAAACTCCCAGCCGACGAGGCCTTCGAGGTCGGGCATCGAGCCGTTCTGGAAGATCGTCTCGAGCCCGGCGCGAGACGTCGCCTCGAGCGCGAGCGCTTCACGCGACGGAAACGGCGTCGGCAAGCGGGCCGGTGCGGCGGCCGCGGCGGGAGACGGGACGGCGATCGGGCGAGAGGGCGGGGCAGCGACGACACTCATGACAGGAACCTCCGGGCGTTGTCGATCACGTGACCCGCCGCGCGTGTCGCGAGAGCCATGATCGTCTCCATCGGGTTGGTGCGGATCGGGGTGGGGAACAGCGAAGCGTCGGAGATGAGCAGGCGATCGACGTCGTGCATGAAGCCGAAGTTGTCGGTGACCGACGAGGTGCGGTCGCGGCCCATCTTCGCGGTGCCCATCATGTGGACCGTGACGACTTCCCACGCAGCAGCGGGGATGGGCTGCGCGAGCACGCGGCGCGCCTCGTCGGCGGAGTAGACCGAGGTCGCGTGGTGAAGGGGCAGGATGATCTGCTTCGCGCCGGCGGTGAACAAGAGATCCGAGAGGCGCTCGAGCCCCTTCTTCATCGTCGCGATGTCGCGATCGTCGATCTGATAGAAGGCCTGCGGGCGGCCATTGATCGTGCGCACGCGGCCGGTCGAGTGATCCTCGATCAGCATGCCGGCGACGACCATCTGGTTGTAGCGGTCCATGAGGCCGCCGAGCTGCGCACCGCGGTGGGGTAGGGACATCGCGACGAGGCTCGGCGGGATGTTCACCGCCGCGAACGTACCGATGCCCTCCTTCACGAACTCGCGGACCTGGAACGCCTGGTGGACACCCTTCCAGCTCGTGACGTCCTCGTCGAACAGGGCGACGACCTTCACGTTCGGATGCATCGAGAGATTGCCGCCGAGCGCCCCGGACCGCGAGCTCAGTCCCGTGCGGGCGAGCAATGCGGGCGTATGGATCGCGCCGCACGCGGCGACCACCAGCTTCGCGCGCACCGCGATGTTGTACCCGCGCCCGCCGAAGTCCTCGGCGACGTGGCCGACGACGCCGGTCGCGCGCTTGCCGTGCATCGTGATCTTGTCGACGCGGACGTTCGAGTACACGCGCGCGCCGAAGTGCAGCGCGCGAGGGATGTAGCTGACGAGCGCGGATTGCTTCGCGCCGGTGGGGCACCCGAACGCGCAGCGATTGGAGCCGACGCAGTGCGCCTGGTTGCGGAGGTTCGGGATGATCTCCCAGCCCTTCGCATCGGCACCCTGCTTCAAGAGCCAGTTGTCCTTGCCGATCGCGTCGTGGTCGTTCTGCGCGACGTGCATGCGCTTCTCGACGCGCTCGTAGTACGGCAGCATCTGCGCCGGCGAGACATCGAGCTTCGCGTCCTTGACCCAGCGCTCGAGGATCTCCTCGGGCGTGCGCCACGACATGCCACCGTTGATCACGGTGGAGCCGCCGACGGCGCGCCCCTCCTGGAACAGGATCGGCGGGTTGCCGAGCGCCATCGTCGCGCCGCCGTCGCGGTAGAGCTGGCGGATCATCGCGGTGGTGTTCGCGGTGAAGTCGCGGGTCTGGTAGTAGCTGCCTTCCTCGAGCACGACGACGTCGAAGCCCGCCTCGGCGAGCTCGGCTGCCATGGGGGCGCCGCCCGCACCGGAGCCGACGATGACGACGTCGCAATCGATCACGGTGTCGCCGTGGATGTCCTCGCGGCTGAACACGTTGCTCGGCCGGATGCCTTCATGCAGTGCGCGTGCGGCCACCATCAGGCACCCGCCTTGCGCACGTTCGGGCGCTTGATGCGATCGATGCGGAAGCTCGGGCGCAGTGGATCGGGGGCGAGGATCTGCGCGGCCTGCTTCGCCGAGTCATCCTTGAACACGGTCAGCCGCTTCTGCTTGACCTCCTCGATCCACGGACCGACGTGGTAGCCGACGGCGTCCATCACCTCGGGTTGCTCGTAGCAGGACATCGACATCAGCTGGTTCAGCGCCCTCGCGAACTGGGTGTGCAGCGGCGTCGGGCCGTGCTCCCACGATGCGTAGTAGCGCTCTGCACGCTCGCCGCTCAGCTTGTGCGCGCGGCGGCGGTGAGACAGCAGCGCACCGATGTCGTAGGTGAGGAGGCCCGCGTCGAAGCCCTTGCGCAGGAGCGGTGGCGAGGCGCCGAGCGTGAGCGCGAGGTGATCGACGATCTCGTTCGCCAGGTGGACGTACTGCGGCGGGCAGATCACGGGCACGAGCGAGATGAGGACCTTGCGCCCGACCGCGGTGTGATCGTACGGCGCGAGCTCGCTCACGCGATCACCTTCAGGTGCTTCTCGATCGCCGAGTCGTGGCGCTCCAAGTACTCCGTGAACAACGCGCACGCAGCGTCGGGCTGGCCGTTCTCGAGCAGGTCGAAGAACTTCGTGTGCGTCGGAACGTAGTCATCCGGCAACTTGATCGCGAACCGGATGATCTGCGCGACGTCGAGGTAGATCGACGCGACGCGGTTCAACATCCACAGGCCCGGCGTGAACCGCGCGGCCTCGACGATGCTGCGCAGGAGCTCGAAGTCCTCGCGCGTGTGATCTGCCGTCGTGCGCAGCGACCACGCGCGCGCCATCGCGAGCCGTGCCTGTTGCGTCCCGCCCTTGGGCACGCGCTTCGCGCACT
>JACCRC010000539.1 GCA_013813765.1 Deltaproteobacteria bacterium | reverse complement strand
CGACGAGGCTGACCTTGGAGCCGCCGCGCGAGTTGTAGTTCGGCGAGGCGCGATAGAGCGCCCCGGGGAAGTCGCCGCCCGCCGCGAGCGACGTGATCTCGGGCACGCCGATCTCGATGTTCGGCTGGATCGATGCGATGACGCTGCCGTCCTCGGCGGCCTCGGAGGCGCCGCCCGACAGCACGCGCAGCACATCATCGACGTACGCGGCGCGGCCTTCGTCGTCGGGATTCTGCGCGAACTCGGCGATCACCGGTCGCCACGCCATCATGTCGTTGCCGCTGATGCCGCGTGCCGCCGCGATCTCGGCGAGCCGAGCCGCCGCCGCGTGGATGTTCGCATCGCGATCGTCGCGCACGGTATCGAGGTCGAAGCCGGCTGCTGCGGCGCCGCGATCGAGGTTGTCGCCCCACAGGGCAAACACGCCCGCTCCGGCGGGGCGACCGAGGTCGTGCTCTTCACCGGCGACGTGTTGCCAGCGCGTCTCGACATACGAGATCGCTTTCAGCAGATCGACGGGCACGTTGAACGCGCGTGCGGCGGAATCGAAGTTGTCGTCGAGCACCGGTGACGTGTCGATCTCGACAGTCGCGTCGGTGGTGCATGACGGAAGACAAAGCGCGGCCAATGCCGCGATGAACGCGCGGGAACCCTTCATGGCTCGCTCGGCTGTTCATCATCGGTGCCACCCACTGCATCCCACGATGTGTGCAAATGAATGCACAACCAAAGCGCGGGATTGCAGGGTTTACTGAGCGTGCGTCGTTTTAGTTGCTCACGATCGTGTGCGGAGTGCGGTCCCGCACTGCCACCTGAGTGCATCTCACGACGACGCTGTGAGCTGCATATGTCAGTGGAGCAGCTGGCCTGTCAGTGTCAGCGAGCGTAGACGGCCGCGCGCAGATCCGGGAACTGCGCGTCGATCGCGCCGGACATCGTGTTGAGATCGCCGTTCATGGCCATCTGCTTGTCGTTCGCCTGGCCACAGGCGTTCGCGCCCTTCTGCAGCTCGGCCTGGATGTTGTTGATCTGCAGGATGAGCGTCGGCTCGCTCGCCAGATCGGTGACCGACTCGACGTAGAGCTTCATGCCGCGCACGTTGATGTCGGCGCCGCGTCCGTTCATGTGCTCGTTGGCGGCATTGAGCTGGAGGATGATCTTCATGTTCGCTTCGATCTTCGCCCACCTGTTGGCGTCGCTCAGGATCGGGTGCTGGCTGACCGTCGTCCTCATCGTGCAGCGGCCCGGGTTCAAGCTCAGGGTCGCCTTCGCACGACAGTTGGCCTGGATGCCGGCCGACGCCTGGCCCGATGCCCCGCCATTGCCGGCGCTGCCCGCAGCGCGGGCGTTGGCGCTGGCGCTGCACTCGCCGACCAGACCGGCGTTGATGCTGGGCGGCTGGCACTCCAGCGTCGTCTTCACCTGGATCGCGCTGCGGATGAAGTTGGCGATCGCATCGGCGTTGGCTTCGACCCCGAGCGCCGCGGCGAGCTCGGCGGTGGCTCGACCGTGCATGTCAAACGCCTGGTTGACCGCGAACAGGTAACCCTCGGCTTCGACGACCCACGAGGCGTACTTGGTCGGCATCTGGGCGATCGGGAGCCTGATCTCGGCACTCGCGCTGACCGAGGCGCTCCCGCGGAACGACCCACCGGCCCCGCCAGCGCCAGTGCAAGCGGATGAAAGTGAAACAGCAGCAATGACGGCAGCAAGTGTAGAACGAGTCATTTGGAATCCTCTTTGATTGCCCGGAGACGGACGGCGCCATCATACGGCCGGCGTGCTCAGTGACGATCGCGAACCCCGCACCATTCACGTCGCGACGCATAGTGAGGCGTCCGTCAGGAAGGCCGCATCGCCCAGGGTTCCCCCTGAAGGGCCGACCGCACGCGCTCGATGAAAACCCGGATCTTCGTGGATAGGTGACGCTGCCGCGGATACACGGCGTGGATCCACGCGTGCCGCGCGCGCATCTTGTCGAGGACGACACCGCCGGCGAGGACGCCTTCGCGCAGCGCGAGATGCGTCCGCTCGCGTTCCCCATCCGGTAACGCGGGCGAACGCCGAGTTTGCCAGCGACTCGTTCACATTTCGGGACGAGGTCACGCGAGGATGGTCAGACTCGAATGTCGATGAGGAAAGCCTTCGCCGCGTGCATGGCGTTCTTCGTCCTCATGGTGGTCGTGGCCATCCGCTTCGGCTTCAGGGAGTCGCCGCCCGACGAGCCGACGCAATCGATCGTCGATGCGGCGATCGCGGATGCGCCGCTCGATGGTCCGATCGTGGTTCCTGACGCGGCGCCGCCTCCCAAGAAGCAAGCACCGAAGCCGAAGCCGAAGGCGACGCAGCCCAAGCCCAAGCCCACACCGAAGCCGACGCCGATCGCCCCGACGCCGGTTCCCCCGACGCCGGTGATCCCGACGCCGCTGTTTCCCTCGCCGATCGCCCCTAGCCCCGGGCAGCCGGGATGCAGGCATCCGGCGAACCCGGCGGGCTGCCCGGCGAAGGAGCCGAACGTCAACCGGCCGTGCGATGCGGAAGGCGTCCAGTGCATCTACGGCACGAGCTGCTGTCCGTTCATCTACGTGTGCAAGAACGGCGCGTTCGAGGCCTGGTTCCAGACCTGTCCCTGAGATCGTCAGCCGCCGTATCGGCAGCGGCCGTTGTCCCAGCTGTCCGGATCCACGAGCGCATCGCGGAGCTTCGGAATGGCGGGCACCTGTGCGTGACTGACGCCGACGGCGCAGACCTTCACGCGATCGCCGACGTCACTGGTGAGCAGCGTCGCGTAGGCCTTCCAGCCGACGCTCCTCGTCGAGTGGATGAGCAGGAACGTTCGCGCGGGATCCGCCGCGAGCCAGTCGTGGACGATGTCCTCGCCACGGCGTGGGCCATCGCCGAGGAAGTCGCGCGCGCCGTCCTCCCACGATGGGTCCAGCAGCACGGCGTGGTTTGCATCATCGAGAAACGCGAGCCTGCGGAGCAGCGCGTGTCGGCCGGAGCTGAACCCGGCGATCACATCGGGTTCATCCGTTCCAAGCGCGTACGTCTCGCCCCATGGTTTGCCGTTCGTGGGCGGGATGTAGA
>JACCRC010000400.1 GCA_013813765.1 Deltaproteobacteria bacterium | reverse complement strand
ACCATGTCCTGCATCGAGGCGGGCTTGTTCTTGTACTTCCGGTAGAACCGCCCGATCACACCGTCGAGGACGTCGGCACCGACCTTCGCGGCGACATCGCGGTAGAAGAACGCGCCCTGCATGTACGGCAGGTTCGTGAACAGCTTGTCCTTGATGATGTCGATCCGGTTGCACCCGGTCGGCCACGCGGGCGCGCCGCCCTCGGCGATCGCCGCGTCGAGCTCTTCCTTGTAGTCCGCCCAGATCTTCGCTTCCATCGCCGGCGCGACGACGGCGAGCGCGCGCGCAGAGAGGTAGCTGGTCGTGCCTTCGGAGAGCACGAAGTCCTCCCAGCACTTGAGTCTAACGCCATCTCCGAACCAGCCGTGACCGGCCTCGTGCGCGTGCGTGACCTCGTCGCTCATCGCGTCCTTCGCCACGTGGAAGAACGGGTGGTGCTCCATCCCGCCGTAGAGGCCCTCGCCCCAGATCACGGAGACCGCGGCCATCTCGGTGCCGAACGTGTAGGGGCCGAGCGTCTTCTCGTACCAGTCGACCACCTTTGTCAGATTCTTCGTACCGGCGCGCGCCGCGGTCTCGCCACCGGGCAGCCAGTGCACGCTGAGCTTCGTGCCGGCGGCGGTCGTGCCGAGGTTCGCCTTCGTATACGCGCCGACCGCCCACGCGATCATGTACGGCGGTGCCTCTGCATCGATCGATTCCGGGTACACCGCGGTCTTGCCGGGAGGGACGCCGTCGAGCGCGAGCGTGAACGTGGTGCCATCCGCAGGCTGCGAGTGACACGGGAAGAGGTTGCCGCAGAAGTACGGCCACACCACGGTCGAGCCGCCCGGCAAGAGGCCGTCGGCGTTGTCATGCTGTGTGAACGTGTACGTGACGACGAGCGGACCGCGGACGTTCGACACGCGCAGCTTTCCGCCGTTGATCGTGTGGCGGCGGTTCCCGCGATCATCGGTGACACCGCTGATCGTGAGACCACCGACCTCGAGCGCGACGTTGCCGTTCTTCTCGAGCTCGATCGTCGCCACCGCGGATTTCGACGCCAGGTCGACATCGAGGTGCGTCGCCTTGACGTTGACCGCAGCGACTCCATCGGCCTTGCCGTCGAGCCAGTCCTCGTCATCCAGCTCGTCGCCGGCGTCGGCTGCGCAGGCGCTCGTCCCGGCGAGGAGCAAGAGGAGCAGCCAGCGGGCGCGCATGCGCGCGAGGAGGAGCAAGGCGCACGCCATCCGGCGGGCCAGCGAACCCGCGCACCTGGCGAGAGGTGGCGACTCGACTAGCCGGTCACTTCGCGACGGCGCCTTCCTTGTCCACCGCGATGCCCATCGCGTTGTAGCCCTTGTCGACGTAGACGACCGTGCCGGTGATGCCGCTCGCGAGTGGGCTCGCGAGGAACGCGGCGGTCGCGCCGACTTCCTCGGCGGTGATCGGATCGGTCAGCGGCGAGTTGCGCGTGGTGTAGTCGATCATCTGATCGATGAACCCGATCGCGCTCGCGGCGCGCGACGCGTACGGACCGGCAGAGATCACGTTGACGCGATGGCCCCACTTGCGGCCGGCCTCGAACGCGAGCACACGCGCATCGGACTCGAGCGCCGCCTTCGCCGAAGACATTCCGCCGCCGTAGCCGGGGACCACGCGCTCCGCGGCCATGTAGGACAGCGAGAGAAACGCGCCGCCTTTGCGCACGTGTGGTCCCAGCTGCTGGATGAGGGAGACGTTCGAGTACGCCGAGGCGCTGAGCGCGCTGAGGTAGCCCTTGCGCGAGGTCTCGAGCAGCGGCTTCTTCACCTCGCTGCCGTTCGCGAGGCTATGCACCACGATGTCGGCACCACCATCCGCGGCCACCGCAGCCGCGAGCCCGCTGATCGTGAAATCCCCGAGGTCCCTGTACCGGCGGCTCTCGCGAAGCTCGGCCGGCGCGTCCTCCATGTGATCGAACTCGGCATCCAGCGCGTAGATCTTGGTGAACGCGAGCTTCGTGCCGTCCTTCATCTGCAGCGAGGCGTCGAACTTCCCGCGCTCGAGCATGGTCTTGAAGATGCCGAGGGCCGGCGGCCAGGTCGCCACGGCCACGGTGGCACCGGCCTCGGCGAGGGCCTTCGCGATGGCAAATCCGAATCCGCCGTCATCGGCTACGCCCGCGACAACGGCGTGCTTCCCGGTGAGATCGATCGTCAGCATGGGCGGGTTGATCGCCCGAAAATCCACTGGAATCAACATCACATCCCTGCTGATGCAACCCTGCGTCGATCGGCGTGAAGATGCCAGGCCGCCCGTGATCTACGCGCTCGTCTTTGGGTGGCATCTCCCCTACCATTTTGTCCACATGAGAGCTGCGCTCGCCCTCGTTGCTGTCCTCGCTGCACCCTCGCTCGCTGTGGCGGAGGCGCCTCCTCCGCCGCCGATCGTGTTCGAGAATCGCGTGCTGCCACCGCTCCCCCAGGGAACGATCGCCCTCGCGCCGATCTCGCACACGCTGTTCGTGAACAAGTGCGCTGGCGGATGCACCGTGAACCGCGGCCAGGATGACTCGCGCACGAACCGCTCCTCGATCCCGAGCGGCACGGTCTCGCTCTCCGCGTGGAGCACGCTCTACGACGAGACGAAGTGGAACGCGCTGATCGAGTGTGTCGAGCAGACGTTCATTCCATTCAACGTGCAGGTCGTGACGACCGATCCGGGCCCAACCGCCGCGCACTTCGAGGTCATGGTCACCGGCGGCAGTGCATCGCAGCTCCGCGCCGGTCTCAACGCCGGCGGAGTCGCGCCGTTCATCGGCTGCAACGCGCAGTACAACAACGGCCTGTCGTTCGTGTTTGGCGCGACCACGTCGGACCTCGAGTATCTCTGCGGCGCCGTCGTGCAGGAGGCCGCGCACGTGTGGGGTCTCGATCACGAGCTGCACAAGGACGATCCGATGACCTACCTGGATCTCGGGACGCTCAAGCGGTTCCAGAACCAGTCGGTGCAGTGCCACGATCCCGAGCTGAACCCGAGCGCTTGCGAGTGCGGCGGGACGATGCAGAACAGCTACGCGTACATGCTGCAGACGTTCGGCGCGTCGAACCTCCCGCCCGCGACGGTCTCGATCGCGACGCCACTCGAAGGCCAGTGGGTCCGCCCCGGCTTCCCGGTGCGCGCGCAGCTGATGAGCGTGATCTCCGGCTCCAGCGGGGGCTCGATGTCGGTCGACGGCATGCAGGTCTCGACCTCGAACGCCTCCGCGCCGCTCGCGTTCAACGCGCCGTTGACGCTCGCCGGCGGCGAGCACACCGTCACCGTCACCGGCAGCGATGGCGGTGGCCGCACCGCGAGCGCGAGCGTCAAGGTCAAGGTCACCGCGGCATGCTCGTCGACGATGCCGTGCGCGAGCGGAACGAACTGCATCGGCGGCTTCTGCGTGCCCGGCTCCGAGGTCGACGGCGGCCTCGGAGCGACGTGTACGAGCAACGAGAACTGCATCACGAACCAGTGCGGCAGCGCCGACGGCGAGCAGCTCTGCACCGGCGCATGCACCTCCGATGGAGCGTGCCCCTCGGGTTACTCTTGCATCGGTGGCGAAGGCGCGGCCGGCGTGTGCTGGCCGAGCGGTGACAGCGGTGGTTGCTCGACCTCGGAGAGCTCGGGCGGCCCGGTGTTTCTGCTCGCCGGCCTCGGGTTCGTAGCGATCGTGATCCGTCGCCGCCGCCGCTGAAGCCGCGTCCGCGTTATCGTCGGCCGGTGAAAGACTGGCTGATGCGTACCGGCGCGCTGACCGCGCTGAGCACACCGTTCGTCGGCATGCTGGGCCGCGGCCGTC
>JACCRC010000389.1 GCA_013813765.1 Deltaproteobacteria bacterium | reverse complement strand
ACGCGAAGATGGTCGGCGTCATCGAGGCGACCCCCACGGGCATGACCTACGTGCACCCGCTGAAGGACATCTCTGGTGACCTGCCGGGCCTCGAGGGCACGCACGCCATCATGCAGTTCTCCATGTTCGGCACCACGAACGCGATGACGCCGGGCCTCATGATGGTCACGGGCTCGCACACCGGTGGTGGCGTCCAGGCTCGCGCCCGCGCCATCAGCTACGACGCGACGACCGGTAAGTTCGCCGACGCCGGCACCTACGGTATCGCCCCGTACGACCGCCACCTCTACCCGAACTACCTCGGCAACAACCCGGGTAACCAGGGCCGCAACTACGGTGACATGCACTTCGTCGCGAACCCGTACGTCGGCATGAACAACAACACCGACTCGCACCTGATGATCTTCTCGTCGACCGGTAAGGACCCGACGGAGATGATGGACCCGAGCCGCAAGCTCACCGCGTACCTCACGGTCCTCCCGGTCGTCTCCACCCCGAAGGTCACTCCCCCGCCGACGGGCTCGGGCTCGGGCTCGAACCCGCCGCCGACTGGCTCGGATCCGGACCCGACCACCGAGGACCCGACGACCGAGGAGTCTGGCACTGCACTGGGTGGTTGCTCCGCGACGACCGGCTCGACCGGCGCGCTGACCTTCCTCCTCATCGGTCTGGCCGCCTTCATCCGCCGCCGCCGCTAACCACCCCTCCCCGACCCCCCTCGAACTCCTCGGAGCTCATCCAATGCGTTCAACACTCCTCGCGACGATTGCAGCACTCGGTTTGGTTGGCTGCGTCGGTGGTATCTCGTCGGAGGGCGGCGACCCGCTCGATAGCCCCGACGGTGATGGCAACGACAACGGCGACAATCCTGCCGGTTCCGACCTCTCGGCCGCCAAGATGCTCTACGACACGACCGTCCACTCCATCATGGTCGCGAAGTGCACGGGTGGCGCGTGCCACGCCGACACCTCGACCGGCGCGACGCTGACCCGGTTCGTGGCCAGCGACGCCGCGAAGGGCTGGCAGACGGCGACGAACTACACGGCGCTTGTCGGAAACTTCGCCTCCTCGGCGGCCCCGATCCTCACGAAGGTGAAGGCCGGCGGCACGCTGGGCCACCAGGGGAAGACGTACACGACGGACGAAGAGACGAAGATCACCGCCTGGCTGAACAAGGAAGTCGAGCTCCGCAACGGGCAGACCTCGACGCCCCCGCCGCCGCCGGGTGGTGGTGGACCGGAGACACTCTCCGCTGCGACCGAGCGCGTCCTCTCCGAGTTCGCCGGCTGCATGACGAAGACGGACTTCGATGCCGCGAACATGGCCCAGGCGTGGGGCGGCATGCAGGCTCAGAACAACCAGGAGTGCGACAACTGCCACGCGACCGGCGCGGAAGGCTTCGTCGCCAGCCGACTCTCCTCGCAGTTCTGGAACATCTTCTCGAACAAGAAGTACTACTTCCTGCAGTACATGACCGTCGACCTGACGATGGGTGCGGCGGCCGCGAAGGTGGTCATCAACACGACCTCGTTCCGGGGTGTCGCGACGGCGCAGGATCCGCACCGCGAGCACCCGACGTTCAACCCCACCAACAACCAGGGCATGAACGCGCTGAACAACTTCTACAACAGGACGACGGCGAAGAAGACGGCCGGCACCTGCGGCGCGCCTCGTCCACTGCAGAACTGATCTAACCCGACTGGCGACCGACGACGGTTGTTAAAACGAGAAGCGCTGCCATCCCCGGCGGCGCTTTTCGCCGTTTTCGGCGCTAAGGTGGAACACCCATGAGCGAGCTCGTAGGCGGCGATGGCCGCACGCACATCAACTCGCGGCTGATGCGCGAGTCCCTCCAGAACCGCGACGTGCTGTCGAACACCGACAGCGAGCGCGACCTCCAGATCTTCCCCGACGTCTCGTTGGTGTCGATCGGCGGCCAGAGCATCTTCGACCGCGGGAAGGGAGCGATCCTGCCGCTGGTCGAGGAGCTGGTGGAGATCAAGAAGGACAGGAACGTGAAGATGGTGATCGGCGTCGGTGGAGGCACGCGCGTGTGCCACACGATCTCGATCGCCGTCGATCTCGGCCTGCCCGTGGGCGGCATGGCGCAGCTCGTGGGCGCGATGGAGGAGCTGAACGCGATCCTCCTCAACACGCTCCTGGCTCCGCACGGCTCGATGCCGATGCAGCGCGACCACTTCTGGGACCTCCCGCTGTACTTCGATGCCGGCATCACGCCGATCGCGATCAGCGTGCCGCCCTACCACTTCTGGGAGCCGCCGCCCGACGTCGGTCACCTGCCGATGCACGGCTCGGACTTCGGTCTGTTCCAGCTCGCCGAGGTGCTCGGCATGAAGCAGGTGATCTTCGTCAAGGACGAGGACGGGCTCTACGACAAGGATCCGAAGCGCCACGCCGATGCGAAGAAGTTCGACAAGATCACGCTCGCCGAGCTGATGAAGAAGCTGCCCGACGACAACATCCTCGATCCCGAGCTGTTCCAGGCGTGGAAGACCGCGAAGAACCTCAAGCGCATCGTGATCGTCAACGGCCTCAAGCGCGGCGAGCTGACCCGCGCGCTGCGCGGCGAGGACGTCGGTACCGTGATCGTGAAGGAGACCGCCTGATGTCGACGGAACGCCGCACCCTCGACGCGCACATGCCGGGCGACTACCGCCCCACCGCCGTGATGCCCGACGTCAAGGTCGTCAAGATCGGCGGCCAGAGCATCCTCGACCGCGGTCGCGCGGCATTGTTCCCGATCCTCGACGAGATCGTCCAGGCGCGAAAGCTCGGGATCCAAGTGGTCCTTCTTGCCGGCGGCGGCACGCGCGCGCGGCACATCTACTCGATCGCGAGCGAGCTCGAGATGCCGACCGGCGTGGTCGCCACGCTCGGCAAGTACATCCCGATGCAGAACGCGCGCATGCTTCAGATGTTGCTCGCGAAGCACGGCGGCATCTACATGCTGCCCGACGACTTCGAGAAGCTGCCGCTCTACCTCCAGATGGGCTGCATCCCGGTGATGAGCGGCATGCCGCCGTTCGGCTACTGGGAGAAGCGCGAGGAAGGCAGCCGGATCCCGCCGCACCGCACCGACGCGGGCGTGTTCCTGTCGGCCGAGTTCCTCGGATCGCCGCGTGCGATCTTCATCAAGGACGAGGACGGCCTCTACACCGACGATCCGAAGAAGAATCCGGACGCGAAGCACATCGCGCGAATCACCGCGAAGGAGCTCCAGGCGCAGAACCTGCCCGACGTGGTCCTCGAGCGCGTGGTCATCGAGTATCTGCCGCGCGCGCAGTGGTGCAAGGAGCTGCAGATCGTCAATGGACTCAAGCCCGGCCAGGTCCTGGCCGCACTCAAGGGAGAGGATGTCGGCACGATCATCTCTGCGTAGCGCGCTCGCGCTGCTGCTCGTGACTGCGTGTGGTGGCAAGACTTCCGGACTCGACGCGGATCCGGCGCAGGTAGCGGCGCTCGCGACGACCATGATCCAGAACACGCCCGCACCGGCGGCGCTGCCTGCGTGCACGACGGCGCAGCTCGCGGCACCCTCGCTCACCGCGCGGACGCTGATCCAGCTCGCCGGTCAGGAGATCCCGGACCGTCACGAGCGCACCGACTGGATCAATCCTTCCGAGCTCGACGAGCCCGCCGCGCGCACGCTCGTGGATCCTGCGGCCACCGCGGAAGCGAAGCGCGCCGCCGCAGGCACGCTGCTCGGCAAGTCGAAGTTCATCGTCTGGCGGCCGGAGACGGTCGACGTACCGCTCGCGGTCGGCTCCAAGGAGCTGAGGCGCGGCATCGTCGGCTTTCGCGCGCTCGGGTACGACCGCGCGGGAAACGGGACGTGCATCACCGTGTTCACCATCAAGAACGACAAGGCCGTCAGCGAGTGGGCGATGGACAAGAGCGACAAGGCCGAGGTCGACCCGGCGATCTCGAAGGCGCTGCAGCAGGATCTGAAGAAGGTGCTGATCGGGACGGTCGCGTCGCTGCGCGCGGGCCAGGCTCCGTAGCTACGGCTGGCACTGCGTGCGCTTGGCGCTCGTCGGCGGGAAGTCCTTGATCAGGCCTTCCGAGATCTGCGCCGCTTGCTGGCGGTTGCAGATGCTCCCCTCCGTGTTCGGGTCACCGCCGAGATCCTTCACGTAATCGATCGCGAACACCACCCGGCGCTTGTTCACGAACGGGCGCGTCGAGTCGCAGTCCATGAGCTCGCCGCAGCGCTCGACGATCATCCAGTCGAAGTCGGCTGACACCTCGTCGACGAGGCTGGGCACGTAGTTGCCGTTGCGCATGCCGGCCGAGAGCTCGCGCATGTGCAGCTGCTTCGCGACCTCCTTGTACCAGCTGATCTGATCGGACACTTCGATCTTGAAGCCCGAGTACGGCGGATCGGCGGAGATGCTGTCGTTGCGATCGCCGTCGACACCGTCGCAGCCGATCTGCTTCGCGAGATCGAGGCGCTTCCACATCTTCGACGTCCATGCGCCACGCGTCGCGGTGCGGATGTCGAGGTAGCGCTCGTCGGGATCGTCGCTGGTCACGCTCCAGCCGATCGACGCCGCCGGCGGGGTTTCGCGATCGGGAACCGTCGCCGCATAGCCGGGGAACTTTCGCGCGTCGGGATCCAGCAGGTGGAGCGCGCCGGTGTCGACGTGACAGATGACCTTCACGCCGCGCGCCTTCAGCTCGGCGATCTTTCCGGCCTGCGGACCTGCGGGCACGGTGACCGGATCGCCGTCGCCGTAGTCGATCATCGTCGCCGGCGTGAAGTCCCACAGGTCGACGACGTACATCGTGCGGGTCGCCGACACGTCGTAGGGCGGCGCGAGCTGGATGTCCCAGTCCTTCGCGGTGCCGAGCTCCGGCTGCCACCACGGTGGAGGCGGCGCATCGCGCCCCGCTTCGGGGTGCAGGTGGTGCTTACCGTTGTCGCATGCGCCCACGAGCAGCGTGGCGAGCCCGAGGACAGCGAGGCGCATCCGGTAATTCTACCTCTCCGTCGGCGTGACGGAGTGTGACGGTCACTTCGTCTTGGCGCTACCGCTGCCGCTTCCGCCGCCGCCCCCCGTGCCGCCCCCGCCGCCGCCCCCGGTGCCCTTGCCACCGCCCTTCCCGTCGCCCTTAGGCTCGCCCGAGCCCGAACCGGAGCCGGAGCCCGCCGCCTTGCGCTCCATGCCCTTGCCGTCTCCCAGGCCCGAGTGGTTCATGCCGTCGTTGGCACTGCCGCCACCAGTGCCGCCCATCGAGCCCTTGTCGCCTTCCTTGTAGTTCGCCTTCACCCAGTCGGCGGCCTTGGTGATGCGCGAGTCGATCTCTCCCTTGAGGATGTCGACCTTGTCCTTGGGGGTGATCGTCACCGTCACGCCCTTGTCCTCGTTCTTCGCCGTCGCGGTGCCACCCTCGCCCAGATAGACCGGGCACAAGCCCATCGCGCCGCCGTGCGTGCCCTTCTGATCGTGGGCAGAGCCCGTGGTGCCGTCGGCCTTCTGCTTCAGAAGCTCCTCGGCGCGCTTCTGGATCGCGGCCACCGCGTCCTTGTCGTCCGAGGTCACCGTGACGAGGATCTTGCCGTCCTTCAGCGCGGCCTTCGTGGTGGAGGTGAAGACGGTGCTCGGGCAGTTGCCGCCCTTCTTCGTCATCAGGGTATCGCCCGACGCTGCGCTGCCCGCACTCCCGCTGCCCGTCGCGCTGCCACTGCCGGTATCGCTACCCGTCCCGGTCGTGTCCGAGCCCGTCGTCGCTGACCCGGCGCTGCCCTTGTCGCCCTCGCCGCCCTTCTTCTTGCAGCCGGTGCCGAACGCCAGAGATACGAACAGCAGCGCCATCGCGATACGCATAGAACCTCCGGGGCGCATGCTACCGTGAATCCATGCGAGCCATCCTTCTGGCCGCCACAACGTGGCTCGCAGCGATCGCACCATCGCCGGTCGGCGCCGATCCCACTCTCCGGATGCCTCCGGGCACCCGCACCAACGCGGCCGGCGAGCGGGTCTCGGGCCGCGGGCTCCGCGATTCGAGCGACTTCCTGGCGAAGCAGCTCGATAAGGCCGGCATCATCGTGAAGAAGGTCGGTCCCTACCGGGTGCGTGGGGTCGAGCTGACGCGGTTCCTGAGCCAGACTCCGTCGACCTCCTGGCTCGCCATCCACGTGGTGCGCACGGCCGGCAAGACCGTGATCTCCTTCGTCCCGCGCCCATCCACTTGACGAAACGGCTCCAGCCGTTTAATCACTCTGCCTCCCATTCGGGGATCGTCTAATGGCAGGACGCAAGACTCTGACTCTTGCTATCTAGGTTCGAATCCTAGTCCCCGAACCACGTTGCTTTCGCTCACGGTCCTGTGGTTTATAGCAATCGCCTTTCCGGCCCCATCGTCTAGCGGTTAGGACGCCGGCCTCTCACGTCGGTAACAGGGGTTCAAGTCCCCTTGGGGTCACGATGCAAACGAAACCGGTTGGGGGCTTACCTCCCCCAACCGGCTGATAGCAGCTTCGCCTTCGATCGTCCGGATCTCAGGTCCACGCGCGGATCCAGCTCGCGTTGTCGTCGGCGGACTCGGGACTAATGACAGGTCGCGTAGCGCGGCATGAAACTCCTCGACTCCGCGAGACCACATCGATACATTGCTCCGATGAATCGACTGCTCATCGTCGTGACCAGTGTCCTCTTCGCGCTTACTGCCGTTTCGGCCAGTGACACCGCGAGAGCGAAGCGGACACCTCCTGTCGCGAAGGTGCAGGCCCCCCGGACCGCCAAGCCAGCGACCAAGCCCTCGACCAAGTCCAAGCCGACGAAGCCGACGACGTCATCCAGCTCATCGACCGCAATGACGAAGCCCGGCGCGATGGCACCTGCGAGGCGGCCCGCGGATGGGATCCGGCAGGCGGAGGAGACAGAGACGATTACCGGCGTCCATTCGAGAGTGACGGCAGCGACTAGTATGAAACCCGGCACCGCCGCGGAGGGACGTGAGGCGTACAGCCAAAAAAAGCCGAGCGGGGCAAACGCCGGCAGGGGGCCCAGCGAAGAGGGCAGTGGCTCCGGGCCTGTCGGCGAGGATCCGGGCGCCACTGGCAACGGTCCGACCCGCGACTGACGAGTCGATCAGGATTCCGACGGGAGGGTTCAAGTCTCGTCCGCCCGGCAACGCCACTCTCGAAAGAGAGTGGCGTTTTGCGTCTTCGGATGCGATGAGCCCGGCAACGGATCGGCTGCGATAGGGACATCTACTGCTTCGGCGACAGCATCACGCTCGGAGAGTACGACACCGAGCGTCGGCGGCTGGGTGGACCGGCTCAAGACGGAGTGCATGAAGCGATTCGTGTCGCTCGGCGAACCGGATGACTGCGTCTTCAATCTCGGCATCGCCGGAGACACCACGCAGGGGATGCGATCTCGCCTGGTGAACGAGCTCGAGGCCCGCCGGGATCCCGAGGCGCGCTCGCTCGTGATCCTGGCTTACGGCACCAACGACGCCGCCGAGAGCGGTGGGAGTATCCAGGTCCCGCCTGAGGCGTACATCGAGTACCATGACGTATCGTCCGGGGATGAGGCTGACGTGGGTGGCGCTGATGCTTGCCGTGGGTCGCGGCGATTGCGCGGCTCGTTCGCAGCGCGGCAGGACGCCGCCAAGGGTGCGCGGTGGGAGGCCAGCGGCCGCTTCACCGCGGAGCTGTGTCCCTTGGATTGATGTCTGGGTTGGGCTCGTATCAGCCCAAACGTGCGGTTACTGCCGAGTTACTTCTCCACGACAACGTCGCCCTTGCGGTGACACACTTCTTCTGCGACGCCGCGAACGTCGACGCAGATGAAGTTCTCCCGATCGGTGACGCGCGTGAACCGCTCGGTCTTGCCGGTGTACTTGCCGGCCTTCGTGCCGTCGGGCCAGAACACGGGGCCCGCCTTCGGGACCCACACCTTCTGCCTCGCGACGCGCGGCGAGCTCGCCTGCGCGCCATCGATGTGGCGCACTACCCCAGGCTCGACGGCGACGCGCACGCGGGCGCAGGTCGCGCCGACATCGGCGAGGTACCCCTGCTCGGCGCGATACACCCGATCGTTGCCGCGCGCGTCGGTCCACACGTACGCCGCACCACCGAGCTTGCCGGCGACGGGCTTCGCGGTGCTCGGTGCGACGGTGCAATACGGAGCGTTCGCCTCGTCGGCCTTCGCCTCCATCGTGTCCTGCAGCGCCAGGTCGACGAGGGCGCCGACCGCATCGGTCTTCGCCGCGGCCTTGCTCTGGACGCGGGCATTCGCGATGCGGCGAGAGACCGCGTTCGTCTTTGCAGCGGCGCGCTCGGCCTCCACTTGCTTCGCCGCGGACCACTCGGTCTTCGTCATCGGCGCGCCGTCGCACACGAGGCGCTCGCCCGGGGCGGCGGGCACGGCTGCCGGCACGTACTTGCCGAGGCCGTACGCGAGGCGTTCCGGCGGTGCCGCGGAGGTCTGGTCGAGCATCGTGTCGAACCACGAGAGCCCGGCGGTGGTGACGCGAACGGGCGCGCCGCGATCGATCGCGTAGGCGGTGCCGTCGTCGAAGTTCTTCACGAGCGGAGCAGTCGTGCGCGGAACGAGCGTGCTGCGCGGCACGAACACGGTGAGCTCGTAGCTCTGCGCGAAGCCACCGACGCAATCGGCGGCGGCGGTCGTCGTGACCTGGATGACCTTGCCCTTGTCGGCGACCACGCGAAGCGCGACCGGCTGCTGCGCGTCGTCGATCGTCGAGACCAGACCCGCGGCGGCCTTCTGCGTCGGGAACAGCGGGCCGGCGACCAGCACCTGACCGCGGACGCGCTCGCGCGCGAGGGCCGAGACGGTGGACGGCGGGAGCGCGTAGGTCCGGATCGGGCGCGTAGCGGCGGCGGCATCCTCGGCCGCCTCGTAGGTGTGCTGCGTGACCTGCGGAGCTGCGGGCGCCGGGGCTGGCACCAGGGTCACAGCGGCCTCGCGATCGGCGACCGGTGCGAGGGGAGCGCGCGCGCCCGCGGAACATGCCGCGAGCAACAGGAGGGGTGCAGTCCTCATAGCGGCGGCGACCCTACTACGACGTCCGAACGAGCTGACTGACATTTTCACGCCGGTCCGGACGTTGCCAGCTACGCGGTAGTCGCACCGTAACCCCGTGGTAGGACTGGCCGATGAAGACGATCTCCCTGGTGTGCGTCCTCGCCATCACAGGCTGCAGCAAGCAGAAGACGGACTTCAGCGAGGCCAAGCGCACCACCGAGACCCTGACGGCCCAGGGCATCACGTTCACGGTCGAGATCCCGGAGGGTCTGCCGAAGGACAAGCACGATCCCCTGTCGTGGAGCGATGCGCGCGAGGAGTACGACCACGTTCCGCACGTCTTCCTCCGCATCAACCCCGGCGAGCTGCCGAAGACCGAGGAGGCCGCGATGCGGGAGGCCGCGCTGCGCATGGAGGACGCGAACTTCGTCCGCAAGGAGAAGCGGCCGGATGGCTGGGCGCTGACGGATGCGAGCCCCGACAAGCGGATCGTCGAGGCGTCGCGCTGGGTGCAGATCGGGGACAAGGTCGTCAAGTGCACCGCCGCGCAGGTCGGCGATGGCGAGCTGCCTAGCTATGACAAGACGAAGGCGATGCTGGAAGCGATCTGCGACTCGGTGAAGGCGAAGTGACGTAGGGCAGCGCGAGGATCGCGGGGACGATCACGAGCGCGGCGGCGACGCAGGTGACCTCGCCGATCAGCGACGCGAGGCCGAACCCGCGGATCGCCAAGTTGTCGGAGACGAGCAGCGACGCGTAGCCGATGATCGTGGTCAGCGAGCACACGAGCACGGTGCCGCCGGTCGACTGCAGCGCGACGCGCGGATCATCGGTCGTCGCGCGGTCGGCGACATTGATCGCGTAGTCGATGCCGAGGCCGAGCGCGATCGGCAGCGCGACGAAGTCGAGGAACGTGATCTTGATGCCGGCGACGGCGCACGCGGCGATCATCGCGACGCTGCCCGCGGCGGTCGCGACGAGCACCGCGGCCGAGCGGCGGTTCGGCCCGACGACGAGCAGCACCATCAATAAGATCCCGAGGCTGGCGACGATGACGACGATCGGACCGTCGCGGCGGATCTGCGTGAACACGTCGGCGAACAGGACGGCCGGGCCGGCGATCGTCGCGTCGGCGGGCGCAGCCGCGCGGATCGCGGCGGCGAACCGGATCAACGCGCGCCCGTCGTGGTCGCTGAACGCGGGCCCGGGCTTGATCGCGACGATCGCGCCGATCGTTCCATCGCGCTCGGTCAGGCGCGCCGCGAGCGCGGGCGGCAGATCCTTCGGCCTCAGCGCGCCCAGATCGTCCGGCGGGCGCAGCGCCAGGAGGTCGGCGCGATCGACCTCGGAGAGCTCGGGGGCAACGTCGTCGATCTGGGTCCGGATCTCGGAGAGCACGGCCAGCTTTGCAGGCTGGTCGGCCGGGATGACATCGAGGATCGATCCGACCGGTCCGATGACCGGCTCGCGCTCGCCGGCGGCACGCAGCGACGCGACGAGCGCCGGAACCTGTGACGGATGATCGACCGCGACGAACGTCTGGCCCGCGATGCCCGCGAGGCCGCGGCCGAAGGCAGCGTCGGAGACCGTCATCCAGCGGCGGGCCTCCACGGCATCGGAGGCCTGCGAGCGCATCTGGGTCATGTCGTACTCGAACGGATCCGTCGCGAGATAGCGCCACGCGATGACGCCGGTGACGAGCACCGCAGCACCGGCGACCGTGCACGCGACCACCGGAGAGCGGAAGCCGAACGCGCGCACGACGAACCGGCCGAACATCCGCGACGGCTCGCGCTTCGGCGTGTGCGCCCAGCGGAGGACGAGGACGGGCAGCAGCACGAACGTCGCGATCCAGCACACCAGCATGCCGATGCCGCCGATCAACGCGAAGTCCGCGAAGCCGCGGAACCGCGTCGCACCGAGCGCACCGTACGCGATCGCCGCACCGAGCGAGGCCACCAGCGTCGGCTTGAGGGTGCCCTGGATCGCGATGACCATTGCATCGCGCGCGGCCCATTTGCGGCGTTCCTCGCCGTAGCGAGCGACGAGCAGGATGCCGTAGTTGACTCCGTTACCCGCGATGATCGCACCGAGGAACGCGGTCGCCGCGTTGAGGTGGCCGACCGTGAACGCCGCGACGCCGAACGACACGAGCGTGGCGGCGGCGATGTTCGTGGTGAGCAGCACCAAGACACGCACGCTGCGCAGGTGAACGAGCAGCACCAGCGCGACGAGCACCGCGGTGATCAGGCTCGACAGCAGCACGCCCTGGACGAGCGCGCGGTGCTCCGCGGCGTTCGTCGGCACGCCACCCGCGAGCCCGAGCTCCGCCCCCGGGTACGCGGTCTCGATGCGGGCGATCAGCGTATCGAGCTTCGCCTCGAGCTGGTGATCGAGCTCCACGTTGCTCGCGACGAATGCCGTCCGGATCACGATCACTTGCACCGTGCCGTCGGCGCTCACGTGATCCGCGCGATCGAGCCGCGCCTCGGCCTCCTTCCGCTTCACCCGCAGGTCATCGAGCGCATCGCGTGGCGCGGGCGCGTCGTCGAGATCCAGGAGTAATGGATTTGCCTTGTCCTTCGCCGCCGTGATCCGAGCTGCGAGCGCGTCGCGCACGGCGATCAAGTCCGCGAGCGACGCGAACAGGTGGCGATGCGCGCGGACCATCGTGCGCGTGGCGTCGTCATCGGTCTCGATCCGTTCGATCAGCGAGCGATCGATCGAGCCGAGGCCCGCGACCGCCTCTGCACCGGCGGCCGCACGCGTCGCCGGGTCCGGAGCCGTGATCAGCAGCAGCGTGGTGTCGCGCGCCGGCATCCGGGCGGCCATCGCCTCCATCGCCTTCACGCTGGGAGCATCGGCGGGGAGCAGATATGCGAAGTCCGCGTGAAGCGGCAGGTGCACCGCCACGAGGTACGCGGACGCGATCACGGCCAGTAGCGAGCCTGCGAGGATCGCCCGGGTGTGGTTCTGCAGAAATCCGACGTAACGTGCCGCGCGCATTCACGGCGAACGTCGCAAACGACGTGCCGCGTCAGCTCGTGGCAGCCGGTGGCAACCCGCGGCGAAACCGTCGAGGACCTGTCGTCACTCGCGCGGAGGCGGCATCCAGAACGTCAGGCCTCCGGCATCACCGCACGCTCGCATCCGCAGGAGCTCGGCATCGAACCTCGCCTTGTGATCCCCGGTGAGCCCGTGGTTCATGATGTCGACCTTCTGCGCATCCCAGTCCCTGCGGACGGTGCGGATGCAGTCCTTGTCGGTGCTGCACGCGCACGCGCTGTCCGCGAGCACCGTGATCGTCTCGAGCAACTCGGGGCGCGGCTGCGGGGCGCGCTTCTTGTCGCTGCACGAGACGACGAGCACGAGGAGGAGCGCGCGCCTCATTGCGCCGCGGACCAGCCCCGTTGTGCCATCCCTCGATTCTACGCGCTATGCCGCGAGTACGGGCAAATGGCGCTTGCCGTCGGCCTCCGGAGATCCGGCCGCCGGGAGCAACGGCTGACCGTTCTGCGAGCGCCACCGGTCGAGCCTGCTTACATGGTGCGCATACGCGACCGGGCACGTCTTCGCGCACGGCTTCGGCATGTAAAACGCGCGCTTGATGTCGTCGAGCGAGTACTGCTCGAGCGGGATCCCCGGGCTGCCCATCTTCGGCGCGCAGAGGTGAACGAGGCCGTCCTCGCACACGTGGAACGTGCGGGCACCGGCGCGGCACTTCCAGTTGGCCTCCTTGCCGTCGGCGAGCGCGACCTGAAAGTCGTCGTCGAGCAGCGGGTGCGCGCGGCGACCGAGCGCGCGGATCTCGTCGTACGCGGCGCGCGTACGCACATCCATCGTCACCGCCTCGCCCGAGCCGTGGCGCAGCAGCGAGCTCGAGGCATCGAGGCCGAGCGACATCGCCGCCTTCACGACCTCGATCGCTTCGGCCGGCGGACCCGAGCCGAGCACGGTGTTGATGCGCACGCGGAACTTCGCGTGGCGCGCGAGCAGCACGAGCTTCGGCTTCAGCACCTTCAGCGACTTCTTCGTGACGTCGTTCGGGTTCACGTTGTCGATGCTGATCTGCAGGCCGTAGAGCCCGGCGTTGTCGAGGCGCTCGATCCAGTCCTTCGTGAGCAGATAGCCGTTCGTGTTGACGAACGGGACCATGCCCTTCTCGCGCACGTACGCGACGACCTCGGGCAAGTGCGGGACGAGCAGCGACTCGCCGCCGGTCAGCGTGACGAACACGGCGCGCAGCCGCGCGAGGTGATCGATGCGCTGCTTCAGCACGTCGAGCGGCACCGGCGGCGAGACCTTGTCGTACTCGTAGCAGTAGCCGCACGCCAGGTTGCAGCGCCGCGTGACGATCAGGTTCGCGATCAGCGGGCGGAACGGATCGATCAGTGCGCTCTTCGCGATGCGAAGCGCGAGGCGCAGGTCATCGAGCCGGCGGGCAGGCTTGTGGCGAACTGCGAGATCCGACATGCCTGTCGTGAAGTGCAGGCGCCGAGCCGCGCCGCAACCACCCGGATCCGCTGCGCGGCTTGTCAGAGGTTGGACGGTTCGATCACGCACGTCATCAACCGTCCACCACGGCGAACAGCGACGAAACCGCGCTCACCGTCGGTGGCAATCCCGCGCGGTTGCCACGGCCCGCTCGCGATCGTCTTTCTCCGTCCATCGAACCACAAGCGGCGCACCGCACCGCGCTGGTTCTCCTCGTCGTACGTCGTCACGAGCACGGAGTCGCGGCCATACGCGCACAGCGCATAGGGGCGGTCGATGTCGGCGGCAAGCTGGAGCCGGTACACCGCGCGACCCGCCGAGAGCTCGACGCGAAACACCGCGCGTTGCCGCGCGTCGGCGACCACCAGCGTGGATCCGATCTTCGCGATCCCGATCGGCTGCGCGAAGCCATCGAGGATGGTCGACGGCGAGCCGGTGACGAGATCGATCATCACGATCGAGCCGTCCTGCGCACCGTGGCGCGATGCGCGGTACTGCGTCGTGTAGAGCGCGTGCTCGCTCGCCTCGTAGATGAGGCCAACCCGCGTGTAGCCCGCAGGCAGCCCGTCGACGGTCTCCTGCCGACCGTCGCGGTCGATGCGAACGATCGAGCCCTGCTGCGTCGCGAACAGCGTGCCGGAGGTCGTGATCGCGATCGCGCCGACGCGATCGACACCGATCATGCCGGTCGGTGCGAGCGTCGCGATGCGTCGCTGTCGGTCTCCGTCGACGCGTACGACCGCGCCCGAGTACGCGTCGGCCACATAGAGCGCATCGCCGTGCGGATCGAACGCGACTCCACATGGATCCGCGCCGGTGTGAATCGGACGAAGGTCATCGATGAGATCGATCGCGAGAGCGTTGTGCAGCCGCATGCACGTCACGAACCGTGCGAGGGCCGTGCCGTGGATCGCTGCGGTTCGAATCACGGACATCCACCTCCGGAGCTGGGGTGTCCCCCCCACCATCTGGACCCGAGACCCCCAAGGATTCCCGTCGGGTAACGGCCCTGTAACGGCGTTTGGGGCGGTTGTCGAGGGCACGCCGCTTGCTGCCCTGGGCGGTATGAAGCGCATCCTGGTGGGTCTCGTGATGACGGCTGCCGCTGCGTGCACCACCGGATCGGGTGGCACCGGCGGCGACGACACGATGGAGCCCGACGGTGGGACCACGAACCTGACCTGCCCGTTGCCCGAAGCGATCGCCGACCTCGGCAACGTCGCCGCGCTCAAGGCGCAGCGCTGCAACGTCAGCGGCTCGATGGGGACGCGAAAGTGGTTCCGGCTCTCGGCGACGATGGCGAGTGGCGACATCGTCCAGCTCGAGCTCTACCCGAACACCGGCGCGTTCGCAGCGGGCCCCGTGACGACGGGCACGTTCCCGATCGACACGAACTTCACCACCTGCGGCGTCTGCCTGCGCGCGGTCGGTGACAAGGGCACCGCACAGGCGAAGGAGTACTTCGGCACCGGCGGCATGGTGACCATCACTGCGGTCGGAACGAACGGTCAGCCGATCTCCGCGACGATCACGGGCGCGACGCTCGCCGAGGTCGATCCCACGAGCCACGCGAAGATCGCGAGCGGCTGCAGCACGTCGCTCAACCGCGTGAAGGTCGATGGCACCGTGATGGACCTCGGTGGTGGTGGTGGTGGCGGCGGCGGCGGCGGTGGTGGCACCGGCTCGTGCCCGAACACCGTCGGCGACTGACCGTCAGCGCTCGAGGCGCGTCACTTCCACGCTCCCTGCAGGACCAGCGAGAACACGCGGCCCGGCAGGTGATAGCCGGCGCGGGTCTCGGGGGCCTCGTCGAGCGCGTCGTCGATCCGGAACACCGCGAGGTACTCCTTCGTGATCTGCGCGGTGAGGTTCGCCTCGAACAAGAGATATCCCGGGATCCGCATGCCCTTCTCCGTCGCGTAGCCGAAGTACTTCGCGCGCACGCGGCCGGAGAAGCGCTTGTCGATCCTGCCCTCGGCCCACACGTCGAACCGGTGATGCGGCAGGCGATCGAGCGGATCGTCGCCGGTCGTGTCGGCGTTCGCCTTGACGTAGTTGTACGAGCCGCCGACGTCGAGGTGCGGATCCACCGTGACGCGCGCGGTGGTGTCGACGCCCCAGAAGTTCACGCGGCCGAGGTTCACGAGCTTGCCCATGTCGGCAGCGATCGCCGACGCGCGCACCGTGCCGGTCGTGTGCTTGAAGAACGGAGCGAGCTCGAGCTTGAACCGATCGCGTGTTGCCACTGCGCGGAGCTCGGCATGCGCCGCCTTCTCGGGACCGAGCGAGGGATTGCCGTTCTGCGCATCGAAGCGCTCTCGCAGCGACGGCACGCGACCCTTGAACGCCGCGGTGGCCGTGATCTCGAGATCCTGGCGCGCCTTGAGCTTCGCGACGAGCTTGCCCTCGGGCCACGGGTCCGCCCCGACGCCGAACGGCGTAGCGAGGCCGATCGCGCCGTCGAGCCGCACGCGCTTGCGCTCGTACTGGAGATCCGCCGCGATCTCGAGCATCGTGACGTCGCCGCGCACGTACTCGCCGACCTGGTTCGAGGCGAGCGCCTTCTCGTGCGAGATCGAGGCGGAGCCCGCCCACCGGAAGTCCTTGAGGAAGGGCTTCGTCGCGAGCACGTACCCGCCGCTGCGGATCGCCGACAGGTTCTCCGACTGCTGCTGGTTGGTGAGCTCGGGATCCGCGAAGTAGCGCGACCGCCGGTGCAGGTAGTGGCCGTAGTAGCCGCCCTGGAGCTGCAGCTTGCCGATCTTCTCGTCGGCCTTCAGCGCACCGCGCACCGAGGTCTCGCGATCGATCATCAGGATCGAGCTGCGCGTGGTGTCGCTCGGCGGCGAGACATAGTGACGATCGTCGAGGAAGCCGTCGGCGGCGATCCGGCGATCGCCCTTGCGATACTCGAGGCGGCCAGCGCCGGTGGCGGAGTGGCGGGCCTCGCCGATCGATACACCGCCGGGGAGGTCGAGCTCGCGCGCGCCGCCGACACCGGACGCCGAGATCCGGATCGCGAGGTGCTTCGCGAGCGGTGCGCGCGCGGTCGCGGTGACGCCGAGCGACGGAAGCGAGTCGGAGGTCAGGCGCGCGATGACGATCTGCTCGCCGATCGCGTCGCGCGTCAGCACCTCGATCACGCCGCCCGGGCCGCCCGGTCCGTCGATCGGCGACTGCGGCGTGGTCGAGACGCGGATCTGGACGATGTCGGTGATCGGGATCGTCGAGACGTCGAACGTGCCGTAGTACGGGTCGGTCACGAGCACGCCATCGATCAGCACGGTGACCGCGCCCTTGCGCGCGCCGCGGATGTCGATGTTGAAGCCGCCACGGCCCGCATCACGCACGGAGATGTCGTTCAGCATCGCGAGCGCGGTGCCGAGATCGGTCGCACCGCGCGCGGCGAGCTGCTCGCCGGTCAGCCGCACCTCGGTGTCACGGTCGAACGGCTTGTCGGGGCGCTCGTCGAAGATCTCGATGACGTCGCCCTCGGCGAGCTTCTGCAGATCCTCGTCGGTCAGGCCATCCGGGGCCGGCGGTGCCGGCTGGCCATATGCCGGGGCGGCGGCTCCCCAGCCGAGCGCGAGCCCGGCCACCGCGTACAGATACTTGGCGGCGCGACGCATGGACGTTCGGGAAGCCAGCAAGAGCCCGGCCGCTGATGTTGCACCAAGATGACGCCGCCGGGGGCTTGCAACACCAGGGAGGCTGGTTCAACGATACGCGCTCGGCGCAGTGGATACGCCGAGAAGGTGGACACCCATGCTCGAGTCGATGACGAACGGTGACAGCAGCGGTCGGATCCTGTCGAACCAGGACGACATTCGCGGCAACCAGGACCGGATCATCTCCAACCAGGAGAAGATCCTCGCCAACCAGAAGAAGATCGAGGGCAACCAGGGCCAGCTCGCGAAGGTGATCGCGAACCAGGAGAAGATCCTGGCCAACCAGGGCAAGATCGCAGGGAATCAGAAGGCCCTGCAGCAGATCCAGGCGAACCAGAAGACGATCCTGGGGAACCAGGCGAAGATCGCCGGCAACCAGAAGAAGCTCGACCAGGTCATCGCGAACCAGGCCAAGATCGCTGCGAATCAGAAGAAGCTCGATCAGGTTCTCGCGAACCAGAACACGATCGCGCGGGCCCAGAAGAAGCTCGACCAGATCCTCGCCAACCAGGCCCGGATCACGGCGAACCAGAAGAAGATCCTCGCCAAGCGCTGATGGATCTCCTCGAGCGAGCCCGCGCAATCGCCGCGTGCCCGCTGTTCGCTGACCTCGCTCCGGCCGTGCTGATCCGGCTTGCCGAGCGCGCGCGTCCATCATCGCTCGAGCGCGGTGAACGCAAGACCACCGACGACACCGTCTGGATCGTCGTCGACGGTTCGCTCGTCATCGCATCGCAAGCGGCGATGAACGCGATGGCCTCGATCAGTACGACCCGCAGACATGGCGGCACCGCGACCCGCGGCCACGTGCTCGGCCTCGTGCGCGTGATCGCGCCGCAGACCCCCGCGCTCGACGCGGTGGCCGAGCAGCCGAGCACGGTGATCGGGATCTCGGTGCACGACATCCGAGACGTTCTCGAAGAAGATCCAGTCGCGCTCGCGGCGCTGTCGGCCGCACTCGCGAAGCGCTTGCTGGAGGGCGGCCCTTGAACCGTCGAGCGTGGGTGCTCGGCGCCGCCATGGTGCTGCTGTGCAACCTCGTCGCGGTGACGCTGCGCTCGTTCGCGGAGGTCGCGTTCCTCGAGGCCTACGGACCGTCGAAGCTGCCGTGGCTGCTCGTTGCGAACGCCGGTGGGTTCGCGGTCGCGACGCTCGGCTATGACTTCATCTCGCGGCATGCGAGCTCGCGCGTCGTGGACCTCGGCCTCCTCGTCGCGCTGTTCGTCAGCGCCGCCGCGAGCCCTGCCCTGCTCGAGGCCGGCGTGCCACCGGTCGTGCTCGTCGTCGCGCTCGCCGCGTTCTCGCAGGTCGCGGGGCTCGCCCTGTGGAACCGTGTCGCGGCCTCGGTCGCCGGGCGCGATGCGCGCCGGATGCTGCCGCGCGCGGGCGCGGCCGTCACTCTCGGTGGCGCGATCGCGGGCCTCGGCGCAGGCGCGATCGTGTATCGCACGGGTCTCACCGCCCTGCCGTACATCGGAGCGAGCGTCACCGTCATCGTGCTGATCCTCTGCATCGTGCAGGAGAAGGCGCTCGTGAAGGGCGGAGCACCCGGTGCCACCGCGCCGCCGGGAACGTCGGAGACGCTCGGGCCGTTGCAGAAGCGTCTACTCAGCTCGCTGATCGTGGTCGCGCTGCTCGAGGGTGTCGTCGCGACGTTGATCGATCTGCAGTTCATCGCGCAGCTGAAGAGCCGTTATCAGGGTGACACGCTCGCCGTCGCGGTCACGCTGTTCTACGGCGGGACGAACGGAGTCCTGTTCCTGCTGCAAGTCCTGGCGGTGCCGCGCATCCTCGTGACGCGCAGCCTGCCCACGACCGCTGCGATCCACCCGGTGATGGCGATCGCCTGGTACGTGGTGTTCGCGATCGCGCCGGGCTTCGTCGCGATCGCGGGCACGCGCACGACCGACCAGGTCCTGCGACTCGCGACCTCGCGCACGGCGCAGGAGATCCAGCTCTCGGCGTTCCCGCCGGGCCCTCGCGCGCGCTGGAAGGTCCTGCTGCGCGGCGCGATGTGGCCGCTCGGTGCCGCCGTCGCGGCGCTCGTACTGCTGCAGATCGGTCCCGTTGCAGTCGCGCACCCGACGACGCTCGCGGCCGCGGCGGTCGGCATCGCGGTGATCTGGTCGATCGCCGCGCAGATCGGTGCGCGCCGGTTCCAGACCGCCCTGGCGGCACCGCTCGGCATCCGTTCGCACCGCGCCGAGGATCTGCGAACGATCGATCTCGAGACCCTCGAACGCTGGTCGCAGATGGCCGGCAGCGACGACCCACGCGAGGCCGCCCTTGCCCGCGGTGTGATCGCGCGCGCACGCGTGAAGGCGTCGGACCTCGGGGACCACCTGCGGCACGACGAGCCCGCGGTGCGCACCGCGCTGTTCGAGCAGCTCGCCCGCTCGCCGACGCCCGAGCTCCGCGGCGAGCTGCGCGCTGCCGCCGAGATCGAAGATGACGACCGCGCGCTCGCCGCCGCGATCAAGGCGCTCGCGATCGCCGGCGACGACAGCATGTTGCCGCGCGGTCGCTCGCGCGCAGGGCTCTCGCGAGAGGTCGCCGAGGCGGTGCGCTCGGCAGAGGTCACGCTCTCGGGTGGCGACGTCGCCGGCGAGCTCGCCCGACTGTGCGAGCGCGACCCCGAGTGGGGCGTGGCGCTGGTGCGCATTCGCCGCGCCGATCTCACCGACGCACAGCTCACCGAGACGCTCACCGCGTGCGCCGGTACTCCGCCCAGCACCGCGGCGACGACGAAGCGCGCGCCCACCGACACGCATGCCGCACGCCGTGCCGGTGCCCTCGCGGTGATCGCGCGGGTCGGCCCCGACGCGACGCTACCGATCCTGACCGAGGCACTCGAGACCGGCGAGTCTGCCGCCATCTCCGCGATCGTCGCCCTCGATCCGGAAGGCGCCCGTCACCTGACGCCGTGGATCGCACGGATGACACCGCTCGCCCGCATCGCGATCGCCCGCGCACTCGCCGGTGCCCCCGAGGGCGCGGCACTCGTCGGTGCGCTGCTCGGTGGAAACGATCCAGAAGTCGCGCACGCCGCTCTCCGCACCGCGCTCGCGATCGCGCGCGGCGGCGGCACGCTCCCCGAGGCTCCGATCGCCGCGGCGAACCGCGTCTCGCTCGAGGCGCTCGTGGTCCACCTCGACGCACGCGATGCCTCCACTCGCTGGTCACCGTGCGCGAAGCAGGAGCTCGAGATCGCGATCCG